>JBEKUT010000242.1:0-10411 GCA_049514735.1 Bryobacteraceae bacterium
AGGCCGGACGCGGAGAGCAATACAAGTGAGAGGGCAGCCTGGAACACAACCAGCGTTTTGCGTGGCAGCGATCCCGTGCGGTTCGTGGAACGGTTGACGCCCCGGAGGGCTTCAATGGGATCCACTCTGGCGGCCATCCATGCGGGTGCGATGCCGAACGCAACTCCGGTAACAAGCGAGACGGCGAACGCGAACAACAGTACCGGCATGGAGGGTGAGGGGTCGATCGGCACGCCGGCGAATCCGGCGAAGGTGGGAAATGCGAAATGCAGAATCAGGCGAGTGCCGGCGAATGCGATCGCGAGGCCCGCCGCGCCTCCCGATAACGAAAGGAGAGTACTTTCGGTGAGGGCCTGCCGCACAAGACGCGATCCTCGCGCACCTAGCGCGATGCTCAATGATGTTTGCTGGCGCTGCTCCATGCCGCGCACCAGCATGAGATTGGCGACGTTGGCGCAGACGATCGACAGCACAAATCCGGAAACCATCATGAGGATTTTCAGCCAGTGCTCATATTCTTCACGCATGCTGGTGATGCCGGCGCCACCGGGGCTCAGGAACAGGGTCTGATCCGGAAATTTCGCGCGATCGTTGGGGCTCATCTCACCCCAGTGCGAGCGCAGCCACTGCTTCAGCTCCACCCGCATTTCAGCTTCTACGGCCGCGGGCGCCGCGCCAGGGCGGATGCGGCCGATCAATTCAAGCCAGTGAGTGTCGTACTTGTTCAGGTCGGCATCGACCTCTACCACGGGTTCTGTGTTTAACGGCAGAAATAAATCGGGCGGCGCGTTGCGCAGAGTGTCGCCAAAGAAACCCGGCGGTCCGATTCCCACCACGGTAAATGGCTTGTCATTCAGATTGAAAACGCCGCCAATGACCGAGAGACTCGATCCGTACTGCTGCTGCCATAAGCGATAGCTCATCACCGCAACGGGCGGAGCGCCGGGTCGATCGTCCTGGGTAGTCAGCGTACGCCCAGCGTACGCTTTTATGCCGAACATGCTGAAGTAATTGCCGGAGACAAACTCGCCTGGATAGCTCTGGGCGGTCTCTGAACTGCCCGCGCGCCGGACGCCAAAGAGCGGCTCGAAAGCAGGGAAAGCCGCCAATTCCGCAAAACCTTTGGTATTATCGCGGAGGTATTTGTACAAATCGTACGAGACAAGGGAGAATTCTTTGTCCTGACTGTATCCTCCCAAGTAGCAACAACGGGATTCTCTTCCCAGGCGGTACAAATCTCCGGGATTCGCCACCGGCAGTGACTTGAGGAGAACGGCATGGACTAACGTGAAGATCGAGGTGGTTGCGCCGATGCCAAGGGCTAGTGTGAGGATGGCGGTCATGGTGAACGCCGGGGCCTTTCGTAATCGGCGTAGGGCGTGACGCGTGTCTTGTAACAGAGTTTCCATAAAAGGGCAGCCCTCGTTGATCCCGATAGATCTCTCGCATGGCCTCTACCGCTCCGAATTTCAGCATGGCCTGCCGGCGCGCTTCTTGAGGCAGCAAACCGGCGGTCAGGTTTTCTTCGGTTTGCAGCGTGAGATGTTCCTCAATCTCGGCTCTTAAGCGTTCTTCGTCTTGGCGGGCCCGTGCCCAGGATAATAAGCGCCTTGAGAATCGCCGCAGCGTCTTCATTCCAGGTCTTCCGCTTTCACCGCGAAGAAACGCCCGATAATGGCCGCGGTCTGCTCCCAATCCTGCGTCTCGGCCTGCAACTGCTTGCGCCCGGCGCGCGTCAGCTTATAGAAGCGCGCCTTGCGGTTATTCTCAGACGCGCCCCACTCTGAAGCGATCGATCCCTCCTGCTCCAGTTTCAGAAGGACGGGATACAGCGTGCCTTGATTCAGCGTCAGCAGGTCCCCGCTGATTTGCTCGATGCGGCGGGCGATGCCGTAGCCGTGCAAGGGGCCAAGCACGTCGAGAGTTTTCAAAACCATCAGAGCCAGAGTGCCTTGCCGAACGTCCGTCTTGTCTTTCATACGCCTATTGGGTTTCCAACAGGAAGCATACCACCGCTCGTTTGGGAAAGCAACAGGAATGTCCCGGCGAGCTAAGATTTCAAGAATGAGACTGATCGCGCTCGAAGAGCATTATCGCAGCCAACGCGTCAACGAAGAAATCGGAGAAGCCGGGAATTACTTCCGGTCCATGAACTCGGCCGGCAAGCAGATGGCGCAGCAACGGCTGGTAAATCTGGGCGATTTGGGCGAGCGGCGCATCGCCGACATGGACAGGGCCGGCATCGATTTGCAGGTGCTGTCGCACACGCACCCTTCTCCCGAGATTCTGGAGCCAACGCGTGCGATTCCACTGTGCCGGCTCGTGAACGATGAATCGCCGCGGCAATTGGACGTCACCCTCAACGCTTCGCTGGCTTCGCCACGCTGCCGGTGGCCGATCCCGATGCGGCTGCGGTGGAGCTTGAACACGCGGTCAAACAGCTTGGCTTCAAGGGCGCCTTGATCAACGGGACGATCCAGGGACGTTTTCTCGACGATCCTTTCTTTGCGCCGCTCCTCGCACACGCCGAAGCTCTCGATGTCCCGCTCTATCTTCATCCCGCGCCGCCTCCCGAAGCCGTGCAGAAGGCGTATTTTTCCGGATTGGAGCCCGGACTTTCCCGGATCCTCGCCATCGCCGGCTGGGGTTGGCACGCCGAACAAGGTCTGCACACGCTGCGCCTGATTGCTACCGGCGTCTTCGATCGTTTTCCGAAGCTGCGGATTGTCATTGGTCACATGGGCGAGATGATCCCGTTCTTCCTCGCCCGCATTGACGCCGCCGTGACGCCGTTCGCGAAAGGCCTGCAGCGATCGGTTGCTGACTACTTCCACAGCAATGTTCACATCACGACGAGCGGCATTTTCACCGCGCCGCCGCTGCATCTCGCGCTTGAAGTGGTTGGGGCGGACCGCATCATGTTCTCGGTCGATTATCCCTACAGCTCCAATGAGCAAGGCCGGGCGTTTCTGGAAAAGCTATCGTTATCGCCGGCCGATTTCGAAAAAATCACGCACGGGAACGCAGAACGCTTGTTGAAGATATGATCAGGCAGCGAGCGCTCTGCGCCGGACACCGCCCTAATGCGCGAACTGTATACCGCGCCCGAGAATGACAATGTACGCGAGCCCGATGACGGCCGCGGCAATCCACCAGGCTGGCTGCGGCGAAACCAGCAGCGCGCGTTCCGGTGGTTCAGCCGGCAAGAAACTGTCTGCCCACATCAGTCCCGACGAACCACCAAACGCGGCTGGTACTGTCGACAAAAAAAAGAGCTTCAGCCCCAGAGGATCGAGCGCCCCGGCGGCACAACTGAAAAGACATGCCGCGTAGTACGGCAAGCGTCCTACGGTGTTATAAGTCGATCGCCGCAAACAAAACGGCCTCACTGCAATCGCGAGCAGGCGCACCACGAACACGTACAGCACAGCGCCAAAGATCGTCATTCCGGTTCGCAGCAGGCCCTGATGCGGTAAACCATCGATCACCGCTTGCCAGTCGCCGAAGCCGAAAATACCTGAGAACATAAAATAGCCCGCGCCGGGAAGAAGATTCAACGCCCCGAAGATCCATAGGAAATAACGCAGGTTTGCGCGACTGCCCGCGGCCCGCGCGGCCAGCAGAGCGATCGCACCCGCGATAAGGTTGACCGGCGTTCCACCGGCCGAGACCCAACGGTCCGGCGTGAGACTCGATAAATGATTGCTGGTGAGCTGTGTCGGGACGTCGCCTCTTAGCCACGCGATCGCGCCATGCCCAAGGCCTTCGTGTAGCAGCGTAGCCGCGGCGGATGCCAGCACAGCCATGCTTATAATTGTCGCCTTGCTGTGGGCATCGGGCATAGACGTTATTATGGCAATGTTCCCGCACCATGCTGCGTTCACTAAGCATCGCTTTCGTCGCGTGCCTCCGCGTGTTTTGCGCGGACTTGACAGCCATCGCGGACAACACCTCATATAACGCCGGCAGCCAGGTGCGCGCTCGTTTGCATCCGGCGGCCACGGCTACGGCATTGGTCCGGTACTCCGGCGAGAAGGCTCCGGTTGCAATCGGAATCGATCTTCATGGCGCGGACTACCTTCCTTTGTGGACCATCCCCTGGGACGCGCGCACCGGCCGCTATGAGGTTGACCTGCGCACCTCGGAAGGCGTCACCATTACCGACGCCGCCTCGTTCGCCGTGCATCGCCAATTCGCAAAGGTCACCACGGTCGAGTTCGACAAGAGTTTTTACACAACCGGCGACAGTGTGAACACCCGCATTGTGGTCCGCAATCTCTCGAATCGACGGCTCGACCATCTGCAACTCGAGTTCGAGCCCTACACTTACCCCTGGATTACTGCCGCGCCCGATGAGCCCGCCCCTTCAAAGACTGTCATCACGAGTTCCCTTTCGCTCGCGCCCGGCGAAGAGAAGGAGTTCCGCACAGAGAAGGCCGCTGTCGCCCAAGCCATTAAGGAGCCGGTTTTCAATTATTTTTCCGTGGTGCTGCGCGACGCGATGCATCCCACGCACATCTACGATCTCGCAACGGCGCCGCCCGCCTTCACGACACCGCCGGGCACGCCACTACCGAAACAATATCCGTTCTTGTACCTTTATCCGCGCCTGCGCGATGTGTCCCAATCCGAATCGTATCGGAATTTCTATCCGCCCGAATTTGTGTCCGATATGATCGCCTTCGACACGCGACACACCATGTTCGCGGTCGGCGCGCCACTGACGTTTTCCTACACTGTCCACGTGCCGCGCGGCGGCGACGCTGTCCTTCGGGCGCGCGTTCTTTCATCCGCCGGCAAGGATCTTCAGAAACCCGCCACGCCTGGCCCGGTCGATGGCACTCACACACTAAAGCTCGATCCCATCGAGCCCGGCCTCTACACTCTCGAGGTCTCGATTGAGTCAAGAGACACCACCATCGCGAGCAACCGGCTCGAGTTCGCCGTCAGCCGCCTTCCAAAATCGATCCTGATTTTCTGCGCCCACCAGGACGACGACACCGCGCATCCCGGACTGATTCGTGCAGCCGTCGAAAACGCCATTCCGCTCCACGTGGTTTATTTCACGAGCGGCGACGCCGGCGGCTGCGACCGCTATTACATGCACTCCTGCGATGCGGCCCACGCCATGGACTTCGGCGAAGTGCGCATGGAAGAGGCTCGCGCATCGCTTGGGCATCTGGGTGTCGCGCCTGAGAACATCTCCTTCTTAGGCCTGCCCGATGGCGGACTCGGACAGATTTGGTTCGAACACCCCACGCCCGCCGATCCATATCTTTCCGTCCTGCTCGCGAGCGATCACGCTCCTTACCGCGATGCCGCCGTTCCGAATCTTTCGTTCGACCTCGACTCCATCGTCGCGGCGACGATGCAATTCATCGCCCGATACAATCCCGACACGATCGTCACTGGTCACCCCGACGAGCGCCATATCGATCATCGCGTCAACAATTGGATCGTAGTGCGCGCCATGCAGGAATTGCTGAGGGAAGGACGAATCTCGAAGGAAACGCAACTGGCCGTGGACGTTATTTACGGCGCCGTGCCGCCTCCTCGCGCCCCTTACAAGTACGAGAAATATGTTCTACAGGTATCCGGCGAAGCGGCCAAACTCGGGCAGGAGGCTTCCTGGTATTACCAGTCTCAGGACGGCAACCACCAGCAGGCCGCGATTGTGGACTATAAGAAACTGCCTCGCGAGGAGCCCTATCCGCATTTTCGAATCGTCGATTGGCAGGAGCACCAGGGTTGGAACACACCTGCCGGGTATTCGATGGCCACCCAGAAAAACCGATAGCCAACAGCCCGTGACGAAAACTAGTCTAGCGACTTGAGCTACCGCGCCGTGACCAACGATTGCTTAGGTTCGGTCCGCCGCCGCCAGAGCTCGTCGGCAAGCACGATTTTCCGCCGCTTGGCCTCCTCAGCTTGCTCCACCGCAATCTTGCGTTTCAGCGCGTACTCTTCCGGGCCGATTTCCTTTGCAAGTCTGCTTTCTATCAGGGCCGCGGATAGCCGGCGCAGTTCTTTCTGGAAGGCATGATTGTCTTCCTGCAGACCCACGATCTCTTTCAGAGTACGTTGCGAGAAATCTTCGGACCATTCAGGCACTTTCTTCAGATCGGCAGAACGGAGTCACGGCATTAGGCGCAGGGCGCTATCCGGCGAACTTGTCCGCCGCCGCCACCAACGCCCGGCTGTTCGGCGGATCGAAGGCGCTATGGCCGCTGTCGGGAGTGATGATCAACTCGGCTTCTGGCCACGCCCGGTGGAGCGCCCACGCGCTTTCCATAGGGCAGACGACATCGTAACGGCCCTGTACAATCACTCCGGGGATGTGGAGGATTCGGCTGGCATCGCGCAGCAATTGATCGTCGGTTTCAAAAAAACCCCTATTAACGAAATAGTGGCCCTCAATGCGCGCGAAGGCGAGCGCGAATTCATCCTCTTCGTAGTGGCTGGCGAAGTCGGAGTCCGGCAGGAGCTTGGAAGTTGCGCCCTCCCATCCGCTCCAGATCTTCGCAGCCGCGAGCCGCACGGCCGGA
Source organism: Bryobacteraceae bacterium (assembly GCA_049514735.1). Classification (GTDB taxonomy): domain Bacteria; phylum Acidobacteriota; class Terriglobia; order Bryobacterales; family Bryobacteraceae; genus JAICMB01. The sequence continues at coordinate 6,546 of JBEKUT010000242.1, forward strand.
TCGTCGCTGGTCAAGCGCGAATAATAGGCCGAGAGCAGATCCCCACGCTCCACCTCGGGGATATGGGCGAGGTACGGCTCCCAGGCGTCCGGATAGAGGACCGACGCGCCACGCTGGTAGAACCAGTCGATTTCCTGCTTGCGGAGGAGGAAAATGCCGCGCAGGACGAGTTCGGTGACGCGATCCGGATGGGTTTCGGCATAAGCGAGTGCGAGAGTGGATCCCCACGATCCACCGAATACCTGCCAGCGGCCGATCCCGAGGTGCTCGCGGATTTTTTCGATGTCGGCGACCAGGTCCCACGTAGTGTTGGCTTCGAGCGATGCGTAGGGCGTGCTCTTGCCGCAGCCGCGCTGGTCGAAGTTCACAATGCGATATTTTTCAGGGTGGAAGAAGCGGCGCTGTTTGGGATCGGAGCCGCCGCCCGGGCCTCCGTGCAGAAACACCACCGGCTTGCCGGAGGGGTTGCCGCTTTCCTCGAAGTAAATCTCGTGGACGGGTGAGACCTGGAGCCGGCCGGTGTTGTACGTCTCGATTGGCGGGTAGAGCCACGTGATAGGATCCTTCATTGGGGCCGCGCGGCGATCGTTGGGCATCGGAAGCAGTATACCTCGTGAGAGCCGGCCTATCGCTGGTGCGTTACGTGGCCGAGAGCGGCTTTCGAGATAGGATGGGGAACCGCTCTGTTACGCTCGCTGACGCGCGCGGCTCAGTAACACTCTGAAAAGGTTGGACAGAGTTGCAGAGCACCGACGGTTACGGAGCGCCGGGTGCCGATTATTTCACGGACCCTTCCGGTCACGGCACGGAGTGGGCATTCGTGCGAGTTCAGTTAGATTGATAAACCAGCTCTCCGCTGGCGTAGGTCTCGAGCACATGCAGTTGCTTGGTTTCGTCGTCGAAACGGAAACGAACCAGATCGGAGCGTTCGCCGGTCGCGAGTCCGCGCTGTCGATGGGCGATGCGGCCAACGCGCGCCGGGTTGCGCGTCGCCATGGTAACTGCGTCGCGCAGTGTGATCCCGGCGATCCGGATCACATTGCCGATGGCGCGGTCCATGAGCAGCGCCGAGCCGGCTAGCCTGGTTCCTCCGAGCAATCGAACGCTTCCGTCGGCGTGAAGTTCCACGTCCACTTCACCCAGCCGATACTGTCCGGGGCTGCAACCCGCCGGCATGACGGCATCGGTCACAAGGACGGAATGCTCCACGCCTTTCGCTCGCAGAGCAACTTTTAAGAATGGCTGGCCAAGATGAATGCCATCGACGATAAAGCTCGCGTTGAGACGATCTTCCGCAAGCTGGTCGAAGATATAGTTAGGATGCCGTGACATGACCGCGTGCGCGCCATTGCCAAGATGCGTGGACAGAGTTGCGCCGGCCTTCACCGCGTTGGCGATCTGCGCCGCTTCCGCTTTCGTGTGTCCGATGCTGATCGCCACTCCTTCACTTACAACCCGCTCGATAAATGCGGGGGCTTCGGGCCACTCGGGCGAGAGAGTGATAAGACGAATGTGTCCCTGCGCGGCGTCTTGAAACCGGAGGAACTCGTCGTAGTCGGGTTTGCGGGTCCAGCGCTTGGGATGGGCACCGCGCGGTCCGTCTTCGGGCGAGATATAGGGGCCTTCCACGTGGAAAGCTTCCATGGCGTGCCCTTCCGGAAGAGCCTCGCGGGCGGCGGCGAGATTGTGTAGCGCGCCGGCCATGTCATCGGGCGATCCGGTTATGACAGTTGGGAAGAAACGGGTCACGCCGGTCGCATACATGCGATGAATAGACTGCGCGATCTCTTCGTGCGGAGCCACGGGGGAGTTATAGTCGACGCCCGCAAATCCATTTACTTGAATATCTATAAAGCCCGGCGCGAGATAGACGCGCTCTTCGGGCGGGGCGAGCAGATGGTCGACACCAGTGATCGCGCCATTGAAGGAAACCTGGGTATGTTCGCCAGTAACTGCGTCAATGCCATTACATTTCATGAAGACACCGATTTATGCACAGGGTTTCCACAACACACAGCCGCTATGTTATGGAAACAGGGCATGAAATAACTGTTGAAAACGTATGGACGCCGATCCGATTCTTCTTGCCGTACCGTGGGTTCGCTGGTACAAAAGATACAGATCCCACGCGAGTGCGATTGATGGCGGGAATCTCGGGGGAGGTGGCCGCCGTGGTCGCACTCGCGGATCACATTTAATAAGATCGCGCAAAACGGACCGCGACCCGCTCTGCCTAATCGCGAGTTACTGGTCTGTATGGCGCCGCGGGCTCGCGGCCTTTGCGCTCTTAAGTTACGCGCCAACGGGCTGCTGTACTCCTACGGGCGTCAGCCAACCGAAGTGGTCTTCCGCCCTGCCTTCGATAACGTCGAAGAACGCGCGCTGCAATTTTTCAGTCACCGGTCCGCGCGATCCCTTCCCGACCACGATGCGATCCACCGAACGGATCGGCGTGATCTCCGCCGCGGTCCCGGAGAAAAACACTTCATCCGCAATGTACAGCATTTCGCGAGGAACGATCGTTTCCACGAGGGGAATACCGAGGGCCTGCGCCAGTTGAAATACGGTGTCGCGCGTGATGCCGGGCAGCACGGACGCTCCCAGCGGCGGCGTCAGAATCCTGCCGTCGCGAACCACAAAGATATTCTCACCCGACCCTTCACTTACGTAACCGTGAGTGTCGAGAGCGATCCCCTCGGCATAGCCGTTCAAGTGCGCTTCCATGCGAATCAGTTGCGAATTCATGTAATTCGCGCCGGCTTTGGCGAGCGCCGGAAGAGTGTTGGGAGCGATGCGCGTCCAGCTCGACACACACACATCGACGCCATGCGTGAACGCTTCTTCGCCGAGATATTTTCCCCACTCCCAACACGCGATATAAACGTCGATGGGATTGTTGAGGGGCAGCACGCCGATGTCGCCATAGCCGCGTAGCGCGATGGGGCGGAAATAGCAGGAGTCGAGCTTGTTCAACTGCACCAGCTCGCGCATCGCTTCGCTGAGTTCGTCGATGCCATAGGGAACGTCCATGCGGTAGATCTTGCCGGAGTCGACCAGTCGCCGAAGGTGTTCGCGGACGCGGAAAATCGCGGGGCCGGAGGGTGTGCTATAGCAACGGACGCCTTCAAAGACGGAGCTGCCATAGCTCGTAACGTGCGACAAAACATGAATGCGGGCGTCGTCCCAGGGGATGAAACTCCCGTTGTGCCAGATCTTCTCCGTAGGCTTGAGCATATTCAATTATAAACTTGCCCGGCTGGGAGCCTCGGCATGGGGTCGCTTGCTTACGCGCGCGGCTCGGAATGGCGCGGCTCGGAATGGCGCGGCTCGGAATGGCGCGGCTCGGAAATGGCGCGTTCGGTAAGCGTGACGAGGCTCCTGGCGACGGTCAACGGGCGATCGTGACCGTAGACGGGTTCACCTCGTAACCTTCGCCTTGCGCCGTAGCTACGGCAGCGGCTCTCAATGTATCTTCAGCGGCGTCCTGAGGGCTCTTTGGAAGCGGACGTTTAATGACTTCCGCGCCAACGTTAATGCGGACGTGCCACTTCTTGTCTTTCGCATCCCAATCGACAGTGGCGCTGTTTGCGTGTTCCAGCATGGTGTTGCCTCCTTACTGACTGTATTTTAGAAAAAAATCCGGAATCGCGTTTGGGGGCGATTCCGGAATGCAAAGACACAGCAGAGGAGAAGAAGGACACTACAAGACGGAAACTTTTTTGCGGGACGAAACGGAATCCAACGAGACTGTTTTGCGGGCGCGGCGCGTTTGATGCATGCGCTCGAGTGCGGAGGCCACGGCTTCGCTCAGAAGCTCGTCATCGACCTGCACATCGCCCCAGCTAAACAGTAACGAGAAATTACCG
>JBEKUT010000243.1:0-10377 GCA_049514735.1 Bryobacteraceae bacterium
GCGCAGGCGGGCGATCCGCCGGCTGTTTCAGACGCCACTGTTGGCGAGCTAATCTCTCCGAAGCATGGGGAGAAGTATCTGCAACTCGCGGCGCTCGGACCGCACGGGACCGTGAAGTTTGATCAGGAGCTTCGCGCCAATGGATTTAATCCGCGGGTAGCGCCCGGACCGGAGAGCAGCATTTATCGGATTGTCGTAGGACCTTTCCCAGATCAATCGTCGCTCGAGAAGCAGCGCGACGCTCTCGAAGCGGCCGGAATCCAGTCGATGTTGCGGGTCTATTAGCCTATTCGCCGCCCATGACGTCTTCGCCGAGGTCGTTCGTCCGGTTCTCAAACTTGGTGAACTCCTTGAGGAAGACCATGTTGATTTTCCCGGTCGGACCGTTGCGCTGTTTGGCAAGCAGAAGTTCCGCAAGCCCCTTAAGATCCTCGCGATCCTGCTTGTAAACTTCTTCACGAAAGATAAAGCCGATCACATCGGCGTCCTGCTCGATCGATCCCGATTCGCGCAGATCGCTCATTTGAGGCCGGTGATCTCCGGGACGGGTTTCAGGCGCGCGGCTGAGCTGGGACAGCACCAGCATCGGGACGTCCAGTTCCTTGGCCAGCAGCTTGAATCCCCGCGATAGGGCGCTGACCTCCTGATTTCGATTCTCGGCCCTGCCGCGAGTACTCATGAGCTGCAAATAGTCGACGATGACAAGTTTCAGGCCATGCTCATTCTTTAAACGGCGCAGCTTCGCATGAACATCCATGATGTTTGTGCCCGGTGTATCGTCGATGTATAACGGCGCCTGCACCAATTCCGCAGCGGCCTTTTGTAACCGCCGCCGCTCATCCTGATTCAGGTACCCGGCTCGAAATTTCTGCTGGTCCACGCGAGCGGCCGCGCAAATCATGCGCGTAAGCAGCGATTCCTTGGACATTTCCAGCGAGAAGACCGCAACGGTCTGCTTCTCAGCCTGGTTCATTGCCACATGCTGCGCGATATTCAACGCCAGCGCGGTCTTTCCCATCGATGGCCGCGCCGCCAGGATAATCAATTCGCCGCCATGAAACCCGCCGGTCATCTCGTCGAGTTTCAAGAATCCGGTGCTGACTCCCTTGATGCGCTTGCTGGGGTCGAGAAATGCGTTGAGGCCGCCTTCAAACTCGCGAATGATACGATCCGGGTTCGCGAGCGCGTCCTTGGCCCGGCTCTCGCCGAGCTTGAGCAGACTTTCTTCGGCGCTGGCCAGGAGAAGCTCCGGCTCTTCTTCTCCCAGCACGCAGCGATCGATCAGCTTTTGCGAATTGAAGATGATCCGGCGCAGGATGGACTTATCCTTGACAATCCGGACATAGCTGTCGAGGTTCGAGATCGTCGGCAGACCGTCATCCAGCGAAACCAGATAGCTGAGCCCATCGATCGATTCAAGCTGATTATGCTTCATCAGCTCGTTCGCAACGGTTACGCGGTCGATTCGCTCTCCGCGTTCGTACAGCTCCGCCATCCTCGAAAAGATACGGCGGTGCTTCTCCAGGCAAAAATCGTCGGCCCCTACCGCGCCCGCGGTCGAGATGAACGACGAATCGTCCATGAGAATGGAGCCGAGCACGAAGCGTTCGGCATCCAGGTTTGCGGGGAGTCCTCTTTCAAGTGCGATATCTTGCATGTTGCGTTGGCAGGTTTCAACTTACGCTTCTTACGGCCGCTGGCACAAGCAAAAACAATCCCTGCGGATGCTCTCTTTTACGCTGTGGGAATAACGGTGGAAAACACCGCGCCAGGCGGTGGACCCGATCTCGCTGAAAACACTCGTTTCGAAACTCGTTTTCCACAGAAACACGAATGCATATTTATGTTTTAGCAAAGAGCGGGAGCCGGTTCAACACCCTTGCGCCGCGTAAAGCGGCCCAGAAAGCGGGATCGCGCTAGGGGTCACCTAACCGCGTGGCAATGGTTGACGCGGCGAGCGAGAAACAGATTCTTCTTCACAGATCCCGCGCCTAAAAGGAGCATTCCGACATTCCTTTCGACATCACTGGTAGAATTTTGTCATAAACCAAAATGACTTATCCTATCTCGCGCAGAGCTTTGATCGCCGGTTTGGTTGCCGCTCCAATTGCCGGCGCTATTGGCCTCGACTCGAGCGAACCCGCGCCGCATTTCCACGCCAAAAGCATGGATGGCGACAATTATGACAACGATTCGCTGAAGGGCAAGAATGTTCTCATCCAGTTTTGGACGACTTGGTGTCCTTACTGCCGAAATGACGAGCCGGCCTTCGAGGCGGTCATTCATGATTTCGCCGACAAGGGACTGGTGGTGCTTGCGGTGAATGTTGGCGAGTCGAAAAAGAAAGTAAAGAAGTACCTTGAACAGTCGCCCCGGCCATGCAAGGTGGTGTTGACTGAAGACACGAATCTCGCAGCCTTCTTCGCGGCGAACAGCTACCCCATTTATGTTTTGATCGACAAGGATGGCAACGTGGCCGGGAGGCAGCGGGGCGCTGGTGGTGAGGGAGCTTTGCGGCGATTGCTGAAGAAGGTCGGGCTAGAAGCGGAGTGACGGTCCGTTCTCACAATAAAGCTTGGTAACCCGATGCCGGTGTCGAAACATTTGATGCAGGCCGAGTTGTACCGCCCATCCAAACAGACGGTTCATCCAAACGCCTCCACGCAAGCGATACTCGATGCGGTCCGTCAGGCGCGTGGCGTCGCCCGCCGGTTCAAATTCGTGGCGGTGAATCCATTTGGCAAATGGGCCCTCAATCTGTTCGTCGGCAAAGAGGCGGTTCTTTTGATAAGCCGTGTGTAGCGCGGTCCACCGGATCGGCCCAATCTTCAATTCGACTTTCGTACCGGTCTCAACACCGCAGCCGGTCTTCCGGACCACGCGGACTGGAGGGAAGGGCGGACTTAACAACCTGAAGGCGTCGTATCTTTCATGGAATGCGAAGACGGTTTCAACGGGTGCATGGACCAGGACGCTCTTGATGAATACCGGCATCGCTCAAGCCCGGGTTCGGCTCGCCGCGGCAATGGCCTGAAGCATTCCGTCGAAGACGAACTGGTGAAAGGGAAAAACAGAGTACCAGTAAGCGCGGCCGAGCAGTCCTTTCGCATCGAACGTGGCCGTCTGCCGTATGATCGATCCTGTGGCGTCGGGGGTCACTTCGAACTCCAGCCAGGCACGGCCTGGGAGTTTCATCTCCGCGGCCAGACGCAGACGGCGATCGGGTTCCAGCGCCTCCACGCGCCAGAAATCCACAGTATCGCCAACGTCGAGCAAATCCGGATCGCGGCGACCGCGCCGGAATCCAGCACCACCCCACAGCATGTCCAGCAAGCCACGCAATCGCCACAACCAATTCGCGTAATACCAGCCGGTTGCACCGCCGATGCGGCGGATCGCGGTGAAAGCTTTCTCGGGCGAAGCCGAAACGTGGATGGTTCGCGAATCGACCAATAGATTCCGGCCATCGGCGTTGAGAGCTGCCGCGATCGCCTCGCGATACCCGCAGGGCCGGATCTTAAACTCAGTGAGGGCCGTCCGATCTTCCACAATCGTTTCATGGCAAATGCTGTCGATCAGCTTGCGGCCCACGCGGACGTAGAGAGGAGTCACCAGGCCGAGCCAAAGACTCGACAAGCGCGGCGTCAGGAACGGTACTGAGATCACCAGACGTTGCAGTCCGCGTTGCCGCGCGTACTCCTTCATCAAGCCTCCGTAGGACACACGATCCGAGCCTCCGATTTCGTAGATCCTGCTGCCGTCGAGCGGCAGGTCCAGGGCTGCGAGCAGGTAGGAGAGCAGGTCTGCAATGGCGATCGGTTGAGCAGCGACGGAAACCCAACGTGGTGCGATCATGACCGGAAGGCGCTCCACCAGCGCACGGATCATTTCGAAGGATAAACTGCCCGATCCAATCACTACCGACGCGCGGAATTCGACGACCGCAACGCCCGTCGATCTCAGAATCTCTCCGACTTCGTGGCGGCTGCGCAAATGCGCCGACAGCTCGTCCTCGCCGTGCCCGAGGCCGCCTAGATAGACGATCCGCCGAACGCCGGCCTGCTGAGCGGCGATAGCGAAGTTTCGTGCTCCGGTTCGATCCTGCTCTTCAAAGGATTGCGTTGAGCCCATGGAGTGAACCAGATAGTAGGCGTCCGCGACACCTCCCATTGCCGCTTGGAGCGAGGCTTCATCGAGAACGTCGCCGGCCACGACTTCCATTCCAGGGAGGCTCTTGGCTCGAAGATCGTCCGGCCGCCGCGCCAAACATCGCACCCGATAGCCCGCTGCCAGCAGGGCTTGCAGCAACTCTCTGCCCACATACCCGGTCGCGCCAGCGACAAAAATTAGCGGTTTCAATTCGCGGTACTCCTTGTGGCGACGGAGCCCGCTTGAACGGACAGAGCCGCCGGGACACCCACGCGATAGGAAGGGTAGGCGAGCGTGATGCCGAGCGCGCGTCGAATCGCAGACCCGTCGACGCGGCGGTTGTTGGCGAAGCGAGGCATGCGTCCTGGTTCCCGCGTGCCAGCGCCTTCGATGGGAATATTCAGCAACTGAGCGCAGAACTCAGCAATATCGCGCGATGTACAGGGCTCCTCGTCGGCGACGGGAAACGCTCCGGTGAGTGTGGAAAGCAGAGCAGCCTCGGCATGCGCCGCAAGATCGTCCACGTGGATGCGGCTCACAAACCTGTCGCTGAGGCTGTGCTCACCGCGCTGGATGGATTCGTGAACGCCGCGTCCCGGTCCATAGATTGCCGCGGGACGAAGAATCAATGACGACCAGGGCCCTTCCGCGATAGCGCGTTCGGCTTCGAGGCGCGCTCGCGCCCGTTCGCTGCTCGGGTCTACTGCGGTGGCTTCATCGACTCGACTCGCCGATCCGTAAACAGCCGTCGAGGATAGATACACTACGCGCGCCGCTTTGTCTCGCAACGGATCAAGCAGTCCTGGCGGGCCGTCCGGCGGGATGGAGTGGAGAACCAGCATTCCGGGGCGGACGTATGCAGCGACGTCTCTGGTGGCGATAATCTCAGCCCCCAGGCCGGCCAGCCGCGAAGGATTCCGAGTTGCGGCAGTCACGCGGACGGCTCGATCCAGGAGGCGTTTCGCAACGCGCTGGCCGGTATAGCCGCAACCCAGGATCAGGATATCCATGCTGTGTTTCAAATGCTCCTCAAATCGCTCCCCTGAAGATCATGTATGATTGGGGCGACCGCTCCCTGCCGGACACGGCTCGGTTACGGGTCGAAAATTCTTCATCAACATTGGTGGGCCGCAGGCCCATGGGCACTCCGTTGAAGAACATGCATGTCGAGAAAATCACGGGCTATTTCCGCTTCCTGCCGGGCGCGGCGCGGTTACGGTCGTTGTTCTTCATCACCTTGGGTGGGCCGCAGGCCCATGGGCACTCCCTTGAACATGTCGAGAAAGCCACGGGCTGTTTCAGCTCCCTGCCGGTGACGGCTCGGTTACGGCCGGGCGGGCCGAGAACAAGTAATGCGAAACGATCCACTCGGTTCCACCGCGATAGCCCCACAATTCGGCGCAAGCCATGAAGAAGATGCGCCAGCGGACGAACCACTTCAGCGCTTCAGAACTGCCATAGGTGTCCGAGAATAGCTTCAGCAATTCACCGCGCTGCGAATCCATGTTGGCGAGCCAGGCCTCGGCGGTCTTTTGATAATGCCGGCCATTCACCACCCAGTGGTTGTCGATGCGGAGGTCCTCCTGAAAATACAGCAGCAGATCGTCGCTGGGCATCTGGCCGCCCGTGAAAAAATGCTGCGCCATCCAATCGCTCGAGTCCTGGACTTCGAAAAGATACGCGAAACGGCTATGGGTGAAAATGTGGACGAACAATAAAGCGTCCGGATTCAGCCAGGAAGCAATTTTACGAAGCAGAAGTTGATAATTTCGTACGTGCTCCATCATTTCGACGGACACAATGCGGTCAAAACGCTGCCCCGCTTCGAACTCGTTGATGTCGGCAGTGACGATGCGCAGATTGTCGAGACCGCGTTTCGCGGCTCGCGTTTCGATGTACTCCCGTTGGGAGTGAGAATTCGAAACGCCCACAACGGAACTATTGGGAAATCGTGACGCGGCATATAGCGAGAAGGCGCCCCATCCGCAACCCAGGTCAAGTATGGAATGTCCGTCTTCGATTTGCGCACGTTCCGTTGTGAGATCGAGCATGCCGCGCTCGGCTGCGTCGAGCGTATCGCCATCTCGCCAGTAACAGCAACTGTATTTTCGATAGCGTCCCAGGATTGAGGCGAAGAACTCCGCGGGACCTTCGTAGTGCTGACTATTGGCCGCGCGCGTGTCAATGGCAATAGGGCTGGCTCTCAACTGGTCGGTATAGCGCATGAGGTGAGCCTGCTGCCGCTCCGGATCGCCTTTATCTTCGTCGCGGAGACGTTGCGCGATGAGACGCCGGATGCCGGCTCGTAAAATCCAGTCCGGCACGAGACCGCCCTCGACGAGAGGTTCGTACCAGGCGGTCTTGGGCTGCGGGACACTCTGCTTAGCGTGGATGTTACTCGAAGCTTGCATTACGCTTTCCTCGGAAACCAGGGCACGAAGGCGCTGGTGGTCTGTTGATAGCGGATATATTCTTCGCCACGCGAGCGGACCGCCTGCGCTTCAGTGGCGGGGATGCCGGTGACGCGAAGCAGGAAGTACAAGATGAGCGCGGGTGAGAGCAGTCCCCAGAATCCGCCGGGCGATGCGATGGCAAAGAGCGCGAAGGCCACCCAGATAAGCCATTCGAAGAAATAGTTGGGGTGGCGGGAGTAGCGCCACAGTCCGATTTGGCAGGTGCGGCCCTTGTTCGATGCGTTGGATTTGAACCGGTTAAGTTGCGCATCGGCGGCGGCCTCTCCGGCCATGGCCAGTGTCCACAGCGCAACGGTGGCCCATTCGAGCGCCGAAATCGCCGGAGCCGGATTGCGCGCGGCAGCTAGAAACGGTATGGCGAGCACCACGCACAGCAACGCTTGAAACTCAAAGAAAAGCAGGAACTTGAATGGGATATTCGTCTTCCATTGCCGGCGCAGTTCCTGATAACGGCCCTCTTCGGGATGCCCGATTATGCGGGTCACCAGGAGGTAGATGGCCAGGCGGAATCCCCAGATTCCGGCCATCGCAACGATGAGCGCAGAACGCAGCCAGTAGCCGCCGCCGAAGACCGCGTAGAGAATGCCGAGCATGGCGAGTCCCCCAGCCCATCCTGCATCCACGATCGCGGCGTTGCCGGTTCGCAGATGAATCAACCACAAGACCAGCATTAATGCCGCTACGCTCGCGGTACCGATAATCACTAGCGTGAGAGTTTGATTCATCGCCGCAACAATGCCTCCACGGACTCGTGCGGTTTCAAGCGAAAGAGCTGGATCAGGACGTAAAGAGACATGGCGATATTGCCCAGGGCGAGAATTAGCACCAGCCACAAGAGACGCGACCAGAGCGTATCTTCCTTGTACGCCACCCACACCCAAAACGTGATGAAGCCGAAGTAAGCGTCGTAGAGCGTCGCGACCGCCCACGGATTGGCGGCGAAGGAATCCCATGCGCTCCACAGGCTGACGGTCAGGCTGGTGTGGATGGTCAGCGCGGTCATCCACAGGAAGATCGCGCCGAATAATAATTTGAGAGCTGTTATCATTGTCGGTTTCTCCATCGGCGGCATTCGTTTTCGAGTGCTTGAAGATCCTGGATCAAAATGATCTTCGTGCCCAGGTTTGTGAGATCGAGATCGGCGCTGGCCGCGCCTCCGAGCCACAGCTCACAAGCCTCCGGCATAGCGGCGGCGAGTGCGCTCACTTCCTCAGCCGTCGTTTCGGTCAGGACCGTGATACCCAGCACGATCACCTTCGCTCCGGTCCTTCCCGCGGCGTTCGCAATTTCGCGGGACGGCAGGTTCGAGCCGAGATAGACGGGTTCAACGCCGGAAATGGAAGCGAGCATCGCGCCGGCAAGAATTCCGAACTCGTGCGCCTCACCAGCCGGTGTCGCAAAAACCATCTTTACCGCCGTGCTCGAAGGCCGGAAAAGGCGCATCATACCTCCCAAAAGATTCCGCAACATCTGCGAAACTAAATGTTCCTGCGAGATGGCGAGCGTGCCATCGTGCCAGCGGACCCCTACTTCCCTCATGAGAGGCAAGGCAACCTGGTAGAGCAAGTCGCGGGGGGTGAGGACGGCCGCCAGGCGGCTCAGTTCATCCCCGGCGCGAGCCGCATCGAAGCCTTCAATCGCTGCCAGGACTGGCGCCGGGAAATCTTTCTGCAACGCGAGCTCCGGGCCTGGGTGACCAGGCTGCTGCACCAGAAGATTCTGTAGCTCCTGGTCGCTGAGCGACGCGATTTGGCCAATGGCGTGACCCTTCTGAACCAATTGACCGAGCAGCATTAGTCGCTCGATTTGGGCCGCGCCGTACTGACGTCCCCGGTCGGTTCGTTCCGGCACAACCGCCTGGTAACGGCGTTCCCAAGCGCGCAGCGTGTCCAGGCTCAGCCCCGTGATTTTCGCTACCGCTCGAATCGGATATCGGCTTGCCATCCGTATTCACTATACGAGCGTATGGCAGCTTATGTCAACTGTTTGTCATGGACAAATGATTGACAAGCTGTCGGCTCTCACCTACAATTGGTTCAAGGAGCAACGTGGTCTTGCGAGAAAGTCGTTATCAATTTGGGGCAGTATTCTTCTTTTTTCTGCTCCACGCCGCCGTTTTTGCGGTGTTCTGGACCCCGCCGACTCTCACCCTATGGCTGTGGCTGGCCGCGACCTACGCGATCCGCATGTTTGGAGTGACGGCTGGGTATCATCGGTATTTCGGGCACCGCAGTTATAAGCTCGGACGAGTGGCGCAGTTTGCGATGGCGTTCCTGGCGCAGAGCTCCGCGCAAAAGGGAGTCCTGTGGTGGGCGGCGCACCATCGCCTGCATCACCGCGAGTCGGATCGTGAGAAGGATGTCCATTCGCCCGCGCGCCGGGGCTTCTGGTGGGCGCATGTGGGATGGGTTCTCTCGAACGATTTCGACGAATACGATCCGCGCGGTGTAGCGGAGTTTCTGCGCTTCCCGGAGATCCGCTGGCTGGACCGTCACCACTGGGTTCCCACAGTGGTGTTCGGCGCGGCCGTCGCGTTAGTTGGCGGATGGCCGGCGTTCCTGTGGGGTTATGTGATCTCCACAGTTGTCTTATATCACTGCACGTTCGCGATCAATTCGCTGGCTCATCTATGGGGCACGCGCCGCTTCGATACTCCCGACGAAAGCCGCAATAACTGGTGCCTGGCCCTCATCACGCTGGGTGAAGGATGGCACAATAACCACCACTACTCACCGGGAAGTTGCCGCCAAGGGGAGCGCTGGTGGGAGCTGGACATTACTTACCTGGCGCTCAAAATTCTGAGTTGGTTCGGCATCGCACGAGACCTGCGTCCGTTCCGCAAAGCGCTTTCGGCGGCATCCAGCGCACGGGCGGCGTCGTGAAGCGCATCGCAGTGGTCGGCTCCGGCATATCGGGATTGTCGGCCGCGTATTATCTGAGCCGCCGGCACGAGGTTCACGTTTTCGAGCGAGACAATCGCCTGGGCGGCCACACTCACACTGTGAAGTTGGAGTCGGACAGTGGACCGCTGTCAGTGGACACGGGCTTCATCGTTCATAACGGCCGTACCTATCCCAGGTTTTGCAGGCTCATGGCCGAGCTGGGAGTGGAGACTCAGCCCAGCGACATGTCGTTCGCGGTGACGGGCCACGACGGAAGCTTTGAATATTCGAGCCGGGGTCTGGCAGGTTTTTTCGCGCAGAAGAGCAATTATTTTTCGCGCGGCCACTATACGTTGCTGCGGGAAATCCTGCGCTTCAATCGCGAGGCTCCCAAGGTTCTGAACGATCCGGCCGCGGAGGGGATGACGCTCGAACAATTTCTGGACGTGGGCGGTTACTCGCCGGTCTTTGTGGATCGCTACCTGATTCCGATGGCGGGCGCGGTCTGGTCCATGGCGCCCGAAGCGATGCCGATGTTTCCGGTGTTGACGCTGGTTCGATTTATGGCGAATCACGGGATGCTGGGGATCAACACCCACCCGCAGTGGAAAGCGATCCGCGGCGGCAGCCGGTCTTACCTCGGTCCATTGACGGCCCCGTTCCGGGAACGCATCGCGAAGGACGCGGCGATCACGGCGATCGAGCGTTCGGATCGCGGCGTGACGCTGCAGTTTCGAGATCGGCCCGCGCAGCAGTTTGACGAAGTAGTATTCGCGTGCCACGGAGACCAAGTTCTTCCGTTGCTGGCGCAGCCAACTGGGGCGGAACGGAAAATCCTGAGCTGTTTCACTACGACCCGCAACGAAACTTGT
>JBEKUT010000244.1:0-15974 GCA_049514735.1 Bryobacteraceae bacterium
GGCCGGGTGGGCATTTGCCGGCGCCTCAACTGGCGGGTGGGAGCGGGCGCCAGACCATCGAAATGCAGGACGCCAATGAAGAGAATCAAATTGAATTTCTGGCGCGCGTTCAGAAAACGGGTTTGAAGATCGATTACTGGTGGATGGATGCGGGATGGTATCCGTTTAAAACCGGATGGTGGAACACGGGGACTTGGGATGTCGACCCGGCGCGATTTCCACGCGGCTTTGCGCCTATATCCGCGGCCGCGCATGAGCGTGGGGTGAAGATCATTGTGTGGTTCGAGCCGGAGCGCGTCACGGCCGGGTCGTGGCTGTGGGAGAACCATCCGGAGTGGCTGATCGGCGGGAACGATAAGGACAAGCTGCTCTTTCTCGGCAATGCGGATGCGCGGGCATGGCTGGTGGAGCACGTGAGCAAAATTATCGGCGAGCAGGGTATCGACACATATCGGCAGGATTTTAATTTTGCGCCGCTGGCGTTGTGGCGCTCGCACGATGCGGAAGACCGGCAGGGGATCACGGAGATTCAGCATGTAACTGGGTATCTCGCGTATTGGGATGAATTACGGCGGCGGTTTCCGAATTTGTTGATCGACACGTGCGCCTCGGGCGGGCGGCGGCTGGATCTCGAAACGCTGCGGCGTTCGGTGCGGCTGTGGCGCAGCGATTTCACTTATGAGCCATCGGCGATGCAGCAGTTCACTTACGGGCTTTCGCTATGGATTCCATACTTCGGCACCTGTTTCAATTCGACTGATCCGTACGTCTCTTGGAGCCAGATGACGGGGTGCAGCGACTGGTGGGTGAATGGAGTTCGATCGCGCCTTTGTACTACGGAGATCTTTATCCGCTCACTCCGTATAGCACGGAGGCCACGGCGTGGATGGCGTCGCAGTTCGGCGATGCGGCGAGCGGGCGGGGAATGATTCAGGCGTTCCGGCGAGGTGAGAGTCCATTTGAGACCGCTCGTTTTCAGTTGGGTGGTTTGAAGGCGGGCGTGTCTTATGTTTTGACGGATGTTGATTCGGGAAAGGAATCGACGCATACGGGCAGGGAACTGATGGTGAGCGGGTTGGAGGTCAGCATCCGGAGTCATCCGGGTGTGGCGATTCTGGCGTACCGCAGAGTCGAGTGATTGCGCGGGCCAACGCTTCTTCTTCGTTGGTTACGACGGTGCGGAGATCCAATAGAAGCCGATCGTCTTCGATGCGGGCGATTACTGGTGGATCGTTTTGGCGGAGGTTGCGTTCGAGCTCGACGGGATCTTCGCTCTCGATTGCGATGAGCCAAGTGGGTAGGGGTTGCTGCGGCGTGGAGCCGCCCCCGATCACCGATTCTCCTTCGACAATGCGGTGTGGGATGCTTGCGATCCGCTCGACGAAACGGCTGGCGCGTGTGAAGAGAGTTTCGAGCGATTGGGCGATCATTCCGAGGGCGGGGATCTCGTCGTAGCGCTCCAGCAGCAGACTGCGCAAGGTCGATTCGAGCGCTTGATAGATCAGCTTATCGAGCCTGAGCGCGCGGAACATGGGATTGCGGCGAATGCGCTGGATTAATGCGGCGTCGCCGGCGAGGAGGCCTGCTTGTGGTCCGCCGAGAAGTTTGTCGCCGCTGAACGATACCAGGTTGATGCCGGCGGCGAGGCTGTCGGCGACTAACGGTTCCTCGATTCCGAATCGTCGCAGGTCGATGATGCAGCCGCTGCCGAGGTCTTCGTAGACGGGGATGCCGTGCTCGCGGCCTAGGGCGGCGAGGTCGCGCAATTCGGGTTTAGCGGTGAATCCTTCGATTCGAAAATTGCTGGGGTGGACGCGGAGCAGGAGGCGTGTGCGTTCGTTGATGGCTGCGCGGTAATCCTGGATGCTGGTGCGATTTGTCGTGCCAACTTCACGCAGGATTGCGCCGGAGCGCTGCATGATATCGGGGATGCGGAAGCCGTCGCCTATTTCAATTAGTTCGCCGCGAGAGACGATGACCTCGTGTCCGGCGGCCAGTTCGTTGAGGGCGAGATAGACCGCGGCGGCGTTGTTGTTGACGGCTATTCCGGGCGCTCCGGTGAGGCGGTGCAGCAGGTCTGCAATGTGTACGTCGCGCTTGCCGCGGCGGCCTTGGGCGAGATCGTATTCGAGGTTCGAGTAACCGAAGATCGGATCGAAGCGGGGCAAGGGCGCGCGTCCGAGGTTGGTGTGGAGAATCACGCCGGTCGCGTTGATGACGCGTCTTAAGGACCGGGCTTCCAGGCGGGCCAGGTTCTGCTCGACGCGCGATTCGATGGGCTCAGCGTCGATGGCGCCGACCTTGATTTCGGCGCGGCGGTCTTCGATGACGCGGCGGATTTCGTCGACGATTAGGCGGCGCGGGAAACGCGGCTCGAGGCGCGCGAGGCTCGACGCGATTTCGTCGACCGAGGGAAGCGAGCGTAGCCGATCTTGCACGTCCACGTGTTACATCATCGCGACCGGAGGCGCGGGATCTTCCGGACGGCCGGCGTTGCTGAGCGGAATCCAGACGAGCATCGCGCAGAGCGCGAGCAGGAAGACGATTCCGTACTCATACGAGGCGTTCGCGAAGATCACCGGCCAGGGCCGGTCGAAGAATCGGAAGGTGGCGTAGACGAGACCCATCAAGGCTTCGCCAGCGATAAATCCGGAAGCGGTGAGTACGCCGGCATTTTCGACACGGGCCTTTTGGGCGTCGTTGAATTCGCGCTTGTCGCGGCGCGCCTCCATTAACCAGCGGACTACGCCACCAACAAAGATGGCCGAAGTTGTTTCGAGGGGCAGGTACATGCCGACGGCGAACAGCATGGGACTTTTCACCTGCACCATGATGAGCGCGAATCCCATGAAGATGCCGACGACGACGAGCGGCCAGGGCATGTCGCCGCCGACGATTCCTTGCGCGAGCGACGCCATCAATCCGGCCTGCGGGGCCGACAGGGCGCGATCGCCAAAACCAATGCCACCGGCCTTGATGTTCGCGGTGTGGAGAACCAGCAACGGGAAATAAAGAGTGGCGCCGGCTACGAGCACGCCGAGGAAATCGCCGATCTGCATGCTGCGCGGCGTGCCGCCGAGAATGTGGCCGACCTTGAGATCCTGCAGCATCTCGCCCGCTACGGCGGACGAAACGCAGACGACTGCCGCGACTCCAAGCACGGCGGCCACGCCGCTAATTCCGGAAACTCCGATGGCAACCATCAGCAGCGCGGCGATGATCAGCGTGGATAGCGTCAATCCGGAAACTGGATTGTTCGAAGATCCGATCATGCCGACGAGGTTGCCCGAAACGGCGGCGAAGAAAAATCCCACGACGATCATTACGAGTGCCGCGACGATGCCGCCCGTAAGCATTCCGGAGAAATAGGTGTAGAGCAGGATCATGCAGATGAACATCACGCCGATGCCCGCGAAGATGAACTTTGCATTCAGGTCGCGCTCCGTGCGAGCCGTTGCTTCCTTCTGCGTGCCCGCTTTTTTCAGATCGGAGATGGCGCGCCGCATACCGATCGCGAGGCTCTTGCGCATCCGGAACAGTGTGTACGCCGCGCCGACCAACATGCCGCCGACCGCGATGGGGCGCACGATGAATCGCCAGACCCCGGCAGCGAGATCGCTCCAGGAACCTTCAGTCGCGCCGGGCGGCAGCGTGGTCTTGAGCTGCGGTCCGAGGAAGTAAATCAGGAGTGGGACCATGAGTCCCCAGGCGAGCACGCCGCCGGCGAAATTCAACGCGGCCAGGCGCGGTCCGATGATGTATCCGACGCCAATGTAGGCGGGGCTGACAGCGGGCGCGGAAACTGCGGTGATGCCGCCGACACCGACCGAGCGGGCCGTGCGGGCTGCGCCGAGGCGCACCAGACTTGTTCCCATCTGTCCGATATAGATGAGATATTCTTTGCCAGCCGCGAACAATTGCAGGACTCCGAGCGCGTAGACGCCCGCTCCGATGCCCATGGCGCTGAAGAGAAGCTGCGCGGCTTTGCTGCCTTGCTGGCCGGCTTTATGAATCTCGGACGCCGCGATCGATTCCGGGAAGGGCAGCTCGATATCTTCCACCATGACGCGGCGCAGCAGGGTGACGAATAGGATTCCCAACGCGCCACCGACAAGCATGAGCGCGGTCGATTTCCAATAGGCTTCGGGCGAATCGAAGCGGCTCCAGGCGCCCGACATGACGAAGGCGGGAATGGTGAAGATGGCTCCGGCGGCAACCGATTCGCCGATGGAACCGACGGTTCGCGCGATGTTTTCTTCTAGAATGGAGCCGCCCATGAGGCGCAGGATTCCCATGCCGATGACGGCTGCGGGATAGGTGGCGGCGATGGTCATGCCGGCGCGAAGTCCGAGGTAGGCGTTGGCAGCGCCCAGGACCACAGTCATGGCGAGGCCGAGCAAAACCGCGCGCAAAGTGAACTCGCGCATCGAAACATTTTCGGGGACGTACGGTCGGTGCCGTGTAGGAGTCATCGGATGCATCATATCAGGGGGCGGGCAGGTTATCATAATTAGACCCGCAGGGATCTCGATAGCGAACATTATGGCCACGGCACCAACTGCACCACCGCTGTCGTTCAAAGACGTCCTGAAGATCCATGGACTGCGCCGTTTATGGATCGGTCAACTGGTTAGCGTTTTCGGCGATTTCCTAGCGATCTTCGCAATTTTCAGCATCATTTCGTTTCGGATGCACGGGACGCCGACGCAGGTCAGCCTGGTGCTGATTTCTTATTTCCTGCCATTCGCGTTTATCGCACCGATTGCGGGAGTTTTCGTGGATCGCTGGAACGTGAAGCGGACTATGATCGCGAGCGATCTGATCCGTTCGGTTTTTTGTTTTTTGTTTCTCTTCGTGACGAACGTGTGGGAAATTTATGCACTGCTGTTCGCGCTCAGCGCGGTGTCCACGTTTTTTGTGCCGGCGCAGCAGGTCACTATTCGAACCATCGTGCCGCGCGAAGGGCTGATGAGCGCGAACGGTGTGATGCAGCAGATTTTTTTCGGGATGCAGATTATCAGTCCGGGGATTGCAGGCGGCCTGGTGAGTTTATTCGGTCCCAGTTCCTGCTTCTGGCTGGATACGGCCAGCTTTTTCGTTTCGGCGTTTATGATTTCGGGGATTGCCATTCATCGCGAAGTTCCTCCGGCATTGAATAAGGTATCGTCCGTGATTCACGAGATGAACTCCGGGGCGAAATTCATTTTCACGCACGCTACGATTTCGTTTGTGGTGACAGCAACTTCGGCCGGCGTATTCGCATTGCGAGCTTTTGGGGCGCTGATTGCGGTCTATGTCCGTGACGTGCTGAAGGGCGGCGTCGGCCTCTTCGGCGCTCTGGGCACATTGACCGGAGTCGGCATGATTGTGGGCACGCAGTTCATTCATCGTTTTGCACGGCAACGGTCTAAAGCGCACATGGTCGTGGGAGGTCTGATGGGCATCGGCATTGCGATCGCGATTGTCGGCCTGATACCCAATACCGCCGCGGCGATTGTTGGAATGTTGGGCCTCGGATTTTGCGCGGCGTTCCTGATCGTTCCTTCGCAGACTCTGATTCAGGAGGAGACTCCTGCGGCGATGCTGGGACGGGTGGGCGGAAGCATGATGTCGGTGATGATGACGGCGCAAGTGGTGGGGCTCACGGTGGCGGGTCCGGTGGTGCAATACATCGGGATTCGAAACCTGTATTATGCAAGTGCGGTGCTGCTGTTTCTGATCGCGGCGAATACGACTCCGTTTTGATTCTCTCGTTCGGCGGTCCGGAGACCGATGCCGACGTGATCCCGTTTCTCGAGAACGTTCTGCGCGGCAAGAATGTTCCACGCGAGCGGCTGCTCGAAGTCGCGCAGCACTATTATCATTTTGGCGGCAAGAGTCCCATCAACGATCAGAATCGGGCGCTCATGGCGGCGCTGCGCGAGGAGTTGAAGCGCAAGGGTCCGGACCTGCCGGTGTATTGGGGCAATCGCAACTGGCATCCGTTTCTGGCGGATACATTGCGTCTGATGCGCAACCAGGGGCGGCGCCGCGCATTGGCGTTTGCGACCTCGGCGTTCAGTTCGTACTCGGCGTGCCGGCAATATCTGGAAGACATCGGGCGCGCGCGGGCGGAGGTGGGCGCGGCTCCGGAAGTGGACAAGCTGCGAATCTTCTACAATCATCCCGGTTTTATCGACGCGATGGCGGAGCGTATGCAGTTTGCGCTAGGGCCGCTTCCGAATGCGCAGGTTCTTTTTACGGCGCATAGCATCCCCCTGGCGATGTCGAGAGGCAGCGATTACGTACAGCAGCTCAACGAAGCGTGCCGTTTGGTTTCGGAAAAGCTGGGGCGAACGGAATGGAAGCTGGTCTATCAGAGCCGCAGCGGCGCGCCCGGGCAGCCTTGGCTGGAGCCCGATATCGGGGATGCCCTGCGGGAGATCGGGAGCGGCGGTGAGGTGGTGATTGCGCCCATCGGGTTTTTGTCGGATCACATGGAAGTGCTTTACGATCTCGACACGGAAGCTCGGGCGGTGTGCGAGGAGCTGGGTATCAAGATGGTGCGGGCGGGGACGGTGGGGGTGCATCCGAAAATTATAGGGATGATTCGGGAGTTGATTCTGGAGCGCATGGGGAAGGGTGAACGGCGCGCGGTGGGTCAGTTTGGTCCGGCGCCGGACGATTGCCGTATGGATTGTTGTCCGCCGCCGATGCGGCCGGGGGCGCGGGCGTAGGCGGGAGCGCTGGCCGCTGTTTACGCTCGCGCGGTTCTATAAAACGGCGGGAGAACCGCTTCCTGCCGGGCGCGGCTCGGTTACGGGGGTCGTGGTCGGGCCTATTGAAAGTCGAGGCGTTGAATGATGAACCGACGCAAATTGCTTAAGCTGGCGGCCAGCGCGGGCGCGGCCTCAATGGTAACGGAGCAGGCTGCACGCGCGGCGCGCGGACTGCCGACACCGAAGATCAAAGATATTCAAGTGATCGCCACTGCGCCGGCGCATTTGCGGCTTACGGTAGTCAAGATTCTTACCGACCAGGACGGCCTCTACGGCTATGGCTGCGGCACGTTCACACAACGCGCCGACCTGGTGAACGCCGCTGTCGAGCGCTACCTGAAGCCGTTCCTGATCGGCAAACCAACCGACCGCATCGACGATATCTGGCAGGCTTGTTATAACAGCTCCTATTGGCGTAATGGGCCGGTGCTGAATAATGCGATCAGCGGAGTGGACCAGGCGCTGTGGGATATCAAGGGGCGGCAGGCGGGGATGCCGGTCTATCAACTGGTGGGCGGCAAGTGCCGCGAGGCGGCCGATTGCTATACGCACGCATCGGGCGCCGACAATGAACACTGCATCGAGCAGGCTCGCAAACTGATGGCGCAGGGATTTCGAAATATACGCGTGCAGGTTCCCGCGCCGGGTTTTGCGAGCTATGGTTCGGGAGACACCGCGGCGAGGGTGGAGGGTTTGCACGAGGGGCCGGTGTTCGAGCCCGCGGTGCAGTTTCGATATTCGTTGAAGCTGATTGAAGAGGCGCGCAAGCAGCTTGGGGAAGAGGTCGGGCTGCTGCACGACATGCATGAGCGGTACACGCCGAATCTCGCCGTGCAGTTTGCGAAAGCGGTGGAACCGTATCGGCTATTCTTTATCGAGGATCCGCTCTCGCCGGAAGATATCGCGTACTTCCGCCAGATCCGGCAGCAGTGCGCCACTCCCATCGCGATGGGCGAACTGTTTAACAGCCCGCATGAATGGACTCCGCTGATTAGTGAGCGGTTGATCGATTATATCCGCATTCACGTGTCGGAAGCCGGCGGATTTACACCATGCCGCAAGATCGCGTCGATGGGCGAGATATTCGGAGTGCGCACGGCGTGGCATGGTCCGGGCGACGTTTCGCCGGTCGGCCACATGGCGAACGTCACGCTGGACGTGGTCTGTTATAACTTCGGCATTCAGGAGTATTCCGGGTTTAACGACGCTCTGCAGGAAGTTTTCCATGGGTGTCCGGTTGCGAGGAACGGGTACATGTATCCGAATGACGAGCCGGGTTGGGGAATTGAGATCGATGAAAAGGCGGCCGCGAAGTATCCTTACGATTCGTCGAAGCTGAATGGCGGGTGGGGGGAGATTCGGCGGCAGGACGGGTCGATTATTAAGCAGTAGCCGACTTATCGTTCACTGACTGACGAGGTTCTGCCCATTCCAATTTCAGATGGGCAATGCCCGCCGATTCAGATTGAGCGAGCCATTCGGATTTGTCTAATTGACCGGTTGCCAAGCCGCCGAGGATTTTCACGGGATCGAAGCGATGACCGTCTTTCTCAAAAATGCGCTCGTCGCCGGCCTGTCTATACACAAGTTCCCACCCCGCTCGATCCAATGCCGCCGCCAATGCTGATCGAAGAACTTCGCGACCTAGTTGATTGCATTGGGTGCGGTCGGGCAGGAAGCCGGGCGTCTGGAGGATTCGATATCCGAAGCCGCTCGAATCGCGCGCCAATCGGGCGATGTCGGATACTGCGAGACCAGATAGCGCCGCACCGTTTCGGCGTGCGGAATCATGCCACGCTCTGAGGTAAACCTTCGCGCCAACGTGCGCCCACGGAATTGTTTGCGGGTCCGTGACACCAAATTCACGAGCACACTGCTTAACCAAGTCGCACTCAAGCCTCGGCAACGCTTCGAGAAGTTGCATCGACCTTCGGTCATCGCCGGCACTGACGAGGCCATGGGCGCCTTGGATGGCACGAATACGCTCGTCGTCAGCGGGATGTGTCTTGTATGCCGCCTCATGCGCGTCGCCGACAAACTCGGTGAAATTCACTCGCAAACTCTCCCTGGTGCGGATGGCCGAACAGAAATGTTCGAACCCATCCATCAGCGGCGGAGCAAATCCGGACTTCAATGCGGGTAAGTATTCGGCGTACCAGTACAGCGACCAAAATGCATTTACAGAATCGTTGGCCTCCAGAACGGCCTGAAACGGCTGGGCTCCGAAATGATGCGCCGCGATCGAGTCGGCCACAAACTCCTGCTCACGCGACACTTGGAAGCACGCACGAACAAATGGGTCCAGTACGCGCGAAGCCAACTTCGAGCCTTCGGGAGACGTTTCATGGAACGCAACAAGGAATCTCTGAATCGCTTTATTGGTCTCCGCGATCCACGCCCACGCGAACGAGCTTCCAGGATGCAAATGCGCCAGTTCGTGGGCCAGCAACGCTCTCATTTGGTGCACGGTGAGCGCTCGAAAAAACGGAAGTCCGATCGCCAGGAAACGGGAACTTCCGAAGCCCGCGAAGCCCTGATGGAATCCCGCCGAGGCGGCCATCTTGTTGTGAAGATGGATGTGATCAGGAACGGGCTTTCCGATCAAATTGGCAACTTCGTTTACGACTTGGAACAGCCCAGGCTGTTCTCGTGCTCCCAGCCGGATTCCCGGTAGTTCCGTCCGATCCCGTCTGGGTACTATTGCGAGGCCTGCGAAAAAAGCGACTGCGATCCAGCCGAGAAGCAACCGCCCCGCGCCATAGAGGAAGAGGCGAGGCGCGAACCAAGCCACCATTGTGGCCAGGATGAAAGGGCTTACGATGAACAGGCCTGCCGCAACGTAGAAACCGATGATGAGTGCGAAGGGCCGTGCGAGACTCGGCTGCTTAGGCCCCGATGGAACCAGCATCTGGCAACAAATCCTCAGGCCGCTCGATCACGTAGTCTGGCTGCCAGCGGAGCATCTCCTCGCGCGAGCCGTAGCCATAAAGGACGGCGCAGGTTTTCACGCCGGCGCGGCGGCCGGCTTCCATGTCGGCGGAAGAATCCCCCACGAAGAGACACTCTTCGGGCTTCGCCGCTAAGACGTTGAGCGAGGCGAAAATTACGTCGGGCTCCGGCTTGGCGGGGAATCCGTCGGTGCCCTGGACGTGATCGAAGTAGGGGAGCAGTCCAAACATTTCGAGGACTGCGCGTGTGGTGGGCGTGCCCTTGGTGGTCGCTGTGGATTTGCGTCCCGGAAGCGCCTTCAGCATGTCCGCGACGCCCTGGTAGCACTTCGTCAACGAATGCCCGCGAGCGAGATAGACCTGGCGATAATGGACGATCATGTCGTCGATCTGCTGAGGAGTGTAGTGCGGGAAGAGTTCCGTGAAGGGATCTATCAAATGACGCCCGATGTAGGTGCGCAGATAGGCATCTGAAACATCGCTGCGGGAATTGGCGGCCAGCACTTCCTGGATGGCTCCGCAAATATCGCTTGCGGAGTCCATCAGTGTGCCATCAACATCGAACAGATAAACCGGGAATGCCGGAACGCTCACGCGGGCTGAGGACGCTCCCCGCCGAGCAGGCCCGGGAGCGGATGACCGCCTTCCGGACGAACCGCCGGCTTATCGGGCTCCGGAGTGCGCACCGGTTTGTTGGTCTGAACCATCGGCGGCAGGGCTTCGCCTTCGATCAGCTTTCTGACTTCGGCGCCGTCTAAAACCTCGCGCTCCAGCAGCGTTTCAGCGATACGGACCATGGCTTCCGACCGTTCCTCAATGATCTTGCGGGCGCGGCTGTAGCCGTCTTCCACCAGCTTGCGAACCTGTTCGTCAATGCGAATGGCAGTGGCCTCGCTGTAGTCGCGATGCTGCGCGATTTCGCGGCCGAGGAAGATCTGCTCCTCCTTCTTGCCGAAGCTCATGGGGCCAAGCTCGCTCATGCCCCACTCGCAAACCATTTTGCGGGACATCTCCGTGGCGCGTTCGATATCGTTACCAGCGCCGGTGGTGATGTGGTGCATGAAGATCTCTTCCGCGATGCGCCCCGCCATCAGGATGGCTAGTTGCGCCTCAAGGTAGCCCTTGTTGTACGAATGCTTGTCGTCGATAGGCAACTGCATGGTGACGCCGAGAGCCATCCCGCGCGGGATGATGGTGACCTTGTGCAGCGGATCGGCATTGGGCAGCAGAGCGGCGACCAGCGCGTGTCCGGCTTCGTGATAGGCGGTGTTGCGCTTCTCGTCATCGCTGATGATGAGCGATTTGCGCTCGACACCCATGATGACCTTGTCCTTGGCAAGCTCGAAGTCCGCCATGGTGACCACTTTGCGGTTCTGACGCGCCGCTACCAGGGCCGCTTCGTTGACCAGATTGGCCAAATCGGCGCCGGCGAATCCCGGTGTACCGCGCGCGAGAACGCTGAGTTCGACATCGTCCGCGAGCGGGGTTTTCTTGGAGTGAACCTTGAGGATCATCTCGCGGCCCTTCACATCGGGACGGCCGACCACGACGCGCCGGTCGAAACGGCCGGGGCGAAGGAGGGCCGGATCGAGAACGTCGGGACGGTTTGTGGCGGCGACGAGAATGACGCCTTCGTTCGATTCGAAGCCGTCCATTTCGACCAGCAGTTGGTTCAGGGTCTGCTCACGTTCATCGTGTCCGCCGCCGAGACCCGCGCCGCGATGACGTCCCACGGCGTCGATTTCGTCGATGAAGACGATGCAGGGAGCGTTCTTCTTGCCCTGCTCAAACAGGTCGCGGACGCGGCTGGCGCCCACGCCTACGAACATCTCAACGAAATCCGAACCGGAGATCGAGAAGAACGGAACGTTCGCTTCACCGGCGATGGCGCGGGCGAGCAAGGTCTTACCGGTGCCGGGAGGTCCGATCAGCAGGACGCCTTTAGGGATGCGTCCGCCGAGTTTCTGGAACTTCTGGGGCTCCCGCAGGAACTCTATGATCTCCTGTAACTCTTCCTTGGCCTCTTCGACGCCGGCGACATCTTTAAACGTGACTTTCTTCTGCTGCGAGGAGTGCAGGCGGGCGCGGCTCTTGCCGAAGCTAAGCGCTTTGTTTCCGCCGCTCTGCATCTGGCGCATCATGAAAATCCAGAATGCGAGCAGCAGCACGAACGGGATGGCGTTGATGAGGATCGAAACCCAGTTGCTGGTGGTCTCTTTTCCGTATTTGATGTCGACGCCATTGGCGGCCAGCTCGTCGATCATCTTCGGATAATTCAGCGGGACGACGGCATGGAATTCCTCGTTGCTGCCCGCGTAAACGCCGTGCAGTTCATTGCCGGTGATCGTGACCGACTTGACCTTCTTCTGCTCCACATCGCTCATCAATTGCGAGAACGAGGGCTGGGCGTCGGGCCTGGACTTGGTCTGCCGGACGACGGTCCAAAGCAGAACCACGACCATGATAATGACGACCCAGAATACTGCTGTTTTTACGTTGGAATTCATGCGTTCTCCCTACACAGCGCCTACTCGGGCGCGGAACACCCTCTCATGTCCTTGGACGTTACAGATAGAGCTATCGATTCATATGCGAAGTCGATTTGCCTCGCAAACCCGCAAGATTGTGCGCGTGGACGAGTCCGGAGTGAAATCCGCGGCTGAACCGAACTTCCGGCACCACAGGATTTTACCGTTTGCGGTGAGCACGGGCCAGGAATGCCGCTCCCAGATGGGAATGCGGTCTTCCTGAAACAGCACTTTGATTTTTTGCTCGTGTGTCTGCCCCGTTCGACGGTACCGATCACCGGGTTTCCAATTGCGCAACTCCAACAGACCAATGCTGGCGCCGGCTAGGGTCGGGATCAGAGTAATCCGCTGCCAATCTAGTTCACCCATCAGATTATCACACGCCAGCGTATCATACGTAGATTGCGAGGCCGAAGTTCCTTCCCGTTCAACAAGTTGAAAGTCGATATTGTAAATACCTCCGGGGACTTCCACGGTTACGGGCGGGACGATCGGAATGCCGAAGTCCCGTTCGCGGACGTTATCGAAGCCGGCAGGGGCGAACCTGATCCAATCGAATGAGCGCAATACATCGATTCCCGGGATCTGAATGCGGCCGTGACCCTCAGCCGATCGCGCCATCTGAAGAACCGCTTCCACATGTTCGAAACCAATCTGCCTGAGATCCCCTTTCACCGCTTCAATTGCTGCCCGGACGACGCGGCGCGCCGCTGCCCGATGACCGCCCAATTCCTGAGTGGTCAAGTAACAAAAATCACCTACTTTTCTTATCGGCGGTAATTGGCCGATGCAGTATGCCTCTTCGTCGCGGGCGAGTTCGGCCATGTTCGCCAGAATTTCGTCCAGGTTCGGGTTGTACTCGCGGCGGAGTTGAGGGAGCAACTCGTGGCGAATGCGATTACGAATATAGGTCAGGTCGCGATTGGTGGCGTCCTCGCGCCATTCGATTTTGCGTTCTTCAAGGAAAGTTTGGATTTCGGGGCGAGTGCATTCGAGCAGGGGCCGAACGATGCCTTCGGTTGTCACGGGGCGGACGCCGGAGAGCCCCGGCAGCCCGGAGCCGCGCAGGAAACGGTAGAGAACCGTTTCGGCCTGGTCGGAGCGGGTGTGCCCGGTTGCGATGCGTTCCACGGCTCCCTGCTCGCGCAGATCGCTGTAGAATTGCTGGCGCAGGCGGCGGCCGGCCTGTTCGAGATTGTCGCCGGCCGCGGGAGCATCGACGCGGCGGAAGTGGAATGGCAGGGCGAATCGGGTGGCCAGGCCGCGCACGAACTCGGCGTCGGATTGGGAGGCGAGGCCACGAATGCCGTGGTCGATGTGGATCACGCTCAGGTGAAGATCCCACGTCGGCGCGAGTTCATGGAGAAGATAGAGCAGGCAGACCGAATCGGCTCCGCCCGAGACGGCGAGGCCGACGCGCTGACCGGGGGAGAACATATCGTGGCGGGCGATGGTGGCGCGTACTTTATCTAACAGCACGGGGTTGAAACCGCTCCCTTAAGCCAGTCATGGCGCTTCCTTACGGGCGCGGCTCTGCAAGGCCCGCTTGCCGATCCTTTTTAGCGCAAGACCCCGATTTTATCGAGCGGCCAATAGACGAAGACGGCTTTCCCGTAGATGTCGTGGCGCGGCACCATGCCCCAGGAGCGGCTGTCGTTGGAAGAACTGCGATGATCGCCGAGCACGAAGTACTGTCCCTCCGGAACCGTCTCGCCCAGCAAAGATACGGTATCGCGATACTCTTCGGGGACGTAGGTTTCCGCGAGCGGCTTGCCGTCGATTATGACGGTGCCGTGATCGATCTCAATCCTGTCGCCGGGCAAACCGATCACGCGCTTTATATAGGATTTAGTTGGATCGTTGGGATACCAGAAAACCACCATATCGCCGCGCTCGATGTCGCCCATGTGGAATTTGTAAACGAACTTGTTTATGAAGATCCTCTCCTGATCGGTCAAGGCGGGCATCATGCTGGTGCCTTCCACTTTCACCGGCTGATACAGAAACAGGATCACAATGATTGCGATCACGACGGATAAGAGGAGATCGCGCGCCCAGTACATCATGGCTCCGAGGACGGAGCGCTTTTTCGGAGCGGGGGCTATGGCAACCTGAGGTGCGGTTTCCTGGTCCATGTTTGCTTCAATCGCGAGTATAACTCCCGGGGTTTCTATTTGGAAAGACGTGCCTGCTAATATTACGGTTGCCGGCCGGCCACACAGGCGAAACGAGGGCGAAAACCCGAATGGAAAAGCCTCTGCTCAATTTGCACCGCGTCTCGGTGATGCGAGGCGACAAAGTAGCACTACAGGAGGTGACGCTCCAGATAGGCGTGGGCGAGCATGCCGCGATTCTCGGTCCCAACGGCTGCGGCAAATCGACGCTGATCAAAACGATCACGCGCGAATGTTATCCGCTGCAGTTGGACGGCAGTTTCATGTCGATACTGGGCGAGGAACGTTGGGATGTTTTCTCGCTGCGTTCGCTGCTCGGGATCGTCACGAACGATTTGCTGGCGAGTTGTACCCGTGAATTTACGGGTGAGGAGATCGTTCTCTCGGGATTCTTCAGCAGCGTCGGCGTGTGGCCGCATCATCACGTGACGGAGGAAATGCGAGTCAAGGCGGCCGAGACGTTAACGCTTCTCGAGATCGCTCACCTTGCGGATCGGCCTGTTTCGGAGATGTCGTCGGGCGAAGCCAAACGCGTGTTGATTGCGCGCGCGCTGGTGCACGATCCCCGCGCGCTGGTGCTCGACGAGCCCAGTAACAGTCTCGACGTACTGGCGCAGCATGAGCTGCGCGAGATCATGCGCAAGCTTGCGAACACCGGCATTGGCATTCTGCTGGTGACTCATCATCTCGCGGACATCATTCCGGAGATAGAGCGGGTGATCTTGATGAAAGACGGCACGATTGCCGCCGATGGTCCGAAGCGGCAGGTGTTGACCGAAGAGATTCTGCGCGGCGTTTTTGGTGTGCCGGTCGAAATCGCGAGGCGCGACGGGTACTATCATCTGTGGTGATGGAAGAGTGTCTGCTGTACTCCGATCCCGCGTTGTACGATCTGCTTTTCCCGAGCGCGCGTGAGGCTGCAGCGCTAACGGACGAAGGCCGGAAGAGCCGGATTCTTGCGTCGAACCAGTTTTATCTGGAGGAGGCTGGCCGAGGCGGGAAGGTGCTGGAGTTGGGGTGCGGATCGGGGCGATTGACGGTTCAGCTTGCTCAGAATGGAATCGATATCGTTGGCGCGGATTTGTCGGCGGCGATGCTGGATGCGGCTCGGGCCAAGGCGGCGGCCGCTGGTTTGCCTGTCGAGTTCTTACAGGCGGATATGCGGTCCTTCGATTTTGAGCGGCAGTTTTCTACGATTCTGATTCCCGGGAATTCGCTGCTGCACTTGCTGACAATTGACGATTTGAAGCGGTGTTTGGCGTGCGTGCGGCGGCACCTGGTGGAAGGCGGGCGGCTGGTTTTCGATGTCTCGAAGTGGGATGTGAGCGTCCTGGCGCGTCCGCCGGAGACTCGCTATCCGGTGTTGACGGCGGGGCAGATTACGGTGGAGGAGATGGCGCATTACGATTCCGCTCGTCAAGTTCGGCACATATCGTGGTTCTTTTCGGTTGTGGATGCGCCGGATTATCGGGTCGCTCGTTATGATTTGCGGGTGATTTTTCCAGAGGAGTTGTTGTTGTTGCTGGATTGTGCGGGGTTTCGTTTGGAAGCGCGGTACGGGGAGTT
>JBEKUT010000245.1:0-20164 GCA_049514735.1 Bryobacteraceae bacterium
CAAAAGATGCACCTTGTCGCCGTCTCTGATTCTGCACATTCAATTCTCGTAATCGACGATCGAACCGGACGGAAGGTCAAAACGCTAAATGCCGAAAGCGGCTCCCGATCAATAGCAATCGATGCCGAGGGCAAGGTACTTGCTGGCGTCGGTGAAGATGGAATGGTTCGTCTGTGGGATTTGTCGTCGGGCCGACTACGGTGGGAGCACGATAACATACTTAACACGTCGGGAATCACGTTCGACACTTCTGGCACTAGGCTTGGCGCCTGGCAAACATCCTGGCCTGGAAGAGTTGTGATATGGGATGTTGCTTCAGGACGCGCTTCCCTCGACACTAAAATGTCGTTTCGGAAACAATCGCCGGGATTATCTTACATAAGTGAGATCGATCCAGAAGCCGCCAAATTCAGCCCTGACGGTAAGTTCCTCTTGATCGCTGTCGATAATGTTTCCGCCTTGGATTTGGACACTGGAAACATTCTCTTCGATCTCGAGGCCAAGGACGTTCGGCAGATTGGATTCAATCATGCCGGAACTCTTGTTGCTACCGCTGAATTCAACGGAACAGTGCGGCTGTGGGACGTGAAGACGGGCCATGAGAGGTTCTCTTTTTCGGGACACCATTTCCCGCTCTCGTCTTTGTCGTTCAGTCAGGACGATCGTTTATTGTTAGCTACAAGCGTAGACGGCTCAGCGCGTATTCTTGATAGCGTTTCTGGGAGAGAGATCAGCCAACTTTGGGGTCACAGAAATGGGATTCTGACTGGGACTTTCAACCCCCAAGGCGATCGCGTAGTGACAGCAAGCATGGACGGCACCGCTCGTATCTGGGATACCAAGACTGGAGAAAATGTCGGGTATATTGCTAATAGTAACTCGGCGATGCTGTTTTGTTCTTACACGGAGAACGCTGATCGCATTATTACGGTCTCAGCCGACGGCACCGTCGCCATACACGCCGCTGGGATCAAGGAATTACTGGAGTTGGCGGAAAAAGAGCTGACAAACGTAATGACCGTTCGACCGTCGGGCCACAACTTAGTTAGGTGATTCAGGTGCTGAGGACGTTTTTGTTAGGCAGGTACAGCCGCCCCGTAGCATAGCAGAGAATCAGGAGTTGTCTGACCGTGTACTGGAAAAGTCGTGTGGGCACGAGCTGAATCTAGAAAGCGGTGGTAATCTCCGGGGTCCGGGTGATCAGTGAATTATTTTCCCCTTGCTTTTCGCATCCTCCAGGACCTTACGCATCTGGAGCCGTATGCGATAACCTGCATGTCTTGAGTGGAAATCGCCACCCATGCACCGAGCGGCCGCCTTGATGTCACATGCGCCGAAAGGTCTCGCAGCAGCTTATACTGGATATGGATGCTAGGAAGTGGGCCGTCAAGCCTGCTTGGGCTCGCGTCGGTGGCAGAACTATAAAGCGCGATTGTCTTAGGAGAAGCCGTTGCCGATCGAACACAAGGATGTGCCTTTATCAGAGCTATATTTCGACGCGGAAAACCCCCGACTTCCACCGGGCATTGGCGATGATCAGCGGAGAATATTCCGGTACCTCGTTGACAACATCGGTGTTGAGGATCTCTTGCGTGCTTTTTCCAGCTCCGGGATGATTCCGAGCGATCCGATCATCGTACGGCCTGCGGGCCAGCAGCTCGGCGGCTATTATGTCATTGAAGGAAACCGGCGACTTGCGGCGCTCAAGCTCCTTTCCGGCACAGAAATTGGCGACGATTTGCCGGCTCCTAAAGTTCCGCAAGTCCCTCCGAACATCAAAGCGACCTTTGACCCAATCACCGTAGAGCTCGGATGGCAACCCGACGCTCTCGCTTCTTACCTCGGGTACAAACACGTGACTTCGGCCAAGGAATGGACTCCAGAGGCCAAAGCCCGGTTCGTAAAACACCACGCGAGGGGCGACTTGTCTGAAAAGAGCCTGCGCCAGTTTGCGAGACAACTCGGCACAACTTACCCCACTCTCAGGCGCTGGCTTATTGCCGATCTGACCCTTGACGAGGCGGAACGCCACGGTATATTTGAACCCCGGCATGCGACCACGAAACGGTATTTTGGGCGGTTCTACACACTCCTGGGCGGCTCAGAGGTTCAGAAATTTCTCGGCCTAGGTGGCGAAATCACGGTCGACCCAGTCCCGACCGACAAACTTAAGAACCTTGAGGAGTTCGTCGCCTGGTCCGTGGGCTCGAAGACAAAGAGGGCGATCCTAAACAGCCGTGACCAGAATAAACTCGAAGCCGTCCTTGCCAGCCCGCGCGCGCTCAACTACTTTCGCACGACGAGGGACCTAGGCTCAGCGCTCTTTTACACGGAATACACGACCGCCGAGATTGCGACCCAACTACGGTCAGCGTCCTACGCTATCGAAGAATGCCTCGTAAAGCTAAATGATGTAAAGGCGGACCCATCGATCATCGAAGCCTTTGACGATCTCACGCGCGCATACGAGAAAGCCAAGCTCAACATGGCCCGATGAGCAAAATTTTCGGGACCGCCGATCGCGTTGAACTCTACGCGTGGGCCAACGGCGAACCTTATACGATTAGCAGCCTCAAAGAAATGCTCGAATCAGGAGGAGCAACGAGGAAGGCAGCGTACCAACGCGCTCTAGCCGTTTTTGAAGAATTCGAGCGGCGCCATCGAATTCTTGGCACGGCATATCCATTTGAGCTAAACGATGAATCGATACGCAGCTTGGTTATGAACGCCGCGTCTCCCTATTTGTATTGCGTTGCGCTTAGCGAATTGCAGGATGAACATATCGACGAAGACGTCCGAGGAGAGAGGTTTGAACTCCTCGCTATGCGGGCGGCGGAGAGTTTCTTCGGTGGCAAAGGCATCCGCATCGGCGCGCCGTGGAAAAACGAGGAGACGCCTGAATACGCCGATCTGCTCCTGCGCGTAACGAGCCTGATCAGCGAACTCGGTCCACCCGTCGTCGATACGGCGCCAGGTGGAGGCGACGGCGGGTGGGATTTACTAATCGTCAAGAACTTCGCGGACGATGATATCTCGCGGTTTATCGCTATTGGAAACTGCGCTAGCGGAAAGACCAATTGGCGCCACAAATGGAAGGAGACAGCAGCGAATTACTTCTGGGACTTCTTTAGGCACAAGCCTGTCAGTGCCTGGATCGAATTCTTCGCGGTACCCTTCGTTATCGACGAAGACATGAGGAGGCGTAAATGCGACGCGCGTACGATAACCTTGGATCGGCTTCGCATCGCGGAGCATGCCGCTACACTCGACAGCCGTTCAGAGAAGTGGCTGGAGAGTGTCCGTGCGAAAGCGGCGGATTTGCCCCTCATCTAGGGCGGAACACGGAACGAATCCAGATGTCCGCCGGGAGCAATTAATGATAAATACTGTGGCCACGCGGCCATGGCAGCGCGTCCAAGACGAGGCAGTTCGTCGCTAGAAATGCTTTCCATCTCCTCCGCGGTCCTGATGGCCGAAAATTGGACTTCGAACTGCCGGATACTTGCTGTTCCGTTGCTTTGTCTGGCCTTAGCTCTGCCTGCTTACCCCTGGGGCGCGACGGGGCATCATGTGGTGGCGCTTATCGCGCAGCGGCGTCTATCGCCCGAGGTGCGGGATCGAATCGACCGGCTGCTGTTCAACGGGCGGTATTCGATTCGGGACATTGCGGCTTGCGCCGATCAGATCCGGTCCGGTTCACCGAAACCGGGGGCGAAGGCATATCCGGTCGATGAAACCTGCAATATCGTGGCTGGCGAGGTGAAGGGCAATACGGGACCGTGGCACTACATCGATATTCCGGTGCCCACGAAGGAGACGGATCTCGAGAAATTCTGTCCCAAAGGCGATTGCGTGGTGGATCAGATCGAGCGCTTCGCTAAAATCCTGCACGATTCGAACGACGATCGGGAACGGCGCGTGGCGCTGCTGTTCATCGTCCATTTCATGGGCGATATCCATCAGCCTTTGCATGCCGCCGAACGCGCGTGCGATCAGGGCGGGAACAAAGAGTTGGTGAACTTTTATTTGGGCGAGGAGGAGCGCGCCGACGTTCGCTTGCACAGCGTCTGGGACACGGATCTCGTAAACAAGCTAATGAAGGATTCCGGGCTCGACGATGAGCAGGCTTTGACTTCGGATCTTGCGAGCCGCATCGACGATGTTGAGGCGCAACGATGGGCGCGGGCAACGGCGCCGCAAATCGCTTGGGAATCGTACCGGATTGCCAAGAAACGTGTGTATCGCGGGATTCCGTTTCAGGACTTTTGCGATAAGGATGTGAAGGCAGGGGCGGCCACGAATTTGACGGCCGGATATGAAAACAGTGGCAAGCGCATCGTGCGGGAACAGCTTATGAAGGCTGGCGTCCGGCTGGCGGCGATTTTAGAGCAGAACGTCACGCATTAAGAATACGGGCGTCTGGTAGACTGGACCTTCGGATGAGTTGCACTGCAACGTTACGGGAATCGGGCGGCGTGGCTATCGTCGACTTGAGCGGCCGGTTTACGCTGGGCGATGCGGCCGGCGTCATTCGCGGTTGCGTTAAAGAAGTGGTCGATAAGGGTCACCGCAATATCCTGCTGAATCTCGCGGATGTAACTCATATGGACAGCGCCGCCGGACTGGGCGAGTTGATTGGGAGTTATCAACTCGTGAAGAAGATGGGCGGAGATCTCAAGCTGCTCAACGCACAGAAATCTGTGGGAGGTTCTGCGCGTTACTCGCCTGGATACGGTGTTCAAAGTCTATGGCGATGAGGGCGAGGCTGTCAGCAGTTTCCGCGCCTAGCGCAAGACGTGCAGGGGCGATTCGACTTCAGGCGGGGTCGGGTTGCCGCTTCCGCTTCTACGCTGCCCGATTTTGATCGAGGCTCTAAACAGAGCGCCCACCGGGATCACGCCTCCGATTTTGTGAGCGGCGACGGCGGCGAGACCCATGGACGCGATGCATCCGCACGACGAACAATCGGGAGCACCGCCAAACTGGCATGGGGTGATCTGCTTGCGGAGGTCGGCGGAAATGGTTTTGGTGGTCAGTGCGAAGACGCAATCGCTGGGACTGTCCGGGGGGGTCGAAAACTGCCGGATCAGGCTTTCGGGCATGTCGAGCTTGGGATATTTTCTGCCCAGATGCAACATCTCGGCGATGGCGCTTGCCCTCTCGTCACGCGTGAGCATTTCCGGCAGAGAATCGCCCATCTGGGGCGTGAACATGCTGAACCAGACCCTCTGAATTTCAGTAAGGGGCGTCCAGAATTTCAGAAAATCGTCGAGGTAGCCAGGCCGTTTCATCATTTGACCGGTAATGGTGCAGTGAATCGTGATGCGGCGGCCGGCGATGTTCTTCAATATGCGGTCGTAGGTGGCGGGTGTACGGCGCTTGTCGTGTTCGGTCCGAAGACCGTCGATCGAGACTGCGACGGTGAGCCGCCGCATGGCCGACCATGACTCGGGGATCGGCCGGAAGGCGCTGGTGACAATTTGAACGTGAATGCCGCGGTCCATAAGTTGCGGGACGAGGGTTTCCAGTTCGCGATACCGAACTAACGGGTCGCCACCGACGATGGATAGGTGCAGCGGTTTGAGACGGTCCACTAATTCCAGAACACCGGTTACTAATTCCTGCCCTTTACGATCGCTTAAATCGCGAAGTAACATGTCTCCGCCAAGGTGAGATGTATCATAGGCGTAACATCCGGGACAGCGGAGCGGGCATTCCTTCGTGATCTCGATGGAAAGAGAAGGCTGCTCGCCTTTCAGTATCTTGCCCCAAGCCCTGAAGACGTCCGATTTCAATACCATTGTGTACAGTCCCTTACCCGATTGGACGTAGCGTCTGTTTTCTTGGACGCATCCAAAAGGTTAGGAACTGCATCTATCCCGGTGTCGAGACACTATGAAAGCAACCTACCAAATCGATCCAGCGCACTCGAGCGCGCATTTCACCGTACGTCACATGATGATTTCGAACGTGCGCGGCAGTTTCAGCAAAGTAACAGGGTCCGCTGTGTACGACCCCGACACCCCGGCGGCGAGTACGATTGAAGCCGATATCGATGTCAACAGCATCAATACGGGCGACCCACAACGCGATGCCCACCTGAAGAGTGCCGATTTTCTGGACGTGGAGAAATATCCCACGATGGTTTTCAAGAGCAAGAGAATCGAAGCCGCGGGCGAGGGTGAGTGGAAAGTGACCGGCGACCTGACGATTCACGGGGTCACGAAAGAGACGGTGTTGACGGTGGATGGTCCGACGCCGGAAAATACGGATCCCTGGGGCAATGTGAGGATCGGAGCGTCGGCCTCGACTAAGATCAAGCGCGGGGAGTTCGGCTTGAAGTGGAATGCCGTGCTTGAGACTGGTGGGCTCTTGGTGGGCGATGAATTGAAGATTGAGCTGGACCTGTCGTTGATTAGGGTGGCGGCGAAGACGGCGTAAGGCGGCAACTCCCTTACGGTCGCGGCTCTATAAGATCGTTATGTTGACCAACCGCTTCCTGCCGGGCGCGGCTCGGCATGGGGCGGTTGCGGAACGGCATGGGGCAGTAGCGGCGTGCCACGGGGCGTTCGTGCGTGAGCAAGGGGTTTGATTGGCTTAGAGTTTGAGCAATGCGCGGAGACGTTTTGTCTGGACGCGGCTGACTGGTATTTCCGTGTGCTTGCGATCGTCCATGCGCAATTGGAAGCTGCTCTTGAACCACGGGATCACTTCTTTGATGCGGTTGATGTTCACGAGAAACGAGCGGTGAACGCGCCAGAAGAGGTCGGGGTCGAGGTTGGACTGTAGCTCTTCAATAGTCCGGTAATTCGATTCACCTTCGACAGTCGGAGTAACTACTGAGATCAAACCGTCGTTGATGGTGGCGTAGATTAGCTCCTGCGCATCGACGATGAAGTTACGTCCGTTGCTCTTGACCAGTAACTTGGTGCGGGCCGGCGCATTGCGAACGGCGGGCGCGGAGGTTTCAGGAGTTTTGTCCGCGATTACTTTGCGGGCGCGTTCAACGGTCAGCTCGAGACGGTCCTTCTCGACCGGTTTCAGAAGATAATCTAAAGCCTCCAGACGGAAAGCTTCGATCGCATACTGATCGTAGGCCGTAGCGAGGACGAAGTACGGCAGCGGAATCTGTTTCTCGCGCAAAGACTGAATGACGTTGAGTCCATTCAGGCCGGGCATCTGCACGTCGAGGAAGACGATATCCGGCTCCATGCTCTCGATCATCTTCACGGCTTCGATCCCGTTCCGGCCGGTGGCGACAACTTCAATGTCCGGAAAATCCTTCAACAGGAAAGACAGTTCGTCCGATGCAAGCTGTTCGTCGTCGACGATAATGGCGGATATAGTTGCAGTCGCACGGGCCAACATGTAAGTGATAGTATAGCGTAGGAAATCACGCCTGCGTGCCCGCTGGCGCTTTCCTAAGGAGATTCATTTTTGGCATCAACAGATAGCCCTCGTATTAGCCCGGCAAGCGGAAAGCTCGGCGTACTGATTCCCGGCATAGGCGCAGTCAGCACGACGTTCATGGCCGGGGTCGAAGCCGTTAAGCGCGGACTCGGTCTTCCGGTCGGATCGCTGACTCAGATGGGCGCGATCCGGCTCGGAAAACGCACCGACAATCGCGTTCCGAAGATCAAGGATTTCATTCCTCTGGCGGGGCTCGACGATCTGGCGTTCGGCGGTTGGGACATTTTCGAGGACACGGCTTATGAGGCCGCGGTGCATGCGAAAGTGCTCGACGCAGCGCTGCTCGATAAACTAAAGGAACCGTTGTCGAAGATCGAGCCGATGAAGGCGGTGTTCGACCACGAGTATGTGAAACGTATCACGGGGCCGCATGTGAAAGAAGGCGGCTCGAAGATGGACAAAGCGGAAATGCTCATGCAAGACATCGAGGATTTCCGAACGAAGACCGATGCGTCGCGCCTGGTGATGATCTGGTGCGCATCGACGGAAGTATTTCATAAGCCGGGAGCGGTGCATCAAACACTGGCGGACTTCGAGTGCGGGCTGCAGAAGAACGATCCCGACATCGCGCCGAGCCAGATATACGCATATGCGGCGTTGAAGAGCGGAGTGCCGTTTGCGAATGGCGCGCCGAATCTTACGACTGATGCGCCGGCGCTGCTGGAACTGGCGCGCGAACGCGGGCTGCCGGTGTGCGGCAAGGATTTCAAGACCGGGCAGACTTACATGAAGACGCTGCTCGCGCCCGGCTTCAAGGCGCGCATGCTGGGTATCTCGGGATGGTTCTCGACTAACATTCTCGGCAATCGCGATGGCGAGGTTTTGGAAGATCCTGGATCGTTTAAATCGAAAGAAGAAACCAAGCTTTCGGTGCTGCAACAGATTTTGCAGCCGGACATTTATCCCGAGTTGTACAAGGATCTCTATCACGCGGTTCGCATCAATTACTACCCGCCGCGCGGGGACTCCAAAGAAGGCTGGGATAACATAGATATCTTCGGCTGGCTAGGTTATCCGATGCAGATCAAGATCGATTTTCTGTGCAGGGACTCGATTCTGGCCGCGCCGCTGGTGCTGGATCTCATCCTGTTTATGGATCTCGCGCAACGTGCCGGCATGCGTGGCATTCAGGAATGGCTGTCGTTCTACTTCAAGGCGCCTATGACAGCGCCTGGGCTGTATCCCGAGCACGACGTCTTCATCCAGCTTATGAAGCTGAAAAATACGCTGCGCTGGATGCGGGGTGAAGACCTCATCACGCACCTCGGCCTTGAATATTACGACTGAAAATTTACGGGGCAAGACTCAGGGGCCAGGGGAATGAGGATTCTCGTAATCGGCGGGACCTTGTTTATCGGGCGTGAGTTGGTGCCGGCGTTACTGAAAGCCGGACATGAAGTCTCGATCCTGCACCGCAAGCCGAAGCATGGGCTCGGAAAAAAGGTCGGCAACATTATGGCCGACCGTAACGATCCGGAGTCGCTCAAAGCGGCGCTGATTGGGAAAAGCTTCGACGTCGTTTACGACAATGTCTATGATTGGGAGCGCGGCACCACGGCGGCGCATGTAGAAGGCACTGCTAAGGCGTTTCCGCGGCTGCATCGCTACGTGTTCATGTCGAGCGTGGCGGCGTACGGCGACGGGTTGAATCATCATGAAGGCGATGCGCTCGCGCCCGACGATCATCCCGACGCGTACGTCCGCAATAAGGCGATGAGTGAGCGGGCGCTGTTCCGGATGCATCAGCGCAATGGATTCCCGTCAGTGACGCTGCGGGCTCCTTTCGTCTACGGTCCGGGGAATCCGTTTTATCGCGAGGCGTTTTTCTGGGACCGGCTGCGCGACAACCGCTACGTGATCCTTCCCGGCGACGGGCGCAGGCTGATGCAATTCGTTCACGTGCGCGATATCGTGTATGCCTGTATGAAGGTGCTGGAGATTCCCGATAGCGCGGGGCACGCCTTTAATCTCGGGAATGCGAAACCTATGACGCAGGTGGAGGCGGTGGAGACGATCGCGCTGGCGGCGGGGAAAGAGATGAAGTTTGTCCGGATTCCACGGGAACGGATCCATCGGGCTGGCGGGCATCCCATGGGACCGAAGTTGTATTTCGGGACTTATTACGACATGCCCGCGATTACGATGGTGGTGAATAAAGCGCAGCGGGTGCTGAAGCTCAAGCCGATCGATTTTCTGACGGGGTTGAAGGAAGAGTATCGCTGGTATATGAGAACGAAGCCGTTTCCGAAGCCGGATTATACGTTTGAAGACGCGTTGATTGCGGCGGCGCCGGCGTCGGCTTATTTGGCGCCGGAAGATTAGGTGGGGGGGGCACACCGAAAAAGCAGGGTCGAAAATGCGGCTTCTCGACTTATCCACTATCTTCGGGACAACCGCTCCCTGCCGGTCACGGCTCGGAATGCGGCGCTCGTGATATGGCACATTTTCATGAAATTTCGCGGGCCGCCAACAGACCACATAAACCGATGGTCTGCTCTACGCTATTGATTCTCTACCTGGACTTCCGGTTTCAAGTGATCCCATTCCGGGATTTCGTGGGAAGCCTGGTCTTCGATATCGGCTATTATTTCGCGCGATTCATAGGCGGCCAGGCCGGTGACCAATGCAGAAACCGTAAAGAGCGGCTTCGCGGAATCGGAAGATGCGGTGGAGCGCACCGCGATTCGCAGCGAGAGATTCGACACCAGAATGTCAGAATGGTTCACGATGATGTAGCGAACCTGCAAGGTGTGCTGGACGTTCTCCAGCACCCTCAATCCCGTGACCTCAATGGAACGGCCAAGAGCGCTCGACGTCTGTCCGGCTGGCGGACTGGCCGCTTCCGATTTGGTCTCGAGCGCCATGTTCCGAACGATGGCCGCTCCACCTAACGATAAAATCGTGGCGACGATAAGGCTGAGCAACCATCCGGGAATTTTTCTCCGCGGGCCAAGCGGGCCGGGTTCCGGGAGCGCCTCCAAAATCGGAGGAGGAGGGGGCGTTTGAGGCTGCCGATCCCTGGCGGTAGCGATTGGACCCGGAAGAAAAGGACGAAGATCAGGCAACTCCGGCAGCGGATCAATCGCACGGAGCGGGCCGGCAAGCGCGGCCCGAGGCTCGATGGATCGAAAGCCGCCGGGGACGCGATCTCCTAGCGGTATCTCGACGGGTGGGGGAAGGCTGACCAACTGCTCTTGAACGCCCTTGGCCAGCGCCAGCATTCCGGCCTGGACCAGGTCCGCACAATCGGGGCATTCATGGTCGGTGGGCGCGCA
This sequence comes from Bryobacteraceae bacterium, assembly GCA_049514735.1. Classification (GTDB taxonomy): domain Bacteria; phylum Acidobacteriota; class Terriglobia; order Bryobacterales; family Bryobacteraceae; genus JAICMB01. The sequence continues at coordinate 10,746 of JBEKUT010000245.1, forward strand.
GTCGCAGCCGCAGTCCGGGCAAATCCAGCTCAACATATCCATAAACTCGACAAGTCCGGCGGTGAATCGGTTCGGGTGGTTCGCTTAGAGTCAGGACTTGGGATGCTTAGGCAAGTCGGGGATTCCTCTTACGACGGTTCAGGAAGCGGCAGACCACAAACGGCGATGGTCTGTCCTACACGCGAAGCGGCAGACCACAAACGGCGATGGTCTGTCCTACACGGAGAGGCAGACCACAAAAACCGATGGTCTGCCCTACACGCGAAGCGGCAGACCACAAACGGCGATGGTCTGCCCTACACGCGAAGCGGCAGACCACAAAAACCGATGGTCTGCCCTACTGCCCGATGGTCTGCCCTACTGCCGATGGTCTGTCCTACTAGAGCTGACGGGAGAAAGAAAAGGTCGGATAAATATAGCCGCTGGTCTTGCCGGATTCCTTCAGGTAAGGGCCTGGCGAGAGGTTGCCGATGCCCAAGACGAACGTGCTCTTGGGCGACAGCGCGTAGGAAAAGAGCGCGTCCACACCGTCGCCGATATGATTGCTGGTGGCTTTGGCATTGAGTACTGTGCGGGTGCCGCTACTGTTATAAAGGCCGTCCCGAACAGTGGCCAGCCAATAGTCGCGGAAATCGATTTTGACTTTCAGCTTCTTGTAGGGCACAAAATCGACGCCAGCCCGCCATTGTTCGGCATTGCGCCAGGAGAACAGACCCGTAAGACTGTTCAACGGCTGATTCAGACCATAGAGATTGTCGAAGCTCTCGTGCACACCGTCCTTCTTACCGCTGTCTCCGGACCCATATAAATAATCCGAGTTCAAGTGCAGCTTCCACCCGACGTTCGGGATAGTCCAACCTCCGCCACCGACATATCCCCACGCTCTGACAGAGTCATCCGCATAAGAACCGGCCTCGCGGACTCCCTCATAGGTGTAGTCGAAGCCACCATGAACCTGCCCAATCACACGGCCGCCGACATAAATTGTGTCGGCATTTCCCAAGACGGTATCCTTACCTTTCACATTCAGTGCGGTCTTGGTGAAGAGATACGGCTCGACGCTCCCTCCCGGCAATAGTTTGCTGAACGCTGTGTAAGCACCATAGAAATGCTCGCCTGGCTTGGAACGGTCCAGACGGGTTGGATCGATGAGCACCTGGGAGCCGCCCAGAACGTCCATCTTGAAGCTTCCCGTGGTTACATATCCGCGGATCACGTCGTAATTCTTGGCGGTGTTGCTCCAATCCGAGGTACCCACCAGCCTTCCGGAACCCAGCGTCACATCCTGGCGGCCGGCGCGCAGTTTGACGCCATTGCCTTCGACGGCGCCGACTTCCACGTAGGCCTGACGCAGATCGAAAGGATCGTCCACCGACGACGGGGGCGTCACTTTGTAGTTATAGGCACGCGCGTCCTGAGCCTCCACATAAGAACGAAACCAGGAGAAGGGTTTGAATCCGATGCCTAATCGAACGCGCGACAGCAGATAGGCTTCCGCCGGGGTGGTCGAGAAATTCGCTCCCTGCGTCGATTCAAGACGCGCCCGCACCGATCCCGTAAGCTGGACGGTGCGTTTCAGGTAGGCGATCAAACCGGTCGACGCGGCCGGTGCTTCCGCCTTGTCCGTGGCAGCGCCAGGGGCCGATGCGGTGTCTTGGGCGCTGGCGGCGCCGGTCGATAGCAGGAATAGAACAGCGAGATGCCGAATGCTCATGTAATAACGTTTCGGCGTGGAATTCTAAAGTATGAGACGGTGGGCGTTTTATCTGGCGGGAGCGGCCGCCTGCGACAGTAGATCCTGCACTTCAGGCGTATTGTACATGTCCTTCCACAGGGGTACATAGAGGAATTGCGTGGAACGCTCGGCGATTCCGCGCTTCACCCACAACTCCAAGTTTTGCTTGTCGCCTAATGCGGAGCAGAGCCAGGTGACCAGAAATGGCTCGATATATTGTGTTCGATGCATCCGTTCCAGTTCCGCAAGACCCTGCTCCGCCTCGGCGCGGCGGCCCTCTTTGGCCGCTGCCCAGGCCACAAATATAATGATGTACGGATCGCCGCTCATCCCGTCCGCCGCTGCCGCCGCCTTCATTGCTTCGATGGTTCCATGCCCCATGGCGAGATCGCCCTTATCGTAGTAGGCCACCGCTTCGAGCGTTAGCAGGATGGGCTGGTTTGGAAATAGTTCCAGCGACTTCTTCAAGTTCGCCACGGCTTCGCCGTATCGTTTGGTGGAGATCAACTCGAGCGCGATATCCCAGCGAATCACCAGGGAAAGCGGATCGAGATCGAGCGCGGCGCGCATCTCCTTCATAGCCTCTTCGAGCCGGCCTTGCGCCTCAAGCGAATGGGCATACCAGTGGTGCACATAGCCGCTTCCGGGATTCAATTGCATGGCTTTCAGAAATTCTTTGCGCGCGCCATCGCGGTCCCAGTCGTAGTCCATCTTTACGATCCCCATTGAGGTGTGCGCTTCGCTGAGGTTGTCGTCCAGGCTGACTGCTTTTTCGGCCGCTTGCTTAGCTTTCGGCATTTCTTCCCGGGGCGCCGCGACGAAATTCTCGGCGAGATACGCGTAGGCATCCGCCATCGCGGCGTAGGCCAGCGCAAAGCGAGGGTCGAGTTGGATGGCCTGCTGGTAGCGTTCGATGGCCTTGCGATAGGAATCGGGCGGCAGGTGTTGATTGAACAGATAACGGCCTTCCTGAAAGAGGCGATAAGCTTCCAGGTTTTCCGTCGGCGGACGTTCGGCGACGGGACCCGCGCGCAGCCGGCCGGCGATCGACTGCGAGATCTCCTGTTGCACCGCGAAGATGTCGTGCAGTTGCCGGTCGAAGGTCCGCGACCAGAGGTGCGTTCCGTCCGAGACACGATTAAGCTGCGCCGTGATGCGCAACTGGTCGCCCGCTTTGCGGACGCTGCCTTCGAGGACCGCGCTGACGTTTAACTGTCGTCCTATTTCGCGAATGTCCGCCGGCTTGCCTTTGAAAGCGAACGCGGAGGTTCGTGAGACGACTCGGAGGTTGGGAACGCGGGTTAATGCGTCGATAATCTCTTCGGTCAAGCCGTCGCTGAAGTATTCCTGGTCTTTCTGGGGGCTCAGATCCAGAAAAGGCAGAACGACGACCGACGCTAGAGTGTTGTCGGCTCTCTCGCGCACCCACTTCCAAGTGAAGAACACCGCAGCCAACACCAGGACCGCCGCCGTGCAGATACCCGCCCAAAAGAGACCTTTAGACCGCTCCCTTCCGGTCACGGCTCGGACCGGAGGCGGCGGCGCCTCCTCGCTCTTGCGGGCCTGACGCCAAGCGTCCAGTTCTACGCGAAAGGCATAGACCGAGCCCTGCCGGGCATGCTGGTGCCGATGGACGGGAAGTCCTTCGTTTTTTTCCCAGCCCTGCACGGTGCGGACTTCACGGCCCAGGTAGGCGGCGATTTCCTTCCACGATTCCAGACGGTCTTTCGCCTCGGATTGCCGCGGCAAGGCGATGGGGCGAAGCGGCTCGGGCATGGGACTAGAGGCTACTCAGTATATCGCAGCAATGCGTCCGCGCCTAGCATGCGAAAAAGTACGAAATTGCGTTCATTTCGTGCGGTTGCGCTTGTTCCACGCGCCGCGGACTCCGTACATTCGGTTGACGGCGCCGCGATGCGGTCCGTCAGAAACCACCGAAAAGGAAACGACCATGAGACCAACTATTCTGTCCCTTGAATTGATCGCACTCAGCTTGGCGGCCGCCGCTACCGCGAACGCCCAATGCGGACTTTCCGCAAAAACGAAAATGAACGCTCACATGATACCCCCCGCCAAAATCGAGGCGGTTCGTCCCGCCCCGCGCGCGGCCGCCGCTAGCGGTCCGACTTCCATCGTCGGACTGTGGGATGCGACGTTCACAGCCGGAGGCCAACTGGTCGACGAAGGATTCGATCAATGGCACAACGATGGCACTGAGATCCTGAATGACATTCCAGAGCCCGCAAGTGGAAATGTGTGCCTGGGAGTATGGTCCCAGACCGGCGATACCGTAAACCTCACCCACCCGTTCTGGATCTACGACTCCATGAACGTCAATCTGATCGGGAGAGGGGTGATCGCGCAGCAGATATCCGTGGACGCGAGCAACAGCAGCTACTCCGGAACCTTCACAATTTCATATCGGGACTTGATGGGCAATCCGTTCCCGGATTTTCCGGACGCAGCGGGAGACGTGTCGGCGGTGCGTATTTCGCCTACCCCGGCCACTTCCTCGCCAGCGATCAAGGTCACCACGGCAACCGGATCGAACGCCAATGCGAACGGCCTGTTGCAGACGCCGTTGAACTCCTTGCTGCTGGACGCCAGCGGCAGCACCGGAATCGGAACTTTGACGTATGCCTGGAGCGCCATTCCGCCGGCCCGGCTATCTGCGACTCAAACGCCGGGGCAGATCATGGTGAATTTCCCGGCGGACGGAGATTACGTTCTCAATCTCAAAGTTACGGATGCGGAGGGGAACAGCAGCACTTTCTCAGTAACGGTGGAATTTACGGGCAATCCGTATTAGGGGCCTTCATGACATCAAGCGATCGACGAAAACACGCCATCGTAATCGGTGGCAGCATGGCGGGATTGCTCGCGGCTCGTGTCCTTTCCGAACACTACCAGAGAGTCACTCTGGTGGAACGGGATACTTTCCCGTGCATGGACGAGAACCGCCGCGGCGTCCCGCAAGGCCGTCACACGCACGGCCTTCTGGCCAGCGGACGGCAAGCGATCGAGCGCCTGTTTCCGGGCATCTCGGACGATCTGATCCGGCGCGGGGCCGTCCCCGCCGACATCGTGCGCGATAGCCGTTGGTTTATGGAGGGCGGGTATCACACAAAATTCACCAGCGGACTCGACGGCCTGTTGATGAGCCGCCCTTTTTTGGAGTGTACCGTCCGGCGTTTCTTGCAACGTCTGCCGAACGTCGAGACGCGAGATAATCTCGCCGTCGAAGGCTTATGCTCGACTGCCGACAACACCCAGGTCACGGGAATCCAGGCTGGCGGCGAATCCCTGTGGGCGGATCTCGTCGTCGACACCACCGGACGCGGCTCTCACAGCCCGCGCTGGTTGGAGTCTATGGGTTACCCGAAGCCCGCGGAAGACAAAGTGGAGATCGCACTTTCGTACACGACGCGCTTCTTCCACCGCCGCAAGGAAGATCTGGACGGAGATCTCGCGGCCATCATCGCTCCGACGCCCTGCGGTAAGCGCGGCGGAGTGATTCTGGCGCAGGAAGGGGACCGTTGGACAGTTACTCTGCTCTCCCACTTTACCGCCGGCGCACCACCCGAGTTGCCGGGTTTCATTGACTTTGCGGCCAAGCTCGCAGCGCCGTTTATTCACGAAATCGTGCGGCGTGCGGAGCCGCTCGGCGACCCTTCCGTTACAAGATTCCCGGCCAGCACGCGGCGGCGCTACGAAAAGCTCAACCGCTTTCCCGGCGGATACCTCGTTTTCGGAGACGCCATTTCAAGTTTCAACCCGATCTATGGCCAGGGAATGTCCGTCGCGGCGTTGGAGGCCGAGCAACTCGGAAGTGCGCTCGCCGAAGGCGATACCGATATTTGGCGGCCGTTCTTTGCCAGGGCGGCGAAAGTAATCGACATTCCTTGGAGTATCGCCGTGGGCAACGACCTGCGCATGCCGGAGGTCACGAGCTTACGAAAAAATCCAGCCGTCAACCTGATCAACTGGTACATGTCCAAACTTCACAAGGCGGCGCATCGCGATCCCGTAGCATCGCTGGCTTTTCACCAGGTGGCCAATCTCCTCGCCCCTCCGCAGAGCGTCTTGAAGCCTGGGATTGTAGCCCGCGTGTTGGCGCAGAACCTGTGGCCGCATTCGTGCGCGCCGCGGGATTTTTCTCGAACGTCAGGGCGATTCAAGGCGAACGGGGAGGTCCTGAGACAGCCCTAAGATTGGAAACGCCGCTTAGGATGTGGAGTGTGCAGGTAGACAGATCGCGTCCGGAGTACTCACCCGTCCTGTGGAATAGCTCGGCGTGGGTCTCCGCAACAGGACTGAATCCACTTTATGGAATTTTCAGGTTGGGTTATTACGCACAACCGTAGAAAACGGGGCTCCCGAATAAACTTAACCTCTTCTTAACATTGCAGGTTAGAAGTTGGCTGCTAACGTGCAAGCTAGGCCCTCAATCTTCTTCGGCATCGGCTCTACATCGTTGACAGGCCCAGTCCGCTTTTTTCGGATGGGGGCTTACTGAAGAACAAGAATGGAGTCTTATGAAGACTCGACTACTTGTGCGGGGGTGGTGTTGCCTTCTCACAGACAGTTCGATTTCGACCGCCGTTCTCTTCTCTAAAGCTGCGGACAGCGCCGTCGTAACTGGAGGAAACCAATGAAAAACCTGCTTTTCGGGGTGTTGTGCTCAAGGAGGCACATCAAATTGAATATTGCTAATCGGCTCTCTTGTCTCGCAGTAGTGACCGTGATCCTCGGTCTGCTACTGCCTATTAACGGTCTTGCGCAAGCCATCAGCGGCGACTTAACGGGCACGGTTTTCGATTCGAGCGGAGCCGCGATTCCGGGAGCCACGGTGGTTGCGACACATGACGCCACGGGGGTCAAGACGACAGCGACGGCCAACGGCGACGGCGTGTACCGGTTCAGTAACCTGCCCATCGGCCGTTACACCGTAAGTGGATCGGCTTCGGGGTTTTCCAGTGACGACTTGAAGAACGTCGACATCGCTCTCAACAACACCGCGACAGCCAATCTGACATTGAAAGTTGGATCGGTGGGAACCACGGTGGAAGTTAGCGCCGCGGCCGCGGTCATCGACACGACCACTGCGCAACTGCAGAACACGTTTGATTCTCACGAGGTGCTGGAGCTCCCGCAAACCGGGTCCGGTTCGGGCGTCTACAATCTCGCGCTGCTGGGCGCCGGCGTCTCGACGTCGGGCGGCGTCGGCCAAGGTTTTGGACCGGCCGTTGCGGGTCAGCGGCCCGACAACAATTCGTTCAACCTGGACGGCATCAGCAATAACAACTACTACGACCCGGCTCCGCTCGTCTATGTCTCGAACGAGGCCATCGGCGAGTTTACGTTGCTGCAGAACCAGTTCGCGCCGGAGTTTGGCGGCGGATCGGGCGGCATTTTCAACGCGGTTGTCAAGAGCGGGACGAACGCGATGCACGGTTCCATCTACGAATATCTTCAGAACCGCAACCTGAACGCTGTCAACTCTCTAGATGCGGTAGCTGGTTATACGTCCAATCCCCGCTATGACAACAATCGTTTGGGGGCGTCCATTGGTGGACCGATCGTCAAGAACAAGTTGTTCTATTACGGGAATTTCGAATACAATCCCATCGGGCTTTCCTCTGTGCCAGGAGCACCGCTCATCGCCCCCACTGCGGCCGGCTACTCGCAACTGGGCAGCATTCCGGGAATCAGCGCGACCAACTTGTCGATTTTCCAAAAGTACGTTCCCGCCGCCGCGGCAAACGATCAGGGCACCATCACGGTGGGCAACCAGGCGATCCCGGTTGGCTCTATCTCCTTCGCCAACCCCGCCTACACCAATAATTACGATGCGGTTGTTTCGATCGATTACAACATGAGCGACAAGGACCAGTTGCGCGGACGCTGGATTTACAACAAGCAGGGTTCGATCGTTACCGCACAGGTTCCGGCGTTCAATGCCAGCCAGCCGAACAATAATTACTTGTTAACGCTGTCGGAATTCCACAACTTTTCACCGACCCTGCAGAACGAGCTTCGTCTTTCGTTCAGCCGCAACGTGAACGCGCTGCCAGGCACTTCGCTGACGTTCCCCGGTCTCGATGCCTTCCCGGTGCTCACTTTCGATGAGTTGAACGGCTTGACGATCGGCCCGGTCGGTCCCTCCGGTTCCACGCAAAGCCTCTTCCAGGCAACCAACAACCTGACAAAAGTATGGGGCAAACACACGATAAAAGTCGGCGGCAGCTTCATCGACATGATTGCCACCAACTATTTCATCCAGCGTGTAACCGGCAACTACGAATATTCGACGCTCAATTTGTACCTGATGGACGACGCGCCGGACACGCTGGGAGAACGCAGCGCCGGTGCGACCAGCTACCCGGTGGGCTTCCTGCAAAGTGCGGGGTATGCGAACGACGATTTCCGCATGCTGCCGAACCTAACCATCAATCTCGGGTTGCGCTACGAGTATGTCACGATGCCCGTGGCTTCCCGCTATCAGTCTTATAGCGCGCCGGCCAGCGCCGGCTACCTCACGGTGGGCAGGCCTTACTTCAATGACACAGATTTTGCTCCCCACATCGGGTTTGCTTACTCGCCCGGCACTCAGGGCGCGTGGTCGATTCGTGGAGGTTTCAGCCAGGCGTATGATTTGACATATTCGAACCTGACTTCGAATGCCGCACCGCCGTATTTCCAACAAACCAACGATTGTCCTGGTGTAAACTGCCCCCAGACTGGTTTTCTTGCCAGCGGCGGCTTGCCGGGCACAGGCGTCCCACTGCCTACCGATCAGGCGGGCGCTCTTTCGGTTCTCAGTTCCTACACTTTCGGCGGGAAACGTCCCTACGGTCTCACCTGGACGCTCGGCGTGCAGCACGTGTTCAAGAACAATTACACCTTTGAAGCTCGCTACACTGCTACCCGCGGCGTACACCTGTGGAACCAAACGCGCCTGAACATCCTCCCGTTGGTCAACGCCAACAACTACATCCCGACCTTCTTCTCCATGCCGAGCGCGTCTACGTTTTCGTCGCTGACGAAGACTCTGGCGGACGTAAAATCGTACATCGTGCCGGGCGGGACTGCCGATACTCCCACGAACAATCTCGGCATCTATGGCTCGGATGCGAACATTGTGGCCTATGCTCCGCAGGCGACATCGTTCTATAACGGTCTCGCTTTGCAGTTGAACCGGCGCTTCTCGAACGGCTTGGCTTTCATTGGCGCCTACACGTGGAGCCATCTGCTGGATGATGCTACCGCGACGAATTTCTCAACCTATCTGACTCCACGGCGCGCCCAGGACTTCCAGGACCTTAAGGCCGAGTGGAGCTCTTCGGCGCTGGATCGCCGGCAACGCTTTACCTTCACGCCAATCTACAGCTTCGAGCCGTTCAAGAACGGCAACTGGCTCCTGAAGAATGTCGTTGGGAACTGGAACCTCGCCGGCACCTACACTTATGAATCGCCCGAATACGCAACCGTCCAAAGCGGTCTCGATTCGAACCTGAACGGCGATAGCGCGGGCGACCGCGTGTTCGTTAATCCAGCCGGCACCGCCAACATTGGATCGGGAGTGACCGGTTACAATTCGGCCGGCCAGGTTGCGTCCAGCAGCGGATCAATCGTGGCTTACGAATTGTAACCGGTCACTCCCGATCCAATGTTGGCGGTGCCG
>JBEKUT010000246.1:0-10324 GCA_049514735.1 Bryobacteraceae bacterium
GGCGTGCGGGGAAAACCGGCTCGGCTATCTTGACCGCGTCGTGCTCGAACTTCAGTCCGGCTTTCTGGTCGTCCGAACGTCACTCGGCGTCCAGATCTGCGGGATCGACGACTCAGCCTACATTTACGAGTCGACTGACGATCGCTGGCGCCGAATCTGGCAGAGTGAGCAGAACAATTACGCAGAAAACACTTACTTCCCGCAGCGGCTCGTCGACGTCAAAATATCAGCGGTTGATTGGCTCCCCGAGTCCAGCCGCTCCGAGCACTTGATCGTCACTACTGGCGTGTTTCCATGGTGTACCTCCGTATGGCAGCCCGTCTACTATCGCGTATGGCAGACGAAATCCAACTATGCAGAACCACACCTTCTTCTGGACCGCAGTGAACAGGCGGACATCGACGCTCCGATTCACGCGCGCGCCAATCGGAAGGACGTTTACATCGAATTCCAAATCATCGCCGACGACGCAATGCGCATGTCCGAGCTGCTGCACTACGTCCTCGAAAACGGAAAGCTCCACCGCACCGACCCCGTGGCGCTGACGCCTCAGGAGTTCGTCTCCTTCTGGTTGCGCCATCCGTGGAACGAGGTTTCAGCGTGGACAGCCCAAACTGGCCGCGCCACCTTGAAAGCATGGCGACAGCGGTACAAAGACGTCAACTCTGAGTTCAAGTCTCCTACCCGTCACTGCACTCTCCATCCGGATCTCTGGCAAGTGGCTACCGATCCCGCCATCGAACCGCAGCCTGCCGTTCACTATTTCCTCATCCGGGCGCGCCCACCCTTCCGCTTCACCATGGTCGCAGCGTCCGGCCACCCATGGCCCGACTGTACTGAAGACGATCCCGCCATCGACAAGGCCCCCAGCATCTTCGAAAACTAGCGGCCAGATCGACTGCTACGGATTGTCGAATGCAAGGGAAAACGACAGCTCGCGGTAGGCGCCGGTCTGCTGCTGAAGCGTTGCTGCCACCCGTTCTGCGGTGTCAACAGCGTCTGCGCCTGCAATGAAACGGCGGGGCGGCTTGTCCTGGCCCGAAATTGTAATCAATGCCTGTGCGAGCCTGGCGGGGTCGCCGGACTGTTGACCGTTGTAGCCTTTCCAAAATTCCATCTGCGCCGCTCTACGCTCGTCGTAGTCCTCGATCGTCCGCTCTGCGAAATTTGTCGACTCCTCAGTCAGAAGCTCAGTGCGAAAGAAGCCCGGATTGACCGTGATGGTATCAATACCAAACGGTTCGATCTCGGCCTGCAGCGACTGCATCCAGCCCTCCAGGCCGAACTTCGACGCAGCGTAGGCGGTGCCGAATTCAAAACCGATCAGGCCCGCGGTTGAGGAGATCGTTATTATCAGGCCCGAACGCTGCTTTCGCATAAACGGCAGGACGGCGCGAGTGACATTCATCGGGCCGATAAGACTGGTCGACAGTTGACGTTCCATCTGTTCCGGCGACAGCTCTTCGAAAAACCCCGCATAAAAGTTTGCGGCATTGTTGACCAGCGCATCGATGCGGCCAAACTTCTCCACGGATGCCTTGACGGCCGATTCCGCGTCTGTGGGTTTAGTAACATCCAGCTTCACGACAAACAGGTCCTCGGATTTACCAACGGCTTGGGCCACCTTGTCAGTGTTGCGGCCGGTAGCGACTACTTTATGGCCCGCGGCCAGAGCCGCCTTAGCGATATCCACCCCCCGCCCGGCACCGGTGATCATCCAAACTTCGCTCATGCTTCTGTCTCCTGCACCCGGCTAGCCTTCAGGCCAGCCGGTCACATCGAACTTAGTTTGCGTGGGTCTTAGTTGGAAGCGACCGGCTGCCGCAAATCGACCTGAACAGTCAAATATTGCGAGGGCGCGGTCTGGCTGGTGTATTGGACCTGATCCTGGCACTTGGAGTCTTTCTTTACCCAATTACCATCGACATAGTTGCCGTCACAGAATTGAGAATGCTGTTTGTCGATGACTTTTTGCTCCACCATGGGACGGAAGGTGTTCACCTGGAATAACGATGCGGCCTCGTCGCGCTTCATCTTATTGACTTTCCCCTCGACACCCACTTCTTCCGGCCGGAAATAAACAGCGAAAGTACTGCGGCCGGGAGTGCTTTCGCCCGCGCCCATCACGGCTCCGTCGAACGAATACGTCGCCTCGATCGCTTTGACCCTTTCTACGACTTTGGTCGTCTCGCAATTCGTGCCGGGATCGCGGAACTGCCGTTCCTTACAATCCTGGGCGTCGGTAGTGGGTTTCGTCTTGGAAGCCAGTTCGACCATTCTCAGCTTTTCAAACCGGATCGACGACGGATCGACGATTGCCGGGACCGTCGCTACGTGGGTAAACGGGTTCAGTTGGTTCGCCTGACCGGCTGGCGCTACTGCTTCAACGGCGGGGGCGGCGATGGTGCCGTGCCCATCCTTGGTTGAAGTTGGATTCATTCTGATTGCCAATACCAGGCCACCCGCGACGATCACCGCGGCGCCCGCAAAAAGTGCGATCTTTTTTGTAGTCATTTTGTCATCCTTTGTACAGATCCAAATCGAGGCCGCGCAGTGTCTCTTTGTGGCCGACTATCTGTTATAACAAGAACGCCCTCCGAAGCGGCTCATCGCCCTCAAGAAATTTTTCGCTGGAGTGCGAGCACGGTGATATCGTCGGCGCGCGGAACCCCGGCTCCGAAACGTTCCACCTCGGCATGCAGACCGCGCACCAGCTCCTCCACCGGCCGAGCGGCGTGCGCCGCCAGATATGCCTCCAGACGCGAATCCCCGAAGAACTCGCCCTTACTGTTGAAAGCCTCAGTGACACCATCGGTGAAAACCAGGACTCCCTCGCCGGACCCGAGTTCGGTGCGGCGCGAGGTATATTGAAAGCCCTCGAAGACGCCCAGCATGGGCCCGCCGCGCTCGGCCAGGGTGCGCAGCTGCCCTTCGCGAGAAAACGCGTAGGGCGGATTGTGGCCGGCGTTAGAGTACTCGATCACGCCCGTGCGCGTATGAAGAATTCCATAAAACAGGGTGACGAACATCCCCGAACCCTGCTGCTCCAGCAGGGTTTGATTCACGTAAGTCAGACACGCGCCCGGCGACGCCTGGTGATGCGCGGCAGCCCGCAGCAGCGTGCGCACGATGGCCATGAACAACGCCGCCGGGACGCCCTTGCCGCTCACGTCGCCAACCACGAAGCCGAGACGCTCCGGATCGAGCAGGAAGAAATCGAACAGGTCGCCGCCTACTTCCTTGGCCGGCACCATGGTGGCGTGCAGATCGAAATCGGTGCGGTCCGGAAACGGCGGAAACTGGCTGGGCAGCATGGACCGCTGAATCATGGCGGCGTGTTCCAACTCGCTTGCCCGCAGGCGCTCGCTCTGCTCCACCTCGGCGAGGCGCGCATTTTCGATACGGACCGCCGCCATGTTAGCCATCACCGTCAGCAGACTCAGATCCTGCTTGGTGAACTCTTTGACGAAGTGCGAGGAATCCAGATAGATCAACCCGATCACGCGGTCCTCGGTTTGCAGCGGGACGGCCATCATGCTGCGGATTTGTGTCAGCACGATGCTTTCGTGGGTGGCGAGGTCCGAATCCACCATGGCGTCGCGCACCAGCAGGGAACGTTTTTCATGAATCACCAGGTCGCGCACGTGTGTGCTGATACGCAACCCCTGGCCCTTCGTGGAGCGCACTTGCAATTCCCCGTTTTCGAGCGTCATCAGCACGCCGCGCGCCGCTCCCGCTGCATCCACCGAAAGATCCAGAATCAAATCGAAGAGTTTGTCGAGCGGAAGATGCGTGGCAAGTTCGCGGCCGGCGGTAATGAGGGCCTGCATGTGCCGGCTGCCCTCCGCGCCTCCTTCGGCAATCAGTCCCTGCAGGCTCTCCGACATTGTGGTGGCGCCGGCCGTGGAGGATGGTTTATCCGTGAACAAGACGGCGCCCGCCGCGGGCTTTTTGTCCTCGGAGTACACCAAAGTCAATTGGCCAGCCGTGATGCGGTCCCCGGAACGTAAAATACGCGGCCCGGAAATGGGTTCTCCATTGACCAGAGTTCCTGTCTTGCTGCCCAGATCGCGAGCCACCCACTCAGCTCCTTCGAGCTCGATTATCAGATGCTCGCGCGATAGTCCCAAGACCCCCGCGAATGAGAGTTGATTGGTTACGGCCCGGCCAACGCTATAGCTGGAAGCTTCCAGGCGCTGGACCGACTGGACGCCATTGACTTCGATCGCTAATTCAGCCGCCGAGAGCGGTGTTGCCGCGGCAGCGCCGTCCTGAGAGGTTCCCGCCATGCCCTAGAATATCCAAACCCGAAGCAGGGTTGCGAGAATGCTATCATCGTGCCGCCATGAAATTAAGCGCGCACCGATACGGCCCGGCAATTCTCGCTGCGAGCTTGTTTGCCTCTCTTATCCCGGCGCAGCAGAGCGAATCCGTTGTCTCGACGCGGCTCTACACGGGCTCCGATGGCCAGACCCACGCCGAACGAACAGAAGTACGCTTTGTACCCCGTGCCGATGGTATCGGGCTGTCTCCGCGTGTGAAAGCCACCGGATTCTTCTATCTGAAGTTGCCCGCGGGTCACGTGCAGGAATGGCGCCCGGCTCCCCGACGCCAGTATGTAATCGCGCTCAGTGGCCGAAATGAAATCGAACTCGCGGACGGGGAGAAGATTCCGATGGAACCTGGCGCCGTGATACTAGCCGAAGACCTCACGGGAAAAGGCCACCTGTCTCGCTGCATCGGACCGCGGGACTGTATCGTGGCCGAAGTCCCGTTGGCAGAGTAAGAATGGTCCTCTGCGAACCGCGTGGTCTGTGAAACAGGAGGCTTCAACTGGACCGGGGCTTGAACCAGCGCTCAACAATCGCGCGTACGTCGATCGAGTGGTTAAAAAACATAATTTTCGCTCTAGGGGCCACCTCATGAGTTGCATTGATGATTTGCTCCATGAAGTACCACATCGCAGGGTCGCCCGCAACGGCGCCTCCAATCAGCACGCCGTCGCAAGGTTGCGTGCGCAATTGATGTTTGAAACCCTCGATGCCGGTCTCGGGAGAGGCGTAGACGATTTCGTAATTGTAACCGGCGCCTCTCATCCTCTCTTGCAGATCGGCTAACCTTTTCGTGATCTTCGGACGCTCTTCCACCGGGATCGAAGGATGATCCAGAGGCAGTCCAATATGGAAGATCGATACGGTCACGACTATCCATTATGCGACTTTGGGACCGAACGCGTTTCTCCGACCTACCCGTTTTCGACGCGCGCCTTCATATCCGAGTACGCCGTAGCGATGAGCCTGCTTAGCGCCGCGGCGTCGGTGGCCAATCCTGGTCTCAGCTTCACATGGCGCATGAACTTGCCCGTGCCTTGCAACAAGCGGGCTGGATCGGGCAGCGCCGCGCCCTGAAAGAAGCCCACGTTTACGTGCGAGGTGAATACATTCACGTAGCCGAAGGGCGCATCTCCCAAACATGCAACCGGACAGCCGTCATGCAAAAGCTCCCGGACTTCGTCCCCGCAATTTCGCATCGCCTCAAACCAGTGCTGCGCGATGGCTCCCAATTCACCGGCGTGCTCTTTCATCCACGCATCAATGGCGGGATCGCGCTCGACAGCGCCGTTGAATCGGAGCAATTCCCGCATCTTTCTTTTTGTCAGTGTAGCGTCCCAATAAGTGCGAGACATATCGAACCTTCGGCTACCACATCCGTGGTACGGGTGGCACCCACTGGATGGTGATCCGCAACATACCGCATATCGTGATGGATTCAATCCCGCAATCTTGTATGTTCCATAGCAAGGAGTTTATAAATGAAAGGCAAAACCATCCGGGTGACCCTGCTCGTTGGGGTGTTCTTTTCGGTTCTAGTGGCACTGGCCATGGCTGCCCAGGACAGATATACGGTGAAAGTTCCAAATGGGCTCGGATTCGCGGACTTCAGGGGATACGAAGACTGGCAGGTTGTCGGTCCCAGTCAGACCGACGCCGCAAAAGTGATGAGAGTGATCTTGGCGAATCCCGTCATGATGCAGGCCTACAGGGAAGGCGTTCCGGGCAACGGCAAGCCCTTCCCCGATGGTTCCAAGGTTGCCAAGATCGAATGGGAACCGCGAAAGATTACCGACCCCCCTTTTTCCGCGAGCGCGCCCGACACGGTGCCAGGCCCCCTCAAGGAGGTTGAGTTCATCGAGAAGGATGCCAAGCGATTCTCGGACGCTAACGGATGGGGATTCGCCGCGTTCAAATATGACACTGCCTCCGATGCGTTCACTCCGGTTTCGTTGGCTGACAAGCCGCCGCAGGGGAACGACGCCAGGTGCGGGACTGCATGTCATAAGCTAGCGGCGGATAAAGATTACATTTTTACGGATTACCCGAAGAGGTAAGCGTGAGGCGACGCCAAGCGCGCCACTTAATGCCCATCGTAACGCCGCGTCTAATTTTGCGTCCGCCGACTCTTGAGGATTTGGATGCTATCCAGGCCGCCAAGGAAGATGCCTGGAATGACTTGCAGCTTTGATGGCTTGGGCGTTCGACAGCCAACGTCTATGAGACCGTTTATTGGGTGGCGCGGAAATACGCCGGACAGGGCATAGCGACGGAGGCTGCAAACGCCGCTATTCGTTACGCGTTCGGCCACCTTGGCGCGAAGGCGATCAGCATCGGGCACTTCGACGGCAACGACGCTAGCCGCCGCGTCGTGGAAAAGCTGGGATTCCAGAAGCTTCGCGTCGCCCCTCAAGCGGCGATACGGTGCCTTGACGGCGCCAAGCTTGACCGACATGAATATATCTTGAGCAGCACCGACGTACTTCCCAAACTTGACGTTTCGTGGGGTTGAAGCCATCATGAGCGATATGAGCGATAAATGGTATACGCGGGCGGTGCTGTTCGTAGCCGACATCGACAGGTCCGTCGATTTCTACGTGAAGCAGCTCGGTTTCACGCAACCGTGGCGCTATGAGGAGGAGGGGAAGGCGTTTGTCGCGCAGGTCGACCGGCACGGCTGCGAGCTCATTCTCTCTTCTCAATGGCCCGATAAAGTGGGGAAGGGCCTGATGTTCATCTCGCTCGATCCCGGCGTGCTGGATGCCGTGCGTGCGGAACTGGAAGGACGCGGCGTGGATGTAAAGGATGGGCAGTGGGGCTACCGGCTGATGGTCGTCGCGGACCCTGACGGCAACGAGCTCTACTTCCCCTATCCGGCGTCGCGTGCCACCGGCTCCGGCGAGCAGGCTTGACACGCGCGACTAAGTCAGGCATGACTGAGTCAGGTTGGGGTAGGCCCGATTCGTTCCTGTGCCCGCACGCGGCGATAGCAGGTCGGTATCCGTGCCGACACCCACGTGGTCGATTCCGATCGCATCCAACATTGCCTTGATGCTGCCAACAAACTCCGGCAGAGAATCGGCCATATGAGTCCACACTCCAACGACGCCGCCCGCATCCGCCACAACCTTGGCGTGCTCCTTACTGATGAGCCGAGGCTTCATCATCTGGGCCATCCTGGCGTTCTTGCCGAGGTACGTATCGAGGCTTGTGGTTGCATTCCTTCACAACGTCCGCGCCGAATGCAGTCAGGCCACCGAGATGAGGAGAATCGGTATTCAGATCGCCGAGTGGAGCTACGAGGTCATCGCGCATGTGAAGCAGTTGCAGATGCCGCAGGCCGCGCTGGTACACTTCTCCCACTCGATCGAGGTGTCCCTCAATTGAACATCGCGCCTTCTACCGACTGCACGATCCATGTCGCCAACTTACTTCAACTGCATGATGATGCCTGCGGCGGAAGAACACGTGTTCATGCAGCCGTCCCCAATGAACGGGACATCCCCACCGTCAGCCCCTGACGTAACCGTGCGGGTCGATATTGAGGTGCCCGTTTGCTACCGTGATGTGCAGCGCCCCCCCGATGTCAGTGAGCGAGAATTTGCGCATTTCGAGATGCACGACGTCGTAGTGGAAACCGTCGGGAAGGCGATAAGAAAACTTCCATCCCCGCGGAAAGGGAGCATCGGCATGCCGAGATCCGTTACGGCTAAAAATCAGGTCTCGATCGTCGATCCATTGGTAGTGCGCCTGTTTCCGAAGATAGGCCCGCTCAAACTCCCGCACTGCTTTCGCGGCGCCCTCGATATTTGCTTCGTCGCCATAGCTGCGGGCGTGGCGCCAGAGACTCTTATGCCCGCCACTGGCGTTGAATGAACACTCGGGCAGCAGCAGAGGCGATCCCATGTCCATCGGCTTAATACGAGATGACCACTGTTCTTCTTCAGCGAGATCCGCGGCCAGCCTTTCCAAGAAAGGGCCGGGATTCGGCGTGGCAAGGCTGTTTAAGTGGCCGACAAGTTGGTCACACCATCTAAAGCGAAAGGATTGCACAATCTCTGCCGCAAACTCGGATCGATGTTGTTGCGTGGAAAACCCCAATATGTGCGGGCTCTGATGCGTATCCGCGAAATGGCAAGCCTGGTGAGCAGTTCCCTTATTAATTTCTGGATTCTTCTTCGGGGCTGGAACGAATATTAGGGACCAAGGTCCTGGCAGTCCGCCTTGCGAACCCAGAGCGCTGCGGAGGCGCGCAACGTACGGGCTTGGGATGCCGAGGAGAATTGCAGTTTCCATCTGGCTGGGCGCTATTCTCGGATTAACTTGATCACAATATCGAGCGGTACGGAGATTCGACGTAAGTCTTCCTCGCTTAGCGATTGGACGAGGCGCTCGAATAATTGGCGCTGATTCGTACCCGGCAGATCATCCCCCATTGGTGCTAACGGCTTCGATGCATCGCTCGATGAAACCCACTCCTCGCGCCAAGGAACACCCGTCGCGGTGCACCACGCTCTAATTCTCCGCACGACCGCTTGAAAGCGATAGCGGTGCCAGTCTTGTGAAAGGCCGTGGATCTTGAGGAGCTTTGAAAAAGATCCGAGGCCAGAGTGGGTACCAAGGCTTTCAGCGATTCGATTCTTGACGTCCTCCGCTAAATCTAGGGATTGGATGAAAGACTTTCGCTCACCAAGTTCTACCTCCATAGTCGCGGCCGGGATTTTCACGAGTTCACCGGATCCTGAAAGCTCGGTGGGCAATAACCACACGACGGTATCCTCGGAAAGCACGTACCACGGTTCCGATGGTGGCAGGCCGCGCGGAATTCGTGTAAAAGCCTCGAAGATATCCTCGCGCAGGCGCGTAGCGCCACTTTCCGGCGCATCCGCGAGGAGTTGGGGCATGTCCGCAGGCGCAACGACGAGGTCTCTACCCTCGCGGCGACGAACAAGCGCGATCGACTCGAAATGCTTAAGGAAATCCCCGAATGATTCTTGCTCGTGCCCGGTGGGCGGATAGTTGAGATCCCGTCTCTTCGCGGCCTTAAGAATCAACTGGCGGAGCTTCGCCCCCGGTACGGGGCCGGCGGAAGTTTTCAATCCAACCGCGAGTGCCTCTACAACGATCTGTTTCCAGACATCGTCCATTCGACTACGATTGTACGTAAAAATGGGGCCTTGCGGCCCCATTTTAAAATCTATCCACCTCGCTAGACGGGCTTTATCTGCGGTCGGTTGACTAGTCGCTGTGGGAACGCTCTAGGCCGTGCCGCCCCGGTCTTTCGAACCTTCCGGCCCAAATCGCAAATATGCGATTCGTTGCGGAATTAACTTCATCATAGCGCACTCGGGCGAGTCCTCGTGGGAGGCTGAAGTCGCTGACGCGTTACCTGGGACTTCGGATGTTCGACGTCAGGGTGGCGAAAAGCGCACGTGCCGCTGATCCGACGGGGTTCCGAACCTGGCGGTGGATTACTCCTCATAAACGCTAGGACTCTATCTGGAGTGATCCGGCGCGTGAGGGCTGGGCAGCGGCGGAATCGGGACCGCCGGATCACTTCGGATAGAGACGTTTGAAGGAAGCCGCTCGCGTTTAGGGCAGACGCGGGTCACTATTGGAATTTGAATCGATATTCCACTGGACGTAACCAACTACTGGGCTCTATTATGAGCATCCAAATGCGGAGCATCGTTCACAAACATTAGCGCTTCTACATCGCGAACGCAAACGGGTCGAAGAGGAAGCCGCGACCAACGACCACGCGTAGCGTCTGCCGTGCGAGCGGCTTCGTTCACGCGCTTGTGGCTGGTCACCACCTGGACTATCGGTAATCTGCAAACGACCAGCCATGCCAGCGCGATCGCCGTTCCCGAAATAATTCGGACTTTATCTACCAACACCCCAACAACATAGAGGAATCCACAGACCGTTAGATCGCTCGCCGGACCTAACTTTCGAAACGGAGAGCCATTATGCTACATGACGAAAAAAAG
>JBEKUT010000247.1:0-10324 GCA_049514735.1 Bryobacteraceae bacterium
TGCGGAATCAGGCCGCCCAGTATCTGTCCGGAATCGAAGCGGACCCGTGGTGGAGGCCCCGGCTGGGCGCCGCAATAAGGACAAACTTTGTCGCTCGTGGTAATGAATGCCCGGCAATTCGGGCACATGCGCCTGTTTTCAGCCAACCTTCATTGTACAATCCGGTTTCGTGCATCCTGTTCAAACTTACACCCTGCCGCCCGATAAGTTGGCTCTCGCAGTCGAATACGCCTTCGCGCGCCATGTCCTCTATTTCTCGGCCATCGCGTTATCCGCCATCGTGCTCCTCGCGCTGATTCGTTGGCGCGTCGCGCCCCGCCTGCGCAACCGGCCCCTGCCATTTGTCATCGCCGTGATCTTCGCCATCACAACGTTCTTCGACCTGCCCATCGACATGGCCTATCATGCGCTCTCACTTCACTACCGCATTTCCATACAGCCGTGGCCGGGATGGTTCGCGGACTGGCTCAAAGGTCAGGCTCTCAGCCTGCTGGTCACAGTCCTCGTGGTCTGGGGATTCTATTTTCTGCTCCGCCGCAGTCCCACGCGCTGGTGGCTTTATGACTGGATCGCATGCGTCCCCCTGATATTATTCAGCGTCTGGATTGAGCCCTACGTCGTCGAACCGCTCTTTAACAACTTCCAGCCGCTGGCACAAGATCGCCCCGAACTTATCGCGCCCATCGAACGGCTGCTCCACAAAGCGGACGTTTCCATCGCGCAAGACCGGCTTTTCGAAATGAAGGCCAGCGCCAAGACAAACTCGCTCAACGCCTATGTTACAGGCTTCGGATCTTCAAAGCGCGTCGTGCTCTACGACACCATTATCCGCAAAGAGGCGGGTCCCGAATTGATGACCACTTTCGGTCACGAGCTCGGTCACTACGTGCTCGGTCACATCGTAAACGGGATTATCTACGCGTCCGCGCTTTTGCTCCTGGGCTTCTTCTGCACCTGGCTACTCATCAATTTCTTTGTCTCCCGCTGGGGAAAGCGCTTCGACGTACGCAGTCCGGCGGACGCAGGCTCGCTGCCCGTGTTCGCGCTCATCCTGCTCCTGCTCAACTTTCTGAGCGACCCAATCGCCAATGCCTACAGCCGCCGCCAGGAAGCCCAGGCCGACGCTTATTCTCTCTACATAAACAACGGCATTATCCCCAGCCCGGGACAAGCCGCCGCCCGCGCCTTTCAGATCGAAGGAGAGACGGATCTGGAACCGCCGAATCCAAATCCATTCATTGTGTTCTGGCTCTATACTCACCCGCCCATTCGCGATCGTGTACGTCTCGCAGTCGAATACCCGCCGCGCCAATAAACATTCGCACTCGGCGCTCGGTAACCGTCGCGGCTCTGCAACTGTCCAGCCCTTTTCAGAGCGTTACTGAGCCGGTTCACAGACCCGGTAGGGAGTGCCCATGGGCCTGCGGCCCACCCGGGGTGATGAAGAATCTCGACCGTAACCGAGCCGTGACCGGCAGGGAGCGGTTGGCCCATTTAGACATGTTCTTCAACGGAGTGCTCATGGCGCTACGGGCCACCAAATGGTGATGAAGAATCTCGACCGTAACCGAGCCGTGACCGGCAGGGAGCGGTTGCCCATTTAGACATGTTCTTCAGGGGAGTGGTGTTTTTTCTTTACCGGCGATCCGCCCGCGGCCACGTAAACAAAAACGTCGAGCCCTTCCCCACCTCCGACTCCACCCAGATCCGTCCTCCATACCGCTCCACAATCTTCTGGCAGATCGCCAAGCCCAGGCCGGTTCCCGAATAACGATCGCGTCCGTGCAGCCGCTTGAACAACCCGAAAATCCTGGTGGTATGCTGCGGCTCGATTCCAATGCCGTTGTCCTTCACAGAGAAGACCCATTTCCCGCCATCGGCCACCGCGGAAACGTGAATCACCGGAGCCGTTTCGCCGCGATACTTGATGGCGTTCCCAACCAGGTTCTGAAAAAGCTGCAATAAGTGAACCGGGCTGGCAATAACCGCCGGCAGTGGATCGCACGTGACTTGCGCCTGGCACTCCTCGATTGCCGAAGCCAAATTCTTCAACGCCTCTTTCATTACCCGTCCGCAATCCGTACGCACCGCCACATCGTCTCTCTCGCCGGTGAGATGCGTGTACGCCAGCAGGTCCTTCAGCAAGGAGTTCATACGCGCCGCGCCGTCGACAATATACCCGAACACCTCATCGGCATCCGCGTCGACGTGCTCGTGGTACATGGTGGCGAGCAGTTGCGTAAAATTCGTGAGATTGCGAAGCGGCTCCTGTAAGTCGTGAGAGACGGCGTACGCGAATTGCTCCAGATCGCGATTCGCCATCCGCAGCGCATCCTCCATGTTCTTGCGCTCGCTGATATCCACAGAGGAGCCGATGTATCCCAGGAACTCGCCCGATTCGGTAAAACGTGGAACGCCATTGTTCAGAAGCCAGCGATACTGCCCATCCATGCGTCTCAGCCGAAACTCCATTGTGAAAGGGCGGCGCGCATCGAAGGCCTTCAGGTAGGTATCCATGCTTTGCGCCCGGTCGTCGGGATGGACGCTCTCCAGCCAGCCTCGCCCCAGTTCCCGCTCTAACGTCTTACCCGTGAGATCGAGCCAGCCCTTACTCAGATACGTGCAGTCGCTCCGCGCATCGGATTGCCAGATCAACACCGGCGATGCATTCGCCATCGCGCGGAACCGCTCTTCGCTTTCCCGTAGCGCTTCGGCGGCCTGCTTACGCAAGCGGGCCAGTTCGACGTGTGCCCCGATCCGCGCCACCAATTCGCGCGCCGAGAACGGTTTGATCAGGTAGTCGTCCGCCCCGGCCTGCAGTCCCTCGATCCGCGATTCTTCGCCCGCCCGCGCCGACAACAGAATCACGGGGACCGTCGCCGTCCGCGTATCCGAGCGAAGCTCGCGAAGAAGCCCGAAACCGTCCAGCCGCGGCATCATCACGTCCGACAGCACCAGTTGGGGAGGATCGCCCAGGCAGACTTCCACCGCCTGACGCCCGTTGTCGACCACTTGGACGTCGTAGTGCTCCGCCAACAGCCGTCTCAAATATTCGCGCATATCGGCGTTGTCGTCGGCGATCAGGATCCGTTGGCGAGTATCCCGGTTATCCCCGTCCCCCGCCGCCCGGAAAACGAAAACATCCGAAGGGAAGGCCGTCGTGCGAGTGCCTACTTCGGGCTTCGACGGCTCTGGCAGCCAGCGTAGCGCCTCTTCGATATAAGCGTCCGCGCCCAACGCCGTTGAAGCCAACGTTCGCGCCGTTCCGATCTTATCGGGCGGCAGATGAGCGGTGCCCGCGGGAATCGCGACCGTGAACGTAGTTCCTACATCCATCTGGCTCGCCACGCCCACCGACCCGCCGTGCAGGCGAGCCAGTTCGTACACCAGCGCCAATCCGATCCCCGTGCCCTCGTGCGTTCGCCCGCGTGCGCCGCGGACGCGATGGAAGCGCTCGAAGACATGAGGCAGCTCCACATCGGGAATCCCCGTTCCGGTGTCGGAAACAGTCAGTTGAACGCCACCCTCCGAAACCGGCTTGAGCGCCACCGTGATAGAGCCCTGGTATGTGAATTTCAGCGCGTTCGAGATGAGATTGAGAACGATTTTCTCCCACATCTCGCGATCCACGAATACTGGCTCTGCAAGCGGGGGGCAGTCCACCACCAGTTCCAGACCCGCCTTCTCAACGGCCGACCGGAACACGCTGGCCAGTTCGGCCGTCCATGTAGCCAGATCCGTCGGCTGATAAACCGCGTCGATCCGTCCCGCCTCAATGCGCGAAAAATCGAGCAGCGTGTTTACCAGTTTCAGCAGCCGGATGCCGTTCCTGTGAATCAGCTCGACGTCCTCCCGGCTGGCCATCAGCTCCTTTGGCGACCGCGCCAACAGGTCCTCTAGCGGGCTGAGCATCAGTGTCAAAGGAGTCCGGAATTCGTGGCTGACGTTGCTGAAGAACAAGGTCTTGGCGCGATCGAGTTCCGCCAACGCTTCCGCCCGTTTGCGCTCCTGTTCGTAAGCCTGCGCGTCCGCAACTCCTTTGGCGATTTGCGATGCGACTAAATTGAGAAACGTCCGGTAGCTCTCGTCGAGCCTCTTTCTAGGACTCGCCGCTGCCACCAGCACGCCCAATGGACTGGTTTGCCCGGTCTGCGAAAGGGGCAACAGCACCATTTCGCTCGCATCGAGGTCCCGAACTTCCACCGGCGCCCCCGTGGCGGCCACGCGGCGCACTTCCTCCGCGATACTGCCGCCGCGGGCGCTCAATGAAATCACTTCGGGAAACGGATTATCGAGCTTCAATCCCGCCGAACAGGCCATCCGCGCCTCGCCATCCCCGCCGAGCCGATACAGCGCCGCGAACGGGATGTCCGCTGGATTCTCGGCCAGCACTTCTGCCGCGATGCTCCAGGCCTGCGGCTCGTTTTGCGCGTCAATCGCCCGCGCGGCCAGATCGCGCAGAGTACGCAACCTCCGCTCGCCGATCACCCGCTCCGTAGTCTCCGTGACCGGGGTGAAGACTCCGCCCACGCCACCCGATTCGTCGCGAATCGGACTGTAGGAAAAAGTATGATACGTCTCCTCCGGATACCCGTGCCGTTCCAGAAGCAGGCACAAATCGTCGGACCAGGTGGCTTCGCCGGTATGCAATACCCGCTCCAGCATCGGTCCGATTACATCCCAGATTTCGTGCCAGCAGTCTTTGCCCGGATTGCCCAGCGCGGCCGGATGCTTCGAGGCCAGGGTCATGTGCCGGTAAGCGTCGTTGTAGAGCATAATCAGCTCCGGACCCCACCAGATGATGATCGCGAAACGGGAATTCAGGCAAAGACTTACAGACGTTCGGAGGCTCTGCGGCCAATTTTCCACCGTTCCCAGCCGGGTCTTGGACCAGTCCATCGAACGCATGAGGGCGCCCAACTCGCCGCCGCCGGATAGAAAATCGATATTTTGAGCATGCTGCTCGAGACCGGGATTGGACACCATTCTGTTCGACTTATTTTTAAGGGATCTTGTTACTTGTTACTCGTCACTCCATTCTTTTTTGAAGATCTCACGCAAGGTTTGGAACCCCCTGCCGGTCACCGTGTCCCACGCCCGCTCCTTGAATTGCGAACGGTAGCGGCTCTTCGCGAGCGCCGTCAACGCCTCCGTAGCGATCTCCTGCGACCCGTCTTCGACAACCGACAGCAGGAAATCGGCAGCGGCCGGAACCGGCGAACCAGCCAGAAGAGTCAGGAAAGTTCGCTTCGCGGCCGGATCGGTCTGCCTCTCCCAAAATTGCTTGAGGTAGTCCATCGCCTCCGCCTCCCGCGATTCTACCAGCGCACCGGCGGCCTCCATCCGGGTATCGGCGTCTTCGTTTTGAAGAAACCCGGCCACGAATGGCAAGCATTCGCGAGGCCCGAGACTCAGCAGCGCCGCGAAGCACTGTCCGATCGCTTCCGGCTCGCGGTCCCCCACCAGAGCCTTCAAACGCAGCGGCAGCATGCCTTCCCGCGCGTTCAGTTGCGCCATGGCCCGCGCGGCATCGATCCGAACCGTCATCTCGGGATCGCCAAGAAGGTCGGTGAGCCGCGTCAGGATATCGAAACTCAGCGCCCGCGTGCCCACCAGCGCCAGCGCGCACGTTCCCCGCAGGGTCGCGGCGGTGTCCTGACTCCCACCCCAAACGGGCTCCCTTTGAACGTGCGCCGTCCCCCGAAAAAACACTTCCGCCTCGGAATGTCCCAGCTCTTTCAGCGCCTTGGCGATCGCGTTTTTCGCCCAGCACTGCGGGTCCGATTTCGCTGCGTTGGCCAGGAACCGGTCGAACGCGGCCACCAGATCCGGCGCTAATGCTTCGAATCCCCGCTCGCCCGCAATCGCCGCCGCCTTGGCGACTGCATAGTTATTACGATCCTTCAGCGCCTTGCGCAACTGCCCCTGTGCGGTTTCTTCCGGCGCCGATCGCAAAGCCCCGATCTCGGCGAGTTTGCGGTCGAAAGCTTCTTTACTCATGCCGCAGCGCTGTCATAGGATGCACGCGCGCCGCCCGCCGCGATGGAATCCAAGCTGCCGTCAGCGCAATCAGAAGCAGCAGTGGCAGGACCATTCCGTAGGTCCACGGATCGCGCTCCGGCACGTCGAACAGCATCGACCGCAAAATCCGCGTCGCGAACAGCGAACCAATCAGGCCGCCCGCGAGCCCCGCGACAGTCCAGCGCGCTGCCCGCGATAAAACCATTTGTGTGATATCCCGTGGCGTCGCTCCCAACGCCATCCGGACGCCGATTTCCTGCGTCCGCTGTCCCACCAGAAACGCCATCACGCCATATAATCCGATCATCGCGAGCAGCACGCCGACTCCGGCGAACAGCGCCAGCAGCAACGCGTTGAAGCGGGGCCGCGCGGCGAGCTTGCCCACACGTTGCTGCATAGTCGAAATGGAAACCGGCATTTCCGGATCGATTTCCCCCAGCTCCTTTCGAATCCATCCCGCCATCACGCGGCTATCCACGGGCGTGCGCACGGCTACGAAAGCGTGTCTCCATCCAAACTCGGCCTGGTTCCTAAAGACGCCATCGACGCCGCGCCGGCGAACCACGTAGAACTCCGGGTCGGCGGCCTGCATCGGACCCAGATCCTTAACATCGGCGGCGATGCCGATCACGCGTTCGCCACCATCGATCAGCAGCCGATGCCCAATGGCATCGCCGTTCGGAAACAGCCGGTGAGCGTAGGATTCGCTCAACACCACGTTCTGCTCGGCCGCCGTCCGATCCTCTTCACGAAATCCGCGGCCGCGCAAAATCCGAATTCCGAGCGTCGAAAAATAGCCCGGCGAAACATAACGCCACATCACCATGCCTCCCGTCCCTTCGGTCATCGGCGGCACTCCTTCCACATGGATGGTCGAATACGGACGTCCACGCGTTCCGCCCGAAGGCGGGATCGAATCGCTGAGCGCAGAGGCGCTCGCGCCAGGAAGGCGTTGCAGCCGGGTTTGCAGTTCGTCGAAGAATTGCAGCAGCCGCGCATTATCTGAATAGCGCTGCGTGCCCGCCGTAAATTCTGCCGTCACCACGTGCTGAGTCTCCATCCCGAGCGGGACACTCTCCATCTTCCACAAGCTGCGCAACAGCATGCCCGCGCCGGTGAGAAGCACCAACGACATGGCGATCTGCGCGGCCACCAGCCACTCGCGCAATGTCGCACGGGGCGCGCCGGCCGTTCTCCAACCCGTCAGCACCTCGGCGCGAACCTTCTGAAGCGCCGGCGCCAATCCGAAGACGATCCCCGAAAGCAGCGCGCCGCCGATGGTGAACAGCAGCACACGTCCATCCAGCGAGGCTTGCTCCAAGCGAGGAATGCCTCCGGGAGCAATACCGACGAACACACGCAGCAATGCCCACGCGACTCCGTAGCCCGCGACGCCCCCTAGAACTCCCAACACCACGGCCTCCGTCAGGCTCTGGCGAATCAGCCGGGCCCGTCCCGCACCCAGCGCGGCCCGCACCGCCAACTCGCGCTGCCTCGCCGTCGACCGCGCCAGCAGCAGATTCGCGATGTTCGCGCAGGCGATTAACAAAACCGATAAGACGGCCGCAAGCAGCACCCAGGATGCCCGCCGGGAGTCCTGCACCTGGCGGTCCCGCAACGATTGGACGCGCAGAAAAACCTCCTTCCGAAACTGCGGCGGAACGGTTTCGAGCGCTCTCGCAAACAGCGGCTGCATGGCCGCCTGCGCCTGTTGAACGGTCACTCCCAGCTTCAACCGCCCAAAGACGCGGAGCAAAACGCCGTTGCGATTTGTCGCCTCGTTCAATTGCGACGACATCAGCAGGTCGGGGGTCGAGAGCGTCGGCATCTCGAAATCCGGCGGGAGCACGCCGACGATGGTCACCGGCTGGCCGTCCAGCGAGACAATCTTCCCGACTACGTTCGGATCTCCCCCGAAGCGGCTCCGCCATACGCCATAGAACATCAGGGCGGTTTTCGCGGCGCCAGGTTTGTCTTCCTGCGGCGTGAAGCTCCGGCCCAGCAGCGGCGGACGACCCAGCGTATCCAGAAAATTTCCCTCTACATCGGCGCAGGAGAGCCGCACCGGGTTCGCCTGGGTCAGGTCGCAATCGTAGTTGCCCGCGACAAACGACGTGACGGATTCGAAGGGCGCCTGGTGCCTGCGCCAATCGAAATAATTCTCGCCGAAAAGGAACTCGTTGGTATCGAGCGGCGCCATCATGCCCAGCGAAACCAGCCGCTCGTCGTGCGGGTAGGGCAGGCTGCGAAACAGAATTCGGTCGACCACGCTGAAGACCGCGGTGGTGCTGCCGATGCCCAACGCGGCGGCAAGAACCGCCGTCAGCGTAAATAATGGGTTGCGCCGCAGACCTCGCGCCGCGTACCGGAGATCCTGCCCAAGACTCTCAAAAAACTGGGTCGTCATGGAAAAGAATTATGTCACGAATTGGCGCGAACAGCCGATTAAAATGGGAGACCTGTGCGGTATCGGAGGCTAACGTAGTCTAATAGTCTTGATAGCCTGAAAATCAATGGATGTGACAGAACAGGCCGAGGAACAAAGGACGGTTGAACCAACCGCTGAACTCCCATCCGTCGAAATCCCTCCGGCCGCGCCGGAACCGGATCAGCCCCCATTTAACACATCCATACTGCGTCTGGCATACGCGTTCGAATTCTGGATCGCGCTGATTGCGATCTTTACCGTATGGAGCCAAGTGGGCGGGCAAGGCCATCTCGATCTGATTGCCTGGTACCTCAAGCTCACGGTCTCCCTGGCGCTGGCGTGGGCGGGAGTCCGCATGACAGGCGCTATCGTGGAGTATCGGCGGGCGTGGAATCGCTCCACGGTGAAGTGGTTCATGGCGGTGGTTGCGCTCGCCGCTCTGGCGGGAGGAATCACGTATTGGTATCATCTTCACGAAGTACCAGATGAGCCCGACACGGATGAGAACTCGGCTACATCCGTCAGCAACCGGGCCACGGAGGGCAGTATTCTGCGAATTTTAGATGGACGTAGTCGAGAAAACTGCTGAATTAAAGCTAGGCTCCTGGCACTCGCCGGAAGCGAATCTCACGATCGATTATCCTCTCGAAATCGTCGATGAAATCCGTCTGACCGTCTCATCGAGTTTTCATGCCAACACGCGCGGTGGCGTAGAGGTCGGGGGCGTTTTCTTCGGCTCGCGCGTCGGTAATGTCACCCGCATCGCGGCATGGCGTCCCATCTCCTGCGAGCACTCGCGGGGCGGCGCGTTCGT
Organism: Bryobacteraceae bacterium; assembly: GCA_049514735.1. Classification (GTDB taxonomy): domain Bacteria; phylum Acidobacteriota; class Terriglobia; order Bryobacterales; family Bryobacteraceae; genus JAICMB01. The sequence continues at coordinate 9,264 of JBEKUT010000247.1, forward strand.
ACTTTCCGAGAAAGATTTGCAGGATCTGGCGCGCATGCTGGAGAGCGCCAAGAGCGACCTGCTGCTTAAAGATCTGCAGGTGGCCGGCTGGTTCCTATCGCACACCAGCGGCGACCTGACGCTGACGGATAGCGACATCAAGGTCTACCAACAGTGCTTCCCGTTGCCCTGGCAGTTCACCATGTCGCTGCGTCCGGGCCGCGTGGGACCAACGAAAGCCGCCTTCTTCGTGCGCGATGCACGGGGCCGTTTGGTGGAGCACCGGCCGGAACACGAATTTGTGCTCGAACCGTTGCACGTGGTTCGGCCGCGGCTCCATTCACGGGCGGCGATTCCGCAGCCCCAACCGCTTCCGGCCGCGGAGGAAGGGAAGGCGCTGGTCCCACAGGCTCCGGTTCTGCCCGCTCAGCACGGCCGGCCAACAGGCGTCGCGGTTCGGCAAGGGCCTGAATTCAGCGGACGCCGGCCTTTTGAAGCGCCGCGGTTTGTGCGCGAGCGCGATCCGCGTAAGAAGAGATGGCAGCAATGGTTTTGGGCGATCCCCATGGCTACCCTGCTGCTGTTTGCGGGTCTGCTGGCCAAGGACCGCTATTGGTCGGATGCGCTTCCGCCTAGCCTGTCGCTGCGCGTGCAGGATTCAGCGGGGGCGCAACTTCATATCGATTGGGACCGCGCGGCGCCTGCCGTTCAAAACGCGCAGCGAGGCGTGTTGCAAGTGGACGAAGGCGACACTCACAAGACCATCGACCTGGATGCTTCTCAGCTTCGCCATGGCGGCATCACGTATGCGAGGCATTCGGGCGACGTCAAGGCCGCGCTGGCGCTTTATGGGGAAGGCACGGCTGGGCCGTTGGCGCAGGAAGAGGCTCGCTTCGTGGGTCCGTCCCCCGTGGTTGTTCCGCCTCCTCAGAAACAGGAGAATTTCGAAAAAGAGAGAGCCGATCTCGAAGAGCAGATTCACACCCTGCGCGCGCAGCTTGCGAAAGAGCAGGGCAGGAGCGCCGAATTGCAAAATCTGGTTCGGGTGCTCGAGACGCGGCTGGGGTTGAAGGCGGGCAAGT
>JBEKUT010000248.1:0-10281 GCA_049514735.1 Bryobacteraceae bacterium
AGAGAGAGAACTCGCGATCGCCGGCCTCAATCGCGAATCCGCGATCCGCCGCAACATCGAGCTGGCCTTGATTCGGATTAAAGGTCACAGCTTCGGCGCCTGCGTACACTGTGACGAGGAAATCGGCCGCCGGCGTCTGCAACAACGAAACGAATTCGCGACGCATTGCGCTCATACCTGGTGAGCGGTTCTCCTTGACGCGTCGCGGGCGAGACCGGGGACGTTCAGTTCCCGGTTTTTCCGTTTATGGAAGCCGTAACTATACGCTGCCGATTCGCGAAGTATTAATTGACGGTGATCATCCGGGTGGCGTCATAAGCCCGCTGCACGGGCAACCGCCGCTCAAGTCAAGGTTGAGACCTACAGCTTAAAGGAGACTAATCACATGAAGATCAACAAGAACTCCCTCGTGCTCGCAGCGGCGTTTGCCGGCTTGCTAGGCGGCACGATGGCCCGATTGAACGCCGCCCCCTCGCAGGGCGTCTCCAGTCCAACATTTTCCGCGCTCGCCGGGAACTTTGGGGACGATACCGACAAGAAGGATATCGAGAAGCACGCCTGCAAGGGGCTGAATTCCTGCAAGGGTAACGGCGGCGGCGACAAAAAGCAGTGGGGCAAGAACGAATGCAAGGGCAAGGGCGCCTGCGCGACCGACGGCTCCCAGAAATAGTGATTTGAGCCAAGAGGGGCGAGCCACTGGGATCGCCCCCTCTTCTTGAACCAACATGCCTGCCAATCGCTTCAACGCTTTCATGGATTACGGGATCGGAATCGGCCTCCGCATCCCTCATTACAACCACATTTTCGAAAAGAAACCGGTAGTCGACTGGTTCGAGATCATTTCGGAAAATTACATGGTCGATGGCGGCCGTCCGCTGGAGACACTCGACCGGATACTGGAGAATTACCGGGTTGTCCAGCATGGCGTGTCCATGTACTTCGGTTCCGCGGAACCCCTGAACCGGGAACATCTGCGCCGGTTGAAGGCGCTGGTCAAACGCACCAGGACTCCCTGGGTCACCGATCATCTCTGTTGGGGAAGCGTCGACGGCGCCTACAGCCACGACCTTCTACCCATGCCGTACACTTTCGAAGCCGCCGAGGTCACGGCGCGCAAGGTGCGCGAGGCTCGCGATTTTCTGGAAGTGCCGATCGCTGTCGAAAACGTGAGCAGTTACGCCGAGTTTCACATGTCGGAGATGACCGAATGGGAGTTTCTCAACGAGGTCGTCGAACAGGCTGATTGCGGGATTCTGCTGGACGTGAACAACATCTACGTCTCTTCACGAAACCACGATTTCGATCCCTACGAGTATCTCAACAGCATCCCGGCCGGCCGCGTGGCTCAGATTCACATCGCCGGCCACTCGAAATTTCAGAAATACATCCTTGACACGCACGATCATCCCGTGATCGACCCGGTCTGGAGGATGTACGAACACGCCATACGCCGTGTCGGTCCGACGGCGACTCTGCTGGAATGGGACGATCGCATTCCGTCATTCGAAGAAGTCCATGCGGAAGCGCTCAAGGCCGAGAAGTACCTGCACGCGCCGGCTCTGGTGACGTTATGACGCTGCTCGAAGTACAAAGACGCATGGCGAATGCCATCTTCCAGCCGCTGACAACATCCGATCGCATGGCCGGGGGAGCGGATGCTGAATTCATCAAGCCGAACAATCGTCTGACTTCACTGGAACGCCTCGAAATTTATAGCCGCAGTTACTGGTTCCGCATTATCGATTCGTTCTATGACGATTTCCCAGGGCTGCGCGCCGTGCTCGGTGAGCGAGCCTTCCGACGGCTCTCGCGTGCCTATCTCTCAGATTGCCCTTCGCGCTCGTTCACGCTACGCAACCTGGGGTCCCGCCTTGAGGATTGGCTGCGGCGAAATCCGCAGTACGCCGGAAACCGCCATACCCTGGCGCTCGACATGATTCGCCTGGAATGGGCTGATATCGAAGCCTTCGACAGTGCCGCTGATAAAGTGCTCGGCCCCGAAGATCTGCTGGAACTCGATGCTGACTTCCGTGCGAGCCTGCAGCCCTACGTTCGCTTACTCGCCTTGCAGTACCCCGTCGATGACCTGCGGATTCAGGTGAACCGGGCATCTGAGGACCGCGGAGCCGCCAGCAACACGGCTCTGAAGCAGAAGCATCGCACCATGACAGAGCGAGTGGCCCGGTCCAATCCTGACCCAATCTTCCTCGCGGTGCACCGGCTGGATTACACGGTTTATTATCGCCGACTCGCCGCCGAGGAATATCTGCTTCTCCTGGCGTTTCAGGACGGGCTGCGCATCGGGGAAGCGATTGATCTCGCATTCAAGAACAGCTCCGCATCGATGGAGGAACAACAGTCGATGCTCGCAACATGGTTCTCGGCCTGGGCGCAACTCGGATGGTTGTGTCCTTCACAGTCAACGAAAGAGAGGGTGATGCCATGACACAACTGGCGGGCAGGTACTATCGATTGTTAATTCGTGCGGCGTCGAGCCTGCAGTCTCCGTTTTTGCTCGCGGTGCGCCTATATTGGGGATGGCAATTCATGCAGACGGGATGGGGCAAGCTGAACGACACGCAAAAAGTGATCGGATTCTTCACCCATTTGGGTATCCCGGCGCCTGCGTTGAACGCATATTTCATTTCGGGCCTCGAGCTTGCAGGCGGCTTCTTTCTCATTCTCGGGCTCGGTTCGAGACTGATCGCGCTGCCGCTCGCGATCGACATGATGGTCGCCTACATCGCCGCCGATCGCGAGGCGCTCTTCTCGATCTTTTCAGATCCCGATAAGTTTACCGGAGCGGCGCCATATACCTTTTTGGTGGCCTCTTCGATCGTGCTGATTTTTGGCCCCGGCAAGGCTTCCGTGGACGCCTTCCTCACTGCAAGGTTAACCCGCGACGACGTGCGGAGAGCGATCGGCCATGGATCGCAAGCCGTCCCGCAGAATTAAGCGGACCGGTGTGGCAGCATGGTCTTACGCCGTTCGACAAAAGGAGCGCAGACACTATGACTACGATGAAAATTCAGGTTCGCCAGGTTTCCGCCTCGACGTCCGAAGCGACGCTCCGGACCCATCACGTGCTTATCGACAGGCCTGTTGAGAAAGGCGGCGCGGATAGGGGTCCCATGGGAGGAGATCTCTTCCTTGCGTCCGTGGGCGGCTGCTTCATGAGCAACCTGCTGGCGGCGATCCGCGCCCGTGGAGAGCAAGTCTCTGATGCGCACCTGGAAGTGATCGGCACAATCGGCGAGTCACCGGCCCGGTTTTCAGCCCTGGATCTCTACGTCACCGCCGACAGCGCGAATCCTGAGCTTCTTGAAAGGCTGGTGGAAATTGCGGACCGCGGCTGCCTCATGATGAACACTCTGCGTGGAAAGCTGGATGTTCGCATCCGAATCGGCGCGCTCGCCTGAAAAAGGCAGGCTGATGAAACCGCGAGCCGTCGTGTTCGATGCTTACGGCACTCTGTTCGATGTGCATTCCGCCGTACTGCGCGACGGCCACGGCATCCCGGGCGATCTTCGCGCCTTGTCCGAATTGTGGAGGCAGCGGCAACTGGAATACACCTGGCTGCGATCGCTCATGGAGCGATACGTGGATTTCCGGAGTGTAACCGAGGCGGCGCTGCGTTCCGCTGTCGGGCAACTCCGGCTTCAGGCGAGTGAAGCTCAACTTGGCGATCTCATGCGGGCTTACCTGTTTCCTTCTGCGTTTTCGGACGTGAAACCGGGCTTGGAATCATTGAAGGGAATTCCGCTGGCGATCCTCTCGAACGGAACGCCCGAAATGTTGGAATCCGCCGTACGGCACAATGCCCTCGAATCGTCTTTTGACGAGATCATTTCCGTCGACAGGGTGCGGACTTACAAACCGTCGCCCAGGGTTTACGCGCTCGGCGTTGAAACCTTTCGCCTTCGCCCGGCCGAGATGCTGTTCGTTTCCTCGAACTGGTGGGATGTCGCAGGAGCAAGTTCTTTTGGTTATATGGTTTGCAGGTGCAGCCGGTCCAAAACCGATATCGAGTTCCTGACCGGGACAACGGCCCTGACGGTAGCGCGGATTGATCAGATTGCGAATCTTTTTTAGAATTCTTATGACCAGCGTAACTTGACGCTATGTGGTTGCGAATGTACCCAAGTGGAGTCTAGCCTGCCAGAGAACCGTGAGGACCGACGGGCTTGTGCGGAACTGGATCGCTGGATGGAGCGTTACCAGCAAGCCGATCTGGAGGCGCCGGCCATCCTGGTCTCCGCGCTCAGCCCCGCTTTGCTGAGATTCTTCCGGAGCCAATCGGCGACGCCGGGGCAGGCGGAAGACCTTCTGCAAGACACGTGGTTGAGAATTCACCGTGTTCGGCACACTTACCGCCCGGGCGAGCCCGTGTTGCCGTGGATCTATGCAATTGCCCGCCGCGTCCGCATAGACGGCTACCGGCGGAGCCGGCGGATCAACAATCACGAGACGGTGATGGAGGTGCTGCCCGAGCGGCATGCCGAGAGTGAGCCTCGACATGCGCTTCCGGTCTTTGAAGCACTGGTGGCCGCGCTACCCGAGGCGCAGCGGGAAGTCATCACGATGTTGAAGGTGGGAGGATTGAGTTTGGAAGAAGTCGCGCGCGCCACATCATCGACCGCCGGCGCGGTGAAGCAGAAAGCGCACCGTGGATACGACCGGCTGCGAAAACTGCTTCGGGGTTATGCCGAAGCGGCAGAAGGTGCTCAATGAATTGTCAGGACATTAATCAGGCGATCGTCGAGGCTTCGCCGTTGCCGCCGGAAGCGGAGGAGCATTTGCGAACCTGTGCCCGATGCCGCGAGTTGGCGGAAATCCTCAACGTGCCGGTTCCCGCGGACTTGCCTTCGCCGACAGTTTTACGAGAGATCGAAAGAGGGCTCGTTGCGGAACTGCGCCCCGTGCGCCCGATCGCGCCCAAGCGCTACATTTGGGCGTCGTTCTTAGCAATCTTCGTTGTCATCGCATCTCTTGGTGTCTACCATATCGGAGCGTTCGCGATCGCTGTCAAGACCCCACTTCAAATGAGCGCAATTCTCGCAGCGTTGGCGATCGGCGCGGGTCTGTTGGCCTACTCGCTTATGAATCAGATGGTCCCGGGCAGCCGGCATCGGTTTCCTCCGGGCCGCCTGCCCATCATCATTGTGATCTCGTTGATAATTGCCATTGCGATCCTGTTCCCGTTTCAGCACGAGCGACATTTCTGGGCAAAAGCCTGGGCGTGCATACGGACCGGCACACCCATGGGGGCGATAGCGGCCGTCCCTTTGTGGCTTGTCCTGCGTCGCGGTGCGATTCTTTCTCCGATCATGACCGGAGCGGCAACGGGGCTGCTTGCGAGTCTGGCGGGAACCACCGCTCTGGAGATTCACTGTCCGAACCTGGACGCGTCGCACATTCTGGTATCGCACCTCGGCGTCGCGGTGTTGGGCGCCGTCGCCGGTCTTGTTGTGGGGTGGGCGGTCGAAAACCGGAACTGATCCGGCGACCGTAACTTTCCTCGCCGCGTTCGCGAACAAGGGGTGAGGTAACTTATGGCAAGTGCGAAATTAATCGTGGCGTATCCACAACCCAAGGACGCCGAAGCTTTTGATGCGGTCTATGAAAAAGAGCACATCCCCATGGCGGTCGCCAAGCTGGCTGGAAAGACAAAGATCGTCGCAACCAAAGTGTTACAGTCCCCTCAGGGCACGCCGCTATTCTATCGCATCGCCGAGGTTCATTTTCCTTCGATGGAAGCGCTTCAGGGATGCGCGGAATCTGCCGGCGGTAAGGAAACCTTGGCCCACGCGGTGAAAATCTCGTCGGGTGGACCGCCGGTGATCATGATCGCGGAAGAAGATACCTTCACATTTTAGGAGCTGATATGAGAAGGAGCGGCGACTGTTGAAGGGGCTGTGCTTGTTGGCAAGGCGCCTGCCATCATCGCTCTGCGCTGCTGCCAGCTCAACGGCGAACTTGAACAGTATTGGGAAAATCGCCGTGCCGCGTGACTATGAATCCATCTTAATCACTTCTATGTCGCACACCCCCATCGCAATCGATTGTCGTGCAAGATTCCGGTACCGGCATGACCCTTGAGGATATTACCGGGAAATGGCTTGAACTTGCCACGGATTCACGCCGCAAAGACCGCTCTGTTCGGACGAAGCACTTTCGAAGGCTGGCCCTGGGAGAGAAAGGCGTTGGACGAATTGCTCCCTTCAAGCTTGGTCGCTTTGTCACCTTGACAACGAGGGCTTTGGGCCAGCCAGAATACGCAACAACAATTGACTGGGACGATCTGCTCGGGCAGGGACCGTACCTTGAGAACCTCAGCGTCCGCGTGCGTGCCAACGACAAACCCAAGGTGTTCCCTGGGAAGGCGACCGGAACCCGCATCGCCATATCGGGTCTTCGCCGGAAACAATGGACAAGAGGCGACCTTCGGAAGCTCTACCGCCTGGTCACGTCGCTTGCAAGTCCCTTCCAGACACCGGATCAATTCAACGTTGAGTTTTCTGCACCCGGCCGAGAGGGCGACGTGGAGGATCTCATCGCTCCCAACGATTTCCTCGACTATGCGGTCTGGAAATTCACCTTTCATGTCGAGGGGCAATCCTTCGATTGGAACTGCGCATTTAACCCTCCGCACTGGAAAGGCGTAAAAGCACAATCCAAGAAGGAGACTGGCGTTCGGTTGCTCCTGACCCCGCAAGTTGACCAAGATGGTGACAAACGTCGCAGCCGAGATGACGATGCCCTCTTCCTTGGCCCGAATGACTTGAACGGGATCGGTCCAATTGAGGGCAGGATCTATGCATACTACCGGCGCTCAGAGGTGCTCAATGCAACCGGCAGTACAAGCCAGATGAAATCCTGGTTGGACGATCAGACGGGACAACGGCCCAATCGGCGCGCGTGATCGCGCACTAATCCAGAGCACGGGTCCAATTCACCGTTGAGATGGCGCGGTGGGCTGCGGAGTTACAGAAGTTTTGGGCAACGACAACAGGACAATGCCGTCAATCTGTAGCTTCATTCGTGTGTGCTTGTTGGCATTTTCTGCCTTAAGATGAACATGACGACATAGCGCGCGTTGGCATAGATGTCGGCAAGGTGGTCGACGAGGTTCTTCCCCCACAGGTTCGCGGCCTCGAACGCGTCGTAAAAGACCTTGACGCCCGCAACTTGCAGCCCGGTCGCGACTTCTTCGACGTAAGCGCGATTCTCTCCGGCGAACGAAGGCGCAGATCTCGCTTGAGCTTGGCCGCTTGCCCACGCACGAAACTGCCATCCCTGATACCGAATCCAGTTTCGGACCATACGGGGTTGGCTTCGTAGTCGCTTGCGCACGTCCGCAGTTCAGAAGGGTGCTTGATCTTCGCGTGACGCCCCTGAAAACTGTTACGCCGGGATCGAGCCGTTCTTAATGATCTTCGTCATCACTTCGGTAAACGTGTCGATCTCTTCGAGCGTCGTGTAGACGTTCGGCGTGATACGCAGACCCTGGTATTCCCCGGGCGTGACGATCGCCACAGTCCAAATGCGATACTTATCCCACAAGTATTTCGATAACGCCGGAGCGTCGATCTTATCGACGCTGATGAAGCCGATGGCACAGGATTGCTCCGGATCTTCACTGTTCAGAATCTTGACGCCGGGCAATTCGCGCAACTGATTCGACCAACGCTTGCGGAGGAAGCGGAAACGCTCAGCCTTGCGCTCCGCCCCAATGCTCTCGTGAAAGTTGATCGCTTCCGTGATGGCATTGCGCTGTGACGCCGGATGCGTACCGATCTCCTCGAATTTGCGAATGTTGTCCTGCATTGAGTCCGGCGCGGCCATCATCGGCCAGATGGTTGGGATTTTGTTCTTGCGAACATACAACATGCCGGTTCCGATCGGCGCGAGCACCCACTTGTGGAGCGACGTGCCGTAATAATCGCAATCGAGATCGGCGTGCGTGAAGGGGAACTGGGCGAAGGCGTGCGCGCCGTCGACAATCGTTTCAATTCCGCGGGCGCGCGCCATCTGGCAAATGCGCTTCACCGGAAAGATCTGGCCGGTGCGGTTCGTGATATGGCAGATGTGGATCACCTTGGTCCGCGGCGTGATGGCGTCTTCGAATATCTTCAGCAGATAGTCCATGCTGGGCGGCGGCACGGGGAAGGTGAGTTGTTTGAGTTTAATACCTTCGCGGCGCTCGCGCTGTTGCCATGTGGTGATCATGCGCGGATAGTCCTGGTTCGTGGTGATCACCTCGTCGCCAGCATTCAATTTCATGCCAAGCTGGACGATCTCATTCGCTTCGCTCGCATTGCGGGTGATGGCGATCTCTTCGGTATCGACCCCGAACATACGGGCGAGCCGGCGGCGGACGGTTTCTACGCCGGGGTCAAGCACGTTCCACATGTAATAGGACGGGCTGAGATTCTCCATCTCCAGATATCGCACTTCGGTATCCATCACGATCTTCGGCGCCGGCGACACGCCTCCATTATTGAGATTGATCATGTTGCGATCGACAGTGAAGGCGTGGCGGATGTTGAACCAGAAGTCTTCATCGCGCGCGATGGAGTCGGCTGGCCGGCCACCGGCGGAAGCGATGGCGTTCTGAGCTTTGACGAGCGAACTGGCCTGAAAGGCCGTGATAAGGGAAGCGGTAGTTCCGAAAAAATGGCGACGATCCATACGTTGGGTCCTATCATATTGAATTTTGGAGGGTTAAGTCAAGGAGGCACGCGTTTGTGTCGCCCACGTGCAGTTCAGTTACGTGGGGCTTTCAAACTGCGCCGCCACCGTGGACGCCGTGCAGGGCAACGGGCGAGACCAAACGTCTGAACCACGACAAGGTTCTCGCCGCGGCGCAAGCTTGACATGAAGCCGTGGTTCACGCCGAATGCCGCCAATTACTTCAGCCGCGTCAGATGAGCCTTCGGATCGCAAAACAGCGCCACCCCACTCCACGTTCCGCTTGTCACGTTTTTGAACCGCCAACCGCGCTCAACGATTACTCACATAGATGTCTCCTTGGCGGAATGGATGGCTCCTACGCCGCATCTGCTGATGGAGCGGCATTGGGGGGTGGGAGTGACGATGCTGGATCCGATGCTGCATAGCATCCCCAAAGAGGGGGTCGTAATCCGGCCGGCGTAGAGACCGACTGCGTTACGGTCGCTGTTGGGCAGACGCCATCCGGGGCGCTGCGAAGACCACAGGTTCATGGGAATTGTGGCCTACTTCTTCGATTTCAGCACCGTTAACCCATGGATCATGACACTCTGAATTTGAGCGAAGCCGTACTGCCGGTACATTATCGGGATGGTACTTGCCGGAAGCGTGGGGAAGGATCGTGAATTGATCCGGCGTCTGAGAACAGTAACATTCGGATTGCCGACAAAGGCTGTCTATATTAACCCGTGGATCATCGCAGGCTGAATTTGAAGCAGTTGCTTTTGAATCGCGGTCACGCAATGTGGAAATTCGGGAACTGCAATGGAAGAGCAGCCGCTGGAAGTGCTCTTAAAGAAGCACACAGGGAGCGCGACTCCCCAGACGCCACAAAGATGCCGCCCCGATGTTTTCGCTGTGATGCAAACCCTGTTACCACGTCACTGCGTCTCCGTCGAAGTTGAGTGACTGGCCAGTGAGGTATGATCCATCGGGGTACGCGCACCCGATATCGGAACGGAAGTCTTCGAGTAAAAAAGAGAGAAAACGGTTTAAGAGTATGGGAGTTTAGGTTTTACGAACCCCTGCCCCGGGCTGCCGGGCGAAGCTTGCACGCGATTACGATGGGGACGCTTCAGGATTATACTGAAGCGCCGGCTCGCAAATCGGACGCGGTGCAAGCGATCATTCTGCGGATCAATGCGGAGCACACTCTTGGTCCCGTCACGGCCTCCACGATGGGAGCGTTGATCGCGCGATACGAGAAAGAAGAGCTGCCAGCATGCTACTCGACGCGGACATCGTGCCAATCGTACCTTGACAATTACATCCGCCCGCGATGGGTGAGGCGGCAATCGGCAGTGTCAGAGCCATGGCGGTTGAGGACTGGCTGGAAGCGTTTGCCGTTGGCGCCTAAAACCCGGGGGAACATCAGGTCTTCGATGTCCACCCTGTTCAAATGCGCTCAACGTTGGGAACTGGTCGAGAACAACCCGATGCAACTGGTGCGCGTGAGGAATGTCAGGACTCCGCGCCAGCGAGATCGTGGGCTTACAGTGGAGGGACTTCGATTTCGAAAAGTCAACGCTCTTGGTGCAGCGGGGAGTCGTG
>JBEKUT010000249.1:0-10249 GCA_049514735.1 Bryobacteraceae bacterium
TCAGCAGCTTGCGGTCGATCTTGGCCACCACCTCTTTCATAGCCTTGGGATCGATCATGAGCAGATCGTCGAATACGAACATGTAGTGGCGGATGGCGTCGACAAGTCCCTGTTGATCCTCGATGTCGTTCAGGATGGTGTCTGTTTCAGAGGGGTCCATGCGATTGAGAATTTCAGCGACGGCGCGCGGTCCGCGGTAGGTCTCGCGTTTAATTTCGCCGAGGTATTTCATGCGCTCCGAAATTACCACCGCGATGTGCGCGACGACGTCGGGCGAGACGCGGTCGAGTTCCGCCATGCGAACCACTACTTCCGAGCGCACCGCGGTGTTCAAGGTAGCCAGCAGGGATGCGGCTTGCGAGGCGGAAAGATGCGCCAGGATGAGGGCGATCGTCTGCGGATGCTCGCCTTCGAGAAAGCGGCTCAATTGAATGGGGTCCGCTTTTTGCAACGCCTCGATATTCTTGGTGACCTGGCCGTTCGGCTTCGGAAGGTGCTCGGCGATTCTGCGGGCGTTGTCGGCGCCGAATGCCGACGCCAGTACTTTCTTGGCGTATTGGACGCCGCCCCGCGCACTCCCCGGCTGTGGAAGAACGGTGCTGTAAACTTCTTCGAGGACGGCCTCGGCCTGGTCTGGCGGGACGGTTTCGAGCCGCGCGATCGCCTTGCTCAGCGTCTTGACCTCTTCCTCATTGAGCTGCTTCATAAGCTCCGCGCTGGCCTGCTCGCCCATGCTGACGAGAAAGATAGCGGCCTTTTTCAGTCCGGAAAGCTTGGCGGCGCCAGAAGCCATGTCTTACGCGTTTTCCTCCTCGGCAAGCCACGCGCGCAGAACGCCAGCCCACAGTTCGGCGTCGCGCGTAACACTTTCTCTAAGTTGGCTTGTGATTACTTCGACGCGCGGAGGCGGTAACTGTAGGGTCTGAGAGGATGCCGTACCCTCTGTTTGCGAGTGAGCCGCGTGGGAGAGGCTGACGCGGTCGTAGGCGGGGGCCGGGGCTTCGATGGCGGCTTGCTGCTGGGCCCGCGCTTGCGATGCTCCCCGGCTCATCATCTTGAATCCCAGCAGCAAGACGACGATGACGGCCCCGGCCGCGCCTCCGTACAGCAGCAGCGGATTGTTCTCGATCTTCTCCTCAAAAAAAGTCTTCTTCTCCTTCTTCACGACAGGCGCGTGGAAGGGCAGCGGAGCGGGGGCGTTGAGGGTAGAATCGAACGGCAGCGTCTCGACCGCGAGCTGGTCGCCGCGCTCGGGGACCAGGCCTACCGCAGTCGCGACCAGATCGTGGATGCTCTTGATTTTTTCGGGCGTGGGTGGAACCAAAGTGCGCTGCGACCCATTCCACTGCACGTTTTGATCGAGCAACACGGCGATCGAAAGACGTTTGATGGTTCCTTGCGCGAGCTTGACGTGACGAGTGGTCCGGCTGGATTGATAGGTGATGTTCTCGACCCGGCGGGCGGGCCCGGTCCCGGTGCGGGGCTCTGAAGACGGAGGGTGCGGCAGGTTGGACGCCGTACCGGGCTGTCCCGATGCAATCGACGTGCTTCCCGGCGCGTCCTCGGTGCGCTGCGAAGTCACCATGACGGATTTAGAAGGATCGAAGACCTCTTCGCTTTGCTCTCCGTCGCTCATGTCGCAATCGACGGAAAGGGCGGTGCGGAATTTATCGGGGCCGAGCAGCGGCTCGAGCGTGCTGGCGATTTTCGCTTGCAGCTCGTGCTCGACTTTTTGTTGATATTCGAGCGCCTCGTCCGAGAGACCATCGTTCGGCGAGCCGGTATGATGCGGCCGGTTGAGAAGGTTTCCCTGCATGTCCACCACGGAGACGGCGTTTGGATTCAGGCCTTCGACAGCGCTCGAAACCAGGTGGGTGATGGCGGAGACGTTCTGCGGGGACAGCGAAGCTCCGGGAGCCAGACGCACCAGGACGCTGGCTTTGGCCGGCTCGCGCGAGTCGAGAAAAACGGAATCTTTCGGAAATGTAACGTGGACGCGCGCCTGTTCCACCTCCGCGATGGACATCACGGAGCGCTCCAGTTCGCCTTCCACGGCGCGGCGATAATTCACGTGCTCGGCGAAATCCGTGATGCCGAAGTTCGTCTTGTCGAAAATTTCATAACCGATTCGCCCGGTCTTGGGAAGGCCGGCGCCGGCCATGTCGAGCCGCAGTTCGGCGACCTGGCGCTCCGGAACCAGGACGGAGGTTCCGTTCGAGCCGATGCGATAATCGACGCCTTTCTCTTTCAGCTTTTGGATAATGGCCGACGCGTCCTCGGAACTGAGAGAAGCGAACAGGGGGCGGAAACCGGCCTCGCGTTCAAAGTGCGTGAACCATGCGACGCCGGCCGCGATCAACAGTCCGCAAACGAGGATGCTCCAGCGCTGGGCCGCCGAAAGCGATTTGTAGAGTTTCGTGAGTTGATCCATGCTAGAGCTGCATCTTCATGACTTCCTGGTACGCCGAGACGACTTTGTTTCTGACCTGGAGGAACATCTCAAACTCGAGTTCCGCGCGCTGCGTGGCGAGGGCCACCGTGTGCAATTCCTCGCTGCCGCCGGAAAGAAAGCTGTTAGCCGAACTTTGGGCGGAATCCTGCGATTTTTGAACTTGACCCACGTACGATTCGAGCATCGTCTGGAAGTTCTGCCCTTTTTGCGATGCGTTCGAGAGTCCCGCGATATCCGGAATCGCAGCGGGCGTGATGGGTGAGATCGGCGACATGGCGGCTTACTTCAAAATGTCGAGAGAGCGCTGGATCATATCTTTCACGGCCGAAATCGCGGAGACGTTGGCTTGATAGCCGCGAGACGCTCCCATCAGATCGACCATGTCCTCGGCGGGGTTGATGCGGGGGAAGGCCACATAACCCTCGGCGTCGGCATCGGGATGGCCGGGCATGTAACGCTTTTCAGGATCGCGCTGATCCACCGTTATGCCGGACACCTTGACGCCCGACACGCCAGTTCCCATGGCCGATTCGAGAGCGGTCCCGAAGGAGCCCACGTTGGGATCGCTGCTGAAGATAACGTCCTTGCGGCGATAAGGACCGCCTTCGGGAGTGCGCGTGGTCTCGGCATTGGCGAGGTTTTCCACCAGCACTTCCGCCCGCGCTTTTTGCGCGGCCATGCCAGACGCGCTAACAGCTAACGAGGAGAAAAGGCTCATGACGATTTGCCATCCTGAATGGCGCTCCGAATCTGGCTGATCTGCCCGCGTACCATGGTCGATGCGATGCTAAAGCGCATCGCGTTTTCCGAGAGCATACGCGCCTCGCGATCCACGTCGACGTTATTGCCGTCGTTCTTCGCTATTAGACCGGGAACTTCGATAGTGGCCGGTTCCGCGCCGGTCTGCAATTCAAACTCGCGCTTGAAATCGATGTCTTTCGCTTTGTATCCAGGCGTATCGGCGTTGGCCAGGTTGGATGCCACCAGCTTCTGCCGGGTACTCAACAAGTCCATATAGTGTTCGAGATTTCCGCCCAATCCTTCGAGCATGATGCGGTGGTGGGTGCAATCCGAAGGCCAGCTCTAATCAGCCGTTTGGAAAACCAACAAGGCGCTTCGTAACCGGCGTGTGAAATAGTCTCGGCATTCGTTACGCTCGCTGACGCGCGCGGCTCAGTAACACTCTGAAAAGCGACGGTTACGGAGCGCCGGGCGCCAATTATTTCACGGACCGTAAGCGTCGCGGTTCAGTCAACTTGAGGAACCATGGCCGTGAGGGAGTGGATGCCTTATGGCGGAAGCTGGCAGTTGAAAAACGATGTGAATCCGACGCCCGCCGTTGAGAATTCGACGGTTGCGGTTCAGGCCCGTTCGAGGTAGCGGCTGGCGCGGGCGAGATCGGACAAACGCGACGAGGCCGCGGAACGCTGTATGAGTGCGATCCGCCGCGCGCGCTCCAGGATGGAAAGAATGGGAGCGTGAGTCTCATCCGAATGCAATGCCAGCAGGCGGGCGGAGCATTCCTGAGCAAAGTCGTAACGGTGGGACGCGATGCTGCGGGAGAGCAGATCGCCGAGCTTTCCGATTTCCTGCAGAATCAGGTTGGGATTATGCAAGGGCGTTGTTATTGGCATTTACCGTAGCAAAGAGCGAGGTGAGGAAAGTGGTCTGCTGTTCAAGACTCGCGATCAGGGCGTCGGCCGAGTTCATCTGGTTGGTGAGGCTTGTCTGCAATTCGTTCACTTTGTTCTGCTGCGCGTCGATCTGCGTGGTCTCGTTCGTCGACTGCCGATTCAGGTTGGTGATTTCTCCGGTCACGAGACCCATTGTAGGATCGGTGAGCCCAGTCAGCGTACTCGTGGCGTCGGCTATAAAGCCGCTCGTCGAATTCCCCAGGAAGGCTACTGCATTGGCCAACTCGCTGCTGGACATGGAACTGAGTGTCGAGGGATCGAACGTCAGCGTGCCGGTATCGGAGTTGGTGATTCCAAGATCGGTTAACGATTGGATATCGCCGCTATTGCCGCTACCTGAGTATTGCACCAGATTATTCAGCGCATCGCTGGTTTCGTAGACCATGCTGTCGCCGGAAAGCGAATTGGCGTTTTGTCCATAGCTGAGGTTTACCTGCGCCAGGGCAGCGTTGAAGGCAGTAACAAACGAGTTGAGCGCAGTCGAAATGGACGACGCGTCGAGGCTTACAGAGACCGTGGAAGTTCCCGCCGCAAGTAAGCTGACCGTGAGGCCGGGAGAAATGGTCACGGTACTCGAATCCGTAGTGATCCCCGCGGGCGGCTGACCGTTTACGGTGTAGGAGCCATCGGCGCCAGTGGTCAGGCTGGTGAGCAGAGGGTTAGAGCCGCTGTCGGTCAACTGAATGGTCTGCGCGCCTAGTCCGGTATTTTGAATCGCGAGGCGGTAGTCCGGCGATTCCGGAGACCCCACGTTCACGATGGTGGCTTGCACGCCTGCGCCGCTGCTGTTGATCGCCTGTGCGAGCGCATCGAGGTTGTTACCGGAGGGTTGGATGGTGTGGGTCGACGATCCCACGGTCAGCGTGAAGGCGGAGCTTGAGCCGATGTCCTGGGAGGTTGGATCGGTGACGGTGGTCAAACCGTCGGAGCTCATGGCGCTGCTGCTCGAACCCGGATCGAGGACCTGGATGGTATAGGTTCCTGGCAGCGCCGCCGACGACGCAGTCGCCTGGAGTACGCTGGAGTCCGATACCGATGTCGACTGCGTGTTGCCACTCGAACTGGAAAGCCCCTGGATAGAGGTGTTGAGAGCCGTGAGAGTCGTTTCTAACGATGTTGCGTCGGTGATTTGCTGGCTGGTGGTTTGCTGTTGGTCTTCAAGCTGCACCATTGGAAGCGATGCGATGGAAACGGCTCGCGTGATCACTTGCTGCAACGAACTGGCGTACTGACTTGTTCCGTTGAAAGTAACCGTTACGGGTGTCACGGACGAACCCATACATCCTCCTCACGGCTGTATTCCGGGCCGATCTCAATATAGATCGGCCCGATAGATGAATAAGATTAGGACTATTGCAGCAGCTTCAACACGGCCTGCGGCATGGCGTTGGCCTGCGCGAGGGCGGCTACCGAGGCTTGGGACAGAGCTTGAGTCTTGGTGAGGTTCGACGCTTCCGTCGCGATGTCGGCGTCGCGGATGTCGGAGTCGGCCGCGGAAAAGCTGGTGATCTGCGAATTGGCGAGCTGTACGGCGTAATTGAGGTCGTTCTCACCCGCGCCGACTTCGCCCTGCGCGGTGCCGAGATTGCTAACCGCGGTGTTGATGGCGGCAATGGCGGTGGTCGCATCGGATGCCGAGCTGACATCGCCGCCGGCCACGCCCAAGGCAGTGGAATCCACCGCGGCGCCACTCAAGTCCACCGTTACGGTCGCGTCCGTTCCGCCACCGATGTAGACGCTCAATGCCTGATTGAGACTGCCTCCGGTGTTCAAATTGATGTTGGTCGCCTGGTTGTCGATTTCGGTTAAGAGCGTCGAGTATTCGTTCTGGAGAATCGCGCGGTCTCCGGTAAAGGTGGAGGTTGCCGATTCGGTGGCCAGCGTCTTCATGCGGTCCAGAATAGTGGAAATGTTGTTCAGGCCGCCGTCAACGGTTTGGAGCTGGCTGATGGCGTTGTTGGCGTTCTCCACGCCCTGCGTGAGTTCCGCGACATCGCTACGGTACCCGTTCGCGACCGACAGCCCGGCGGCGTCGTCGCCCGATGAGTTAATTCGGAAGCCGGAGGTCAAGCGGGTAATGGCCTGGCTCTCGGCCTGGTTATTGATCGACAAATTATTTTCCGCCACCATGGCGGTTACGTTCGTCTGAAGGGAAATCATATTGTCCTCTCTCGATTCCTGCGGCTGCGAGCCGAGGCTGCTATCTTCTAGCGAGCACTCTTCATCTCGATACTTTTCGTCCGGATTTGAAAGCTTTTTTGAAGTATCTTGAAATACGAGGCGTTGCGGGTCTGTGAATGGATAAGAGTTGGCGCTCCGTCACCGCCGCGGTTCTGCAGCGCGCGCGGAAGACCGCTCCTTGCCAGTCGCGGCTCGGAAGGGAGCAGTCGCGGCTCGGAAGGGAGCAGTCGCGGCTCGGAAGGGAGCAGTCAGGGCGCGGAACGGAAGCAGTCGGCGGCGGAACGGAAGCAGTGACTGGCGGAACGCGAAGCGGTCACGGATTGGAACGGCGCGGTTCGGCAACGTGCTGGGGCGATTGCGAGAGTACAACGGCGCCCTTGGGCTGGCTTCCCAAGATATTGACGATCACCAGATCGACGCGGCGGTTGCGGGCCCGTCCTTCCGGCGTGTCATTGGTATCGAGCGGCGCGGTGTCGGCGCGGCCCACCACCGCAAAGCGCTGCCGCGGCAGATCGAAGCGGGTGCACAACACTTCCAGCGTGGCGATAGCGCGGGCCGAGGAAAGCTCCCAGTTGCTCTTGAAGCGGTCATTATGAATCGGCACGGAGTCCGTGTGTCCTTCGAGTTGAACGGGATTGGGGAGCGAGCGGATCACATTGGCTAATTTCTCGAGCGTGGGATAGGTGTCGCGCGCGATCACATCGGTTCCGGAAGGGAAAAAAGCGTTTTGACGAAGGCTCACTACAAGTCCGCGCGGCTCCAGCTTTACTTCCAGCGTTCCGTTGCGCAGTTCTTCCTCAAGATCTTTGCTCAACCGTTTCAGCGATGGAATGAGTTCCAGAACGTCCTGGGGCGGATTCTCCTTCGCGGCCCGCTCCGCGCCACCCGGGCCTTTCATCTGCGCATTTCCCTGTCCTTTATCTTCGATGGTGCCGCCCAGGATCTTGGCAACGGCCGGCGGAACGCCCTGGGATTTCCCGTCTAATGCGCTTTGAACGGCTTCCGACATCATCTTCGCGCGGGACTTGTCCGTCTGCGACGATGCGAACATAACGACGAAAAATGCAAATAGCAGTGTGATGAAGTCGGCGTAGGAGATGAGCCAGCGTTCGTGGTTCTCCGGGGCCGGAGTTTTGCGCCTAATGGCCATCGCTAACCTTTCGCGGCTAAGGCCGCCTGCGCGGCGCCTTTCTGCGATTCCGCAGCCGCTTCTTTCGCCGCCGCCGGCGCAAAGTTCTCCAGTTTTACACGGATCAGCTTGGGGTTTAACCCCTCGACGATGCTGCAGACGCCTTCCAACATTAGTTCCTGCAGGTGCAGGACCTGGTGCGACCTGGCTTTCAATTTGTTGCCCGCGGGCAGGAAGAACAGGTTGGCCGCGCCGACGCCGTACACCGTCGCCACGAAGGCCACCGCGATGCCGCGTCCGACTTCGTCGATGTTCTCCAGGTGTTTCATAACCTGGATCAGACCCAGCACCGCGCCGATGATCCCGATCGTCGGCGCATACCCGCCGGCCGACTCGTAAACTTTGGCCTCCGCCTCAGCGGCCTTCTCGTCGAGAGCGATATCGAGCTCCATCATGCTGCGCAGCGCGTTCAGGTCGGTGCCGTCGACGGCGAGCGTCAGCGCTTTTCGCAGGAATGGATCGGCAATATTGTCGAGATCCGTTTCGAGCGAAACGATGCTATTTCTGCGGGCCTTCGAGGCGTAGGTAATGATTTCCTCAATGGTCTGGGAAGGCGAGTGGGTTGCCTCGAAAAAGACCATGCGCAGTTTTTTCGCGGCAGAAACAAGGGTGGTAAGCGGCGTGGTGATCATTACCGCGCCAAGCGTGCCACCGAGAACGATCAGGGCAGAGGTGAGTTGAGCAAGCTCGGCGATCTTGCCGCCCTCGAGCACCAGACCGCCCAGAATGCCGCCAAGCGCGATCAGAATTCCCAGGATGCTCGAGATATCCGGCTTGATCCCTCCGGATTTGGCGCCGGCCGCTCTATCGGCCATGGGCCTTCACAGCCTCGATGGTCTCGGGCTCGCTGACGACTAACTGCGGGGAGGAGGCCTCGAGAACGGCGCAGCCGCCGGACTTAAGGATCTTTCTACGAAACGATATCACCCTCTCGACAACGTCGTTGGCCGATTCGAGGACCATAAATCTTTGGCCATTCGTAAGCGTAATCACCGTGTCGGGAGTTACCTCAATATGCTCGATGAGATCGGAATTCAGAATTAACGGGGCGCGGTTCAACCTCGTGAGCTGGATCAATTGGTACTCCAATCTGGCGGCTTCGATTAAGGTATCGACAAATCATCCAGGCAAGTTTATGTTTGTTCGCCGTTTGTTGGCCCGCCGCTAAAGTAGAGCGCTGGAAAGGCCGATTCTCGCAATGAGACCACCCATGCCGGACACGCAGAACGCCACGCAGCAGATGCTGTACGAGACCCATAGGCAGACGCCCGCAGCTTCGCGAACGCTCCTCAATTCTCTGCACGACGCGTTTTCGAGAGACCTTGGTATGCAGCTTTCGGCGTATCTCAGAACCAACGTCAACGTTCGCCCGGCGGCTCTCGAAGAATGCGCCTATCCGGAATTTCTCGCGCAGAAGGGAACGCACTCGTGCATTGGCGTTCTTACCCTGCAACCCATGGGATGGCACGTCCTTGTGGAATTAGAAGCGGCCCTGGTATTCCCGCTTCTGGAGCTGATGCTGGGAGCGAAGCCGGCGGCGCGGCCGATTCCGGATCGCGGGCCGACCGATATCGAAAAGCAGTTGATCGCCATTCTGATGCGCTCGATCGGGACTGAGCTCGAACGCGCCTGGAGCGCGGCGGTGCAGGTTTCGTTGCAGTTCCGCGGAATCGAAACACAATCGCAGTTGTCGAGAGTGTTCGCTTCCACGGAAAACGTCATCCTGGCGAGCTTCGATGTGATGGCCGTGGAACGTAGCGGTACTCTTACGGTGGTGGCTCCGGCGCTGGCGCTCGATTCCCTGCTGGAGACAGCCGCGCGCGGCGGAGCGCCCGACTCCGATATTCCGGAGGAAGCAAACATCTCGCGCGCCATGCTGGACGCCGATGTCCAACTCGAAGTCTGGCTGACCGGCGTCACCTTGGCCTTGCGGGACCTGGTGCAACTGCGGGAAGGCCACGTCATCAAATCCGACCATACTATGGAGCGGCGGGTTTCGTGTACTTTGAACGGCGAGAGCGGATTCAAGGGGCAGGTGGTCAGCACGGGACAAAAGCGGGCCTTGTTGATTGAAGAAGGGCCTGGCTTTGCGATCTCAAGCGGCGTTGCGGGATAAATGTTCCAGCATCCGTAGCGCCACCGCGCCCTGCGTAGTATGGAGCGGCGCCATGCGGGATTCGATTCGCTCCACTATGCCCGTTAGAAGATCGCGAAATTCCAGCTCGCACGAATCGCGCGGAGCCGCCGGCGGCAGGCTCGCGATGGCACGCAACGACTGGCCAATCTGTTCTTCCGATTCGCTATAGAGCGCCGCAACCAGACGCCGGGCGGCCTCGCCTGCCGAGAATTGTACTGGATTCGCCATCATGCTGCAAACATATCGAAGGATGTTCGCCGGAGTTTAAGATTTTTTTATCCTGTTGTCGTTGGGAAATAATTAAACAAGCTGGTCGTTGGTTGTTTCGCGGCGGCGGCCATGGCGGCATCGAGTTGGGTAGTGTCCTGCGTCATCTGCAACGCTTCTGCGGCGACATCGGTATCCTGCTCCGAGCTCAACTGCGCGGTGTCCTGGGTTTGAAACATCTGGGCGAGATTCAGCGCGGTGGTGATGCGGTCCTCCACGCCGCCGTAGAAAGTGGACTGCAGATTGAGATAATCCTGAGCGCTGCCGACGCCGCTCGCAGCCGTTTGGATGGCGCTTGTGTCACCCGACGCCAAGGCTGTCTGGAGATT
>JBEKUT010000250.1:0-10240 GCA_049514735.1 Bryobacteraceae bacterium
CGAGCTTCACGGAAGCACAAACAGTGCAAGGCGTAGTTACCGGCACCATCTTCGACAGCACCGGCGCGGTGCTTACCGGCGTAAATGTGACGTTGACCAACAACGGCACGGCTATTGTACAGAGCGTGAAGAGCGGCTCCGATGGGCTGTATCGATTCTCACTGGTGCCGCCGGGGACTTACAAGCTGGATGTTAAGGCTTCGGGTTTTAACGAGAAGCAGATCAACGACATCAAGGTCGATCCCAGCGAAACGGTCCCCGTGAATGTGACGCTTGCGGTAGCGACGTCTTCAACCACGGTGGACGTGCAGGAATCGGCGAGCCTAGTGCAGACCGCGACGTCCGACCTCACCACCACGGTCAACCAAACTACGATTACCAGCATGCCGCTGCTTACACGCAACGTCTTCGACCTGGCCTTTATCGCCCCGGCGGTCTCCCAGGGCATGAATTTCAACGCGGCCGCCGGCGGCGTTCGTGAATCCGGCACTACCAATATGTTGAACGGCGCCGATAATAACGACAACTTCAGCGAAGGCTCTTACAACGTCACGCCGCCGCTGGAATCCGTGAGCGAGTTCACCGTGCTTGCCAACAACATGAGCGCGCAATATGGACATGCGGCCGGCGCCTTGGTGAGCGCCATACAGAAGTCCGGAACCAACCGCTTCCACGGCGTGGCGTATGAGTTTAATCGAAACACGGATTTTAACGCCTCCACCTTCTTCGACAACCGCGCCGGCAATCCGAATCCCAAGTACATCCGCAACCAGTTCGGCATTGAGGTGGATGGTCCGATCATCAAGAACAAAACGTTCTTCATGGGCACTTACGACCGGCTGGATCTGCATCAGGGCGACACTCTGGTAACAGCGGTCCCGACACCCGCCGAGTTGACAGCCATTAGCACTGGCGCAGCGCCTAATGCGCAGGCCTATTTGAAGGCCTATCAGCCGCTAACCTCCAATGCTTTGTGCCCCGCGGAAGCAGCCAACCAGCCAGACGCGGTCGGCCACATCGGTTGTATTAACGTATACGACCCGCTCCTTACCGGTCAGAACACATTCGTTGCGAAGATCGACCACAATTTCAGCACCAAGGATCGGATCACCTTCTCGGCCAACATACAGAGATACGGCTATACCGACAAATGGGGCGGCGGCTATGCAACGAGCGCCACGAACATCCCCTACACGGACAACGAGCACTACCACAATCTATCCCTTGATGAAACCCACCTCTTCAATTCCAGTCTGCTGAATGAAGTGACCATCGCGCACAATCGGCACTACTCTGTGAATCAGTCGAACAATGGCAAGGGGGGGTTGGCGCAGGTACAGATTGATGGCGCCAACTACGACGGGCTGGGTTTTGGATTCGGAACCAATGAAGGCACGCTAGTGGAGGGCTTCGTCCAGGACCGTTGGCAGTTTCAAGATAACTTGAGCTGGACCAAGGGCAGACACACGTTCAAGTTCGGTGGCGGCTTTCAGTACGGCATCCTCTACCGCAACTGGGACCTGGGCAGCCCAGGATACTATGAATTCGCTAACACCATCGGTCCCACGGCGGCGTCGGTTGGCGCTTCGCTCCCGGGTGGCTTGATCGGCAACATAAATAACTATCCGGACAGCAATTTCCAGAACGATTTCCCGTACTATTCGGAAGTCTCCATCAATCCGACAACGGGCGGTCCTGGTGTAGCCTATCGCCACTACATCATGAAGGACTCGAATATCTTCGTCAACGACGATTGGAAGCTGTCGCCGCGGCTTACTCTGAATCTTGGTCTGCGGTGGGAGCGCTACGGGGCTCCGACCGAAGCCAACAACCAGATCGCGCAGTTCACCAATCTCGACGGTTATGCACCGGCGCAGATTGCGGCCGCCCGCGTGGCGCCCGTGACAAGTATGTGGACGACGCCGAACCATGATTTTGGCCCGCGCGCTGGCTTTGCGTACGATGTGTTCGGCGACGGCAAGATGGCCGTTCGAGGCGGTTTCGCGATCTCTTACGACCGGCTCTTCGATAACATCTGGTCCAACGGTGCCTGGAATCCGCCCTTTTATGCCCTGCTCGATCACGACGCCACCGCCGGCGATGTGATCAGTTACACAATTCCTCCGTCCATCGCCGGCTATACTGCGGGCGTAAGTCAACTTCCCCGCGTATCGGTCCGCACCATGGACGTCCACATGCGAGACTCTTCGGTCCAGAGCTACTATTTCGGAGTCGAACGGCAGTTTTGGCGCAATTTCCTGTTGCGCGTCAATTACCAGGGCTCCGAGGGGCGGCACTTATCGCAGTTGATGAACCTCAACCGATACGACGGCTCGGAGTACAATCCGACGCTCAGCACGGCCAACGCGCGGCCGAACCCCCTGTATTCCGGCTTTAATTATCGCGCCAACAATCTGAACTCGAACTATAACTCCATGGTCACGGAAGTTCAGAAGCGCTTCAGCAGCGGCCTGCAGTTCCAGTTCAGCTTCGCATGGTCGAAACTGATGGATGAAGGGTCGGACCTGTTCTCGGGATCGACGACGACCGGCGGTTACAGCCAGCCGTTTTATTTCATAAGCAACAGTCACCCCAATTTAGAGTATGGTCCGGGCGCTTTTGACCACCAGAAGTCCTTCAAGGCCATCTTCACCTATGAACTGCCGTTCTTTAAGAATCAGCAGGGATTCGTAGGGCGCGTTTTGGGAGGCTGGCAGCTTTCCAGTTTCTACCAGGGCTACTCCGGCCATCCCATCGACGTCTACAGCAGCCGCGGCCGTTACGTTGGGAACGCGCTTGATCCCAACGGGTACCCGGAGAACATCGGCGGAGACTACAATCTCGACGGTGTGGCCAACGATCGCCCTTATTATGTCGGTCCGAGCAACGGCGCCGTCTACTCGGGTAACAGCCCTGCGAATGGCATCTTCACCGACAACAATCTGATCGGCTGTGGCTTCCCGGGCTCGAAATCGACTAACATCGGGGCGTGCAATTCCGCCTACGGCGTTGGCACACCAAATTCGCTTTTCATCAATCCCCCGGGGTATGGTGTGCGCTTTGGGGATGTGGGCCGCAATGTGTTCCGGGGGCCCTGGTTCAACGGTCTCGATGCGGCACTGGGGAAGACTTTCAAGCTCGCGGAAGGCATCAAGCTTCAAATCCGCGCCGAGGCGCTCAACCTCGATAACCATCCAAACTTCGATGGAATCGACGCCAATTTGAATAGTGGCACTTTCGGCAAGGCGCAGATCCTGGCCGGGCAAGGTACGGATTCGTACGAACCTTCGCGCCGCTTACAATTGGGTGCACGCCTGATTTTCTGACCTTTCGAGATAGGGCCGCAGATGAATGCGCGGAGTGAGAAATCACACGTTCATCTGCGGCGGTACACCACGACGTCGTCGCCGTAGCTGCCCGACGCGCTATACGTTACGCTCCGCCGTCCCAAGTATTCGAGCGCCGTCGGCCGTTGCGCGGGCAGCACCGTATTCGACAGGAACACCCCTCCCGGGCTCATCATTCGCGCTATTGAAGCCATAGCCAACGCCTGTTGGAAGCGGTCGTAGTAAACCAGGATATTGGTGGCCACCACCAGGTCGAACTGTTCTCCATCCGCGACCTGTCCCACAACGTTCAAATCCCGCGGTTCAATCCGCGATGCGTATTTCGGCTGCACGGCCACGGTACGCACGCTCAGGCCTTTGGGGGCTGTTGTCGACGCTGCCGGCGAACCGATCAGTTCCCCAAAATGCTCCCAAAAGGCAACCGCCTGCGGCGTCCAATCCGCGGTGGTATCGCGTGGCAGGTAAATTATGTAGGGAGTTCCCGCGCGGGCCCGCTCTGCCATGCGACGCAGGTGAACATTCACTGCCGGATTCAAGTCGAACGTGACCAGCCGCAGCCCGGCCGGATCATCCAGGCCGAGCCGAACTACTGCTTCCAGAACCGCGAAGGGCTGGATGGTCTGTACAGGATAAAAATCGTAGCCGTCGCGCTTGTCCGCAAAATCCAATCCAGGACCGATCACCGCGATATTCCGAATGCGCCGCTCACTTAGAGCGCCTTTCCGTATCATTGCGCGCAGAGTATCTTCGAGAGCGTAATTCGGCAGCAGCGAAGTGTCTACCGATAAGCCTCGCTGGTCGAATAGAGTAGCGCGCACGGCAAGCGTCTCACGCGGGTCGCTGGCCGCGCTGGCCGACTTCAGTTTTTCCTGGTAGCCACGTTGCTCGAGGGCGAACCGGATCAGATTGGCCTGCAGAAACGCCTCAGTACTCTTCGCTTCTACGCCGTGCCTGGCGAGATATTCGCGAGCGAACTGCAACCGCTCATTTGCCTTGGTACGCGCCAGCGCCGCGGCCGCAACTCGCACGCGTGCGCGAGCCGTCTCCACCAGTTCACCTGCAGGCGTCACCGCGGCTTCGGGAGAATCCAGCCGCGGCAATCGTGTGAACGACGTTCCATAAATGACCAGGTTGCTGATTGAATCTTCGACGCCGCGCTCAATCCGCGCCCGCACCTCGCGGTCCTGCGTCCTCACCCATGCATCCCATGCTGCGGCGTCCTCTGTGCGGTTGAAGGCCGTCAGGACTTCCTGCGCCTCCGAAAAACTCAGGAATCGCGGCTCCGGCGGGGCTGCCGCGGCGATCGCGCTACCGACACATATCCATGCCAACCACGAGCGCGTTTGTCCCATTCCCAACTCCCCTGCCAATAGTACATGCTAGAGTCAGAAAAATGTTGCGCTTCGTGTACTGTGTGCTGGCTGCGTTCGTGTGTCTGGCCGGCTACGCCCAACCATCCACGCCGGTGATCTTAATCTCAGTGGACACGCTGCGGGCCGATCACCTCAGTTGTTATCAGGCGGGCAGAAAGCCGACGCCCCACATCGACACGCTGGCAAAAAATGGGACGCTATTCTCGCAGGCCGGCAGCGCGTTTCCACTGACTCTGCCGTCTCACGTGGCGCTGTTGACGTCCACTTATCCATTCTCGAACGGCGTGGAAGATAACGGCGTGCCGCTGCAACCGGGAGCCGTGACGCTTGCCACCGTCCTGAAAAATTCGGGATACAAGACAGCCGCGTTCATAGGGAGCTTCGTTTTGGATCAGCGCTTTGGATTGAACCAGGGCTTCGATGTGTACGAGGGTCCGATCGATGTTCACAACAATTCGAACACGGGGCCGGTTGAGCGCAAGCGGCCGGGAGCCCAAGTGACTGCATCCGCGATGCGCTGGCTGGAACATAATTCCACCACGCCGTTTTTCCTTTTCCTGCATTTGTACGACCTGCACTTACCCTACGATCTCCCGCCGGACCCCAGCTTGCGCCATGGCGAGACCGGTTATACAGCCGAGGTCGCTTACGAGGATCGCGTTCTGGGAGATTTCCTGGCGTTCCTGGAGCGTCATGGGCTGCTCGAAAAGGCGTTGATCGTTTTCACATCCGATCATGGAGAGGGTCTGGGCGAGCATGGCGAGAGCACTCATGGTTTTTTCATTTACCAGAGCACGCTGCACGTCCCGTTGATTATGCATTGGCCGTCGGGATTCAAGCGCTCTCCGCACGCACGCGTGGACGAAGCCGCCAGCCTGCTGGACGTCGCGCCAACCATTCTTGACGCGATTGGCTTGCCGCGCCCGGCCGCGCTGCGGGGCCATTCGCTGATTGGCGGCGTCGGCGATCGAGAGGTCTATTCCGAGAGCCTGTATGCGCGAAACCATTTCGGGTGCGCCGTGATTCGAAGCGTGCGCGTGGGCAATTACAAATACATCGAATCGCCCAAACCTGAGTTGTACGACCTTTCGAGCGACCCGGGCGAACTGCGAAATATTTATGAGCAGCAGCGGTCGAAGGCTGCTGAGCTTAGCAAGCAGATCGCCGCTGTGCGTGCGAGTTCTCCGGCCTTTCACGCGAGCAAGCCTGCGTCGGCCAAACCCGATCAGTATGGGGCTCTGCGGTCGCTTGGGTATCTGAGCGGATCTGCGAAACCCGGCGTCGAACCTCGCGTCGATCCTAAGGATCGCATCGCAGATTTTGAACGCTACTACGGCGCGCTGGATCTCTTGTCCGCGGGAAAGCTCGCTGAATCCGAGCGTTTGTTCGAGAGTCTGCGCGACAAGCTGCCCGACGTGTTGGATATCCAGATCAGCCTGGGGTTGAATCAAAAACGGCTGGGCGATTATGCGCGGGCGGCGCGTGAATTTGAGCGGGCCATCCAGGAGGCGCCTTCGGACGCTCAATCGCACTTCGAGCTGGGGTCCTGCTATTTCCGGCTCGGGCAGCTTGAGGATGCTATCCGCGAGCTGAAGGCCGCGCTGGCGGTCGAGCCATGGTATACACGGGCCGACGAAGCGCTCGCTGAGATCTATATTCAGAAAAAAGATTTCGCGGACGGGCGTGCTTGTCTCAATCACTTACTCTCGATCGATCCGAACAGTTACACGGCGCAGTACAACCTGGGCGTCTCTGCTGCAATCGAGAAGAACTGGCCGGAAGCTCAGAAGCGGATGCTGCTGGCGTTGCGTGCCGATCCGGGCTCGGCCGAGGCTCACGATACTTTGGGGAAAATCTATTTGCAGGGCGGCGATCTGGAGCGCGCGCGGCATCAATTCGAAGAGACGGTTCGCTTGCAGCCAAAGCTCGCTTCGGCACACTACAATCTGGCGATGGTTCTGCAGAAAGAAGGAAAGAACGAGGAAGCCGCGCGGGAGTTGCGGGCCGCGCAGGAGGCGGATGGGGCGGTGCAGAAACCGTGATGATAGTTGTGTTCTGCACCGCCCGGACGCTATTGAGTTCTCGGCGGCGATTGTTACAAGCAGCTAGATCCGCCAGGTCCTCCAAAATAGAAGTACTCACCCCAAGAGGAGTTATAGAAGGGACCTGTAATCGAATAGCATTTCGGCGACGGTTGGTAAGCCGTAAGGTTGGCCCAATAAGCCGAGTTCGAACTGGTGTTGTAAAAAATCAGACGCTGATATGCGGCGTAGCCGGTGCCCATGGTTGAAAATTGTGTGCTGCCCTCCCCGGCCCAAACATTCACGCTTTCGTAATAGCCGGGCGCGCTCTCGCTTCCGAACTGCAATAGATTGGAGTACTTCGAAAGCTGGCCGCCTCTGTAGATCGAGGAAGGATAGTATCCCACCCATGCGCCGTTTATGCCGAACCACCAGTTCCCGTTAGAAAGAAGATAGTACATTTGCACATCATATTGAGGGCCGTTGAAGATACTGGAGTAACCGAGAGGGGACCCTAAGTGATAGCTGTTGTTTGTCTGTACAAACGCCGGGCAGGTTAGGTTGTAACAGCCTGTCTTGCTATAATTATCGGCCGTCCAGTAGACGAACAGGTTGGAATTCGTGTTGCCGTAGACCACGAAGCAGTTCTGCCAGCCAGCCTCCGCCGTTTGCACGGGATTCGTAGAGGTCCCGACGACCCACAACTGAGCCAGCGAAAACACTTCGTTTTCAACGGCGTCGACATATGGCCGCCAATAGTTGATGTAAGTGTTTGCGCCAATGTTATTGACGTATTGCTCGGCAATTGAATAAGCGTGGCTGGTGTTCACTGCGGCGGGATTACCCGTCGCCGCGGCGTCCGGAGCGTGTCCGGTTCCGTTCGGGCCTTTTTCGAAGAACTTCTGTAAAGTCTCAAAGCGCGAGAGTTGCTCTAGCGTGATTCGGGCCATCGGTATTGTGTTTGCTTCGCAGCCCAGGGAGTTGCCGAAATCGTCCTCTGTCTTTCCCTCCGGCAACTGCGCCGACGCCCGCCGGATTGAACGGTCCTCGTCATGGGATGGTTCGGCAAGCGCGGCGGGCGGTTCCGCGATCGTTTTCAGGCCAAGTATCCGAACCGAAGGCTGTTGTTCGATCGGAACGCAATCGAAGATCTGACCGCCGAGAACGTAGCTATGGCGAATTTGCACCCCCTCATACATGTTGAGGATGTGCTGGCGCATTTCTTCGACCGCGGCCGCCGCCTTTACCCTCGCGCCGTGGCGTGAGAGAACCTCATTAGCATCGACACTCTTTACGTTTTCGATAAATTTGTCGAAAGGCGAGAATGTGGCTGTGGCCGTTTGGGCGTTGGAAGTTTGAGCGAACACTGTCATTAGCGGAATCGCGGCTAATAACGAGGCTCGAAGGAAGTGCGAGCGTTCTCTACTCATTGTGCAATGTCTCCTGCATATCTAATCGATTAGTGGTTTCACCCGGAACCGGAATAACTAGGCCGGATAGACACAACAAGGTAACCGCGAGGTCGCCGGGTAGTCGCGCGTTGTGATGCGCTCAGCCGGATGAGTGCGAGAAGGAGAATTATTTTTCCTTCATCATGTAATGGCGGCGGGAAAACTATTCCGCAAAAAACATGACTCAAATGGGACAGGAATTCGACATTGTGGCGCCCTTTCTTCTCGTCATAGATAATATGTGCAATGAGCAAAGCGTGTCAACAGGAAAAGGGTGAGAATATAGATCAAGCCATGTATACACGAGTAGACGAAGTGTCTCGCTGAGATTTATAAAGGCGATGGCAGACCACGCAAGGCGATGGTCTGCCTTACTTCAGTGGGCGTGGTGAGTGCGGGGGCGGTGGCTGCCGGCGGCCGCGACTTTGTGATGCATGCGGTCCGGGGCGGTTAACTTTTCGCGGACCCATGCGACCAGTTCCGGGACGCCGTGGCCGTTCTTGAGATTCGTGAACAGGAGCGGCCGGTCGCCGCGCATTTTTTTCGCGTCGCGATCCATCACTTCAAGGGATGCGCCGACGTGCGGGGCGAGATCGATCTTATTAATTACGAGCAGGTCGGAGCGGATGATTCCGGGGCCGCCTTTACGCGGGATTTTGTCGCCGGCGGCGACATCGATCACGTAAATCGAGGCGTCAACCAGTTCGGGGCTGAAGGCCGCCGCGAGATTATCGCCTCCGCTTTCGACAAAAATCAAATCGACAGTGGGGTGCGCGCGTTCCAGTTCCGCTATTGCTTCCAGGTTCATGGACGCGTCTTCGCGGATCGCGGAATGAGGACAGCCGCCGGTCTCAACGCCGATTACGCGGTCGGCCGGCAGAGTGCCCTGGCGAATCAGAAACTCGGCGTCCTCGCGCGTATAGATGTCGTTGGTGACAACGGCCATGTCGACATCGGGCCACAGCGCCTGGCTCAGCACGTGGACTAGCGCGGTCTTGCCGCTGCCGACTGGCCCCGCAACGCCGATTCTTAATGCGCGTTTCGCTTCGCTCATAATCTAGAAAAGAAAATACCGCTGCGCTAAGGGTAGCGTGGTGGCTGGTTCGCAGGTCAGCAATTCTCCATCGGCGTGAACTTCGTAGGTTTCCGGGTCCACTTCAATCGCGGGCGTCGCGGAGTTATTCACCATGTCCTTCTTGCCGATCTTACGGCAATTCTGCACCGCTACTACGCTCTTCTTCAAGCCGAACTCTTGGACTCGCGCGAAAGAGGCTTGGGACACGAAAATGTCCGAGATGGCCTTCATGGCGCTTCCGAAGGCGCCAAACATTGGTCGATAGAGAACTGGCTGCGGCGTCGGAATAGAGGCATTGGCGTCGCCCATCACGCTCCACGCGATGAATCCGCCTTTGACGATCAGTTCCGGTTTCACGCCGAAAAACGCCGGACTCCAGAGAACCAGGTCGGCGAGTTTGCCTGCTTCCACCGATCCCACTTCGCTCGCAATACCGTGGGTGACGGCCGGATTGATGGTGTACTTAGCGACGTAGCGCTTCGCACGCGTGTTGTCGTTGCGCGATGAATCGCCGTTGAGCGGCCCACGTTGGACCTTCATCTTGTGCGCGGTCTGCCAGGTTCGCGTGACCACTTCGCCGATTCGTCCCATGGCTTGCGAGTCGCTCGACATCATGCTGATGACGCCGAGGTCGTGCAGGATGTCTTCAGCCGCGATGGTCTCCTGGCGAATGCGGCTCTCCGCGAACGCGACATCTTCGGGTACCTGCGGATTGAGGTGGTGACAGACCATGAGCATGTCGAGATGCTCGGCGATGGTATTCACGGTCAGTGGACGCGTAGGATTGGTGGACGACGGAAGAATATTCGGCAGCCCCGCAATCTTGATGATGTCGGGCGCGTGGCCGCCGCCAGCGCCTTCGGTGTGATACGTGTGGATGGTCCGACCGTTAATGGCCGCGATGGTGTCGTCAACGAAGCCGGCTTCGTTTAGTGTGTCGGTGTGGATGGCGACCTGAACGTCGTACTCGTCG
>JBEKUT010000251.1:0-10994 GCA_049514735.1 Bryobacteraceae bacterium
CACGCCCGTTGGTCCGGCCCCAACGACGACAAAAGTCAGCCACCGCCTACGCTTCTCCGGATTAGTTTCGCGCTCCGCGGCCTCGAAGGCGTAGAGAATTTTGTGACGGATCTGCGTGGCGTCCTCCAGTGTCTTCAATCCCGGCGCCTCCTCTGCCCATTCCGGATGATTGAAGTAGGAACTGCGCGATCCTACGGCCACGATCAGGGTGTCGTACTCAACCGGACCAATGCTACAAATGACGTGCCGTTTTGCGGCGTCCAGATCCAGCGCCGCTCCCAAAAGGACGCGAGTATTTTTCTGGCGATTGAGTATGGAACGCAATGGCGATGCAATCTCGCCTGGCGATAAGGCCCCCGTAGCGACTTGGTATAGAAGGGGCTGAAAGAGGTGAAAGTTCCTTCGATCGACAACGGTGAGATCGATAGGCGCCCGACCCAGAGACTTCGCTGCGTACAGGCCGCCGAACCCTCCACCGAGTATTACAACGCGGTGCTGGTCGCTCATAATCCTATTGTCGCGCTCTCCCAAAACCGCGCCGCGACTATCATGGTTGCAGCATGCGATATCGAAAACTTGGAAAGACCGGTTTCGAAGTCAGTGAGCTTGGCTATGGCGCCTGGGGGATCGGCGGCACGCAGTGGAAGGGCGGCACCGACGGCGAGTCCATTCGCGCGTTGCTCCGCGCCATTGAACTCGGCGTCAACTTTATCGACACGGCTTTGGCCTATGGCGAAGGCCACAGCGAACGCCTGGTCGGCGGCGTTCTGCGAGACACGAAGGAACGGATCTACATCGCCACCAAGGTCCCGCCAAAGAACCAGCTCTGGCCGGCGCGGGCGGGGATCGGCATCGAGCAGGTTTTCCCCTACGACTACATTATCCAGTCCACCGAGACGAGTCTCCGCAATCTGGGTGTGGAGACAATCGACGTGCAGCAATTGCACGTGTGGAATCCCGAATGGATCGCCAGCGAAGACTGGCGGCGCGCGTTTGAGGATCTCAAGAAATCCGGCAAAGTGCGGGCGGTTGGCGTATCCATTAACGACCACCAACCCGCTTCGGCCGTGGAGCTGATGCGGACAGGACTGGTCGATAACGTCCAAGCGATCTACAATGTCTTCGATCAAAGCCCCGAACAGAACTTGCTGCCTCTGGCGCAAGAGCTAAATATTGGTGTGATTGCCCGCGTGCCTTTCGACGAGGGTAGCCTGACCGGCTCCATTACAGAAGACACGCAATTCGAGGCCGATGAATTTCGCGCCTTCTATTTCCGCGGCGATCGCAAGCGCGAGGTCGTGGAACATATCCAGGCGCTCGAAGACGCGTTGAAACGCACACAAGGATCTCTCGCGGAAGTAGCACTGCGTTTCTGCTTGTCGAGCCCCGCGGTGAGCACCGCGATTCCGGGTATGCGCCGGGTGAAAAACGCGGAGGCGAATGCCGCGGCCGTCAACAAGGGCCCTCTAGACGGCCCCGTTCGAACCGCTCTGAAGAGCCATGCGTGGAATAAGAACTATTACGATTGATCGCCCCAAAAAGCAAAAGGCAGACCTGCCAAAATGGCGGGTCTGCCCCGATTCAGAGCCGGACTCCCCAGCCTTCTCCATCGTCTGCGCTTCCTAGCTGCCGGAATCCATCGAGATGGTGTCGATCGTGACGGTGTCGCCCTTCATACTGCCGTCGACCTTTACCTTTTCTCCCAGATGATCCGCCACTTTACCCTTGGAGGAGTCGGCGATCTTGTACACTTTGCCGTCGCTGACAAATACCGCGGAAGCGCCGCCCTCGACGCATTTCTTCACACACGCCGCATTGAGTTTTTCACCGTGTTTCGCGCCACAATTGGAATCCGAAATCACGCCTGTCATGGTCTCGGCCATTGCCGTGACACCAAAAAGCAGTGCCGCTGCTAAGATTTTCTTCATCAATACTTCTCCTTCCGAATAAGCACTCGGGTTTCTTGAATATAGACGAAACGAGCTGACAACGCAACCAATCGTAATGTATACGCAGACGCGCCTATGAACGGATGGATAGCGCGGCCCGAATCAGCGTGCCCACCATGGCGACCGGTTGAAGCAGCTCTTCGGCCAACCCGAAGCGTTCTCGAAACTGGGCAGGATCGTTGTAGCCGACCCACACGGCGCCGTCCTGGTCTTCCCATGCCAGGGCCTTCAACGGAAGATCTATGGCAGCCAGCGGCGCGGCGAGCATAATCGGCGTACCGCTCTTGGGATTCCCGAAAATCAGCAGTTGTGTTGGCGGCATCGTCAGCCCGGCCTGGGCCGCTTCACCGCTATGGTCGATTCGGGCGAAGATCTTGATCCCTTTGCTTCGCAAGAAGCTCTCCAGCCTGTCGAGGGTGTCCGGAACAGAGTAAGGACTCCGGTCGCTTAAGATTCCGTGTGCCGCCGCCATGGGATGAGGATAGCTCACTGCGGAAGTTTTGTCCTATAAGCAGGCTCACACGGCGGGCTTCTTTTCCGCCACTGCGTGCTTGCCCGGAATGACGGAGAAGAATTCGATAAAGCGTTTGCTGCGCTGGCCTACCGGTTGCGGCCGGGCATCGAGCATGGTTTGCGCCAGCAACGTGAATTGCCTCCCCAACTCCGACGCCGGGTCCACCCAGCGGCCGAACGTCAGAGCACGATGAACGCCCTGATAATCGTTAGGAAACGTCATCGTCACGGGCACTCCCAGAAGTTGCTCGATCTGTTCCGGCGTGATCAACGGCCGCTTCTGCGCGCGATTAAGCAGGACGCAGACCCGATCCTGAAGATCGAGCTGTTTGAGGTATAAGTACTTCTCGCGCGCCAGATGCAGCGACGGGATCTCGGGCGTGCAAACCAGGAAAATCTTCTTCGATTCGTGCATGATCTCGAGCGAGTATTTTTCGAGATTGCCAGACAGATCGAAGCACAGCACCCTGTAGTTGCGGCGCATGAACTCCATCAAATGGTTGAGCTGCGCCGCTTC
Organism: Bryobacteraceae bacterium; assembly: GCA_049514735.1. Lineage (GTDB taxonomy): Bacteria > Acidobacteriota > Terriglobia > Bryobacterales > Bryobacteraceae > JAICMB01. The sequence goes on from JBEKUT010000251.1 coordinate 2,980, forward strand.
GATGCGAAAATCCGGGTTGAGCTTGCCGGCGTGCAGCACATCCAGTTTGTCGATGGTAGTGACCATCTGAGGCCAGAGGGCCTCGTCCATATGCATGGAGTGTTCGGCCGCGTCGGTAACCGAATGCGCGTTGTCGAGCTTGAGCATGAACCTCATCATGCCGGAGTTGAGGTCGAAATCGGCCAGCAGGACGTCCGCGTTAGGCTGACGCGACAATGCCACCGCGGCGTTTAGCGCGATCGTGGATGCGCCCACCCCCGCCTTGGAGGGCAGGAACGAGAACACGTTGTCGGTGGAGTCGATGAACGCCGGTTTGGCCTTCAACGTCTCTTGCACGCGCACCAGCGCCTCTGTGAGAACGCCCTGATCGAACGGGAACGTGGCGTATTCGCGAATACCAGCGCGCATCAACTCCATCAGCAGTTGTGGATCGCAGGCCCGGCCAATGGCGATTACCTGAGTGCCAGGCGTGTTCTTCTCAATCTCCCGAACCGTCTCGGTCGCCTTCGCCATCGCGCCGGCGCCAATGAACACGATTTGCGGCGCGTGCGCACGGAGAAAGCGCAACAACTCCTGTGCATTGGGATAATGGTCCATCATACGAGTGACAGCGACAATTCCAATGTCGTTTAAAATAGCGTCCAGCCGTTCGTTGAGTTCGACATCCGGACAGATGATGATAGCCCGCAGCATCAGGAGACTCCTAACATAAAGTACGGCCTTAACCTGCTGGTAGACAATCGGAACTTGGTACTAATGTTCGAGACCCAACACCTTAGTACGGTAAGGGAGTACTAAGGTAAAAGGCTTGAAGAGCGGCCCAGAGTACTGGTCTCGCGGCCAATTTGGCGACTGCGCCAATTAGCTTCCGTTCGCTTTCGCGGCGGGCGAAGCGGGCTGTGGTCCGTCTTGCGCGTAGTTTAGAACGACACCCGGGCGCCTAGCTGGAATGCCCTGGGACCGCCTGTCCCGAAGATATTTCCCGCTCGTGTCGTCGGCTGGCCGAAACTCGGGTCGAGCAAATTGTTGCTGTAGCCGCCCAGATTCGCGAAGTTGAAGAGATTGAAACATTCGCCGATGATACGCAGCTCATACCGCTCGCGGTACGTGAATAACTTCGTCAAGCGAATGTCCTGCGAATTGAAATCGTGGCCGAAATTGTAATTCTGCGGCAGAGTGATGGTTGGAAATACCTGGCTCGGGTTCGGCGCCGTTTTTCCAGCATAAGTCTGGTTGTACTGATTGACAAGCCGCACCAGATCGCCTTTGTTGAGCCCTATATTGAACAGTGAGCTACCCATTCCAGGAAGCGGGAATCCGCTCACGCCGCTCCCGCTCAGATCCACTCCCGGGATGATCGGCTGAAAAGGCCCGCGGCTGCTGTAGGACGAGATGAACGAAAACTCGAACTTCCATGGCAAATGCACGATCCCAGAAACATTCAGCACGCTGCGGCCCAACTGCGGCCCGTAGTATTGATTCCAGTTGTCGAGGTTGTAATAGCCGTTTTGACCGTTCTGCGCCTGCAGCGCATAAGAGACCTGCATCTGGTAGCGATGCGAGAACCGCTTGTCGAGCTTTACCAGCAGTCCCGTGTACTGGCTGGTCCCTCCGCTATAGATCACGTTGACGGAACCAGTGGAGCACGGCGCTCCCGGTGCGCCGTCTCCGGGTTCGCTCCCGCAGATCCTCAGAACCGGCGTCTGAACGCCATTGATATAGCGGTTGTACTTGTTCGCATCCAGGTCGCGCTCGGTCAGGTGGATGAAGTGGCGATAAACCAAATCGGCGCTGATGGCCAGATCCGGCTTGAGCTGCCGTTGTATGCCTAGGGAAAAGTGTTGCGCCTCCGGCGGAACATAACGTTGCGAGATCAACTCCGTGGCGGATTTCGCATAGGCCACCGTCGTCAGAGCAAGGCTTGCAGTCTGGGGCGACGGCAGTTCGGATTTGATGGTCGAAAGAATTGCCGGAAGGATTGCGACCACGGCCGATCCTGGAAATGCGGTCGGCGTGTTGAAATTGAGCGGCGTTCCTTCAGGTACGCCTGGGACGCCGGGAACCGGATTCGGAATGGACGATCCGCCTAACGTCAAATAGCCCGCGCCAAGCGGCCCAAGATAATTGCGCTCGATCAACCGTAATTCGATATCCACCGTGTCGTAGTAAACTCCCAATCCTCCGCGAATTACCGTCTTGCCATCCGCTGTCGCGGAGTACGCGAAACCGAGCATGGGAGAGAAGTGAAGCCACGCCTGCTTCTCCGGCCCCAACCCTCCCGCTCCGAAGAACGGAGTGAGCCAGGGATCTTTTGTCAGATCGTGGTTATCCGCGTTGCTCTCGAAATTCCAGGCCAGGCCGTAATTCACAGTAAGCCGTGGACCGATCTTCCAGCTATCCTCCCAATAAGTGTGAAATGTATTGTCATGATTCGCGTTTCCCGCCTGAAATGGCGGCGGCTGATTCGCATTACCCAGTCCGAAAGCGAAGTTCTTTAGCGGCAACTTAAGGATATCGCTCAGAGTGTTGTAAGTCTTCGGAAGCAGCGGCACCAATTGCGGTGCGAGTTGGGCCACTTCTTCAGGCGAGAACAGAGTGATCGCCGCGGGTTCGGTGATGTGATAAGTCCCCGTGCCCTTTTGGTATTCCCATTCGCCGCCCATCTTCATGCGATGCGAGCCGCGCTGCCACGTGACGTTATCGGCCGTGATATTCCGCCGCAACAAACGGCTTTGAGGCGTGTTCGTCTGGTTGCCGAGTTCGAGGCCCGTTCCATCCACTACAATATTCGGCCCGCCCAGATCGATACATCCGGGGCACTGCGTGGCAGTCGGAATCGTATTCTGGTTGTTCCAATACGTCATCGAATAACGAAATTCGTTAACTACCGACGGCGTGAAGCTGGTAATCAACGAAAATACTCCCGAATCGGCAAAATTCGTGTTACTGACCCACGCCGACGGGAGAGATCCGCCGTCGCGCGGAGCGAAAGAATCGTTGGCGTCGTGCGAGTACCGGATGAACGCGGTGTTCTTAGAATTTATATGGTAGTCGAGCCGTATACCGGGCAGGTCTTCATGGAAAGGACTATTGGCGATTGTCGTGAAGTTTTTGAAAGTCGGATCGTTCGCCATTCCGGCATAGACTCCGTCCTGGTTGTTGTGTTCGTAACTGGCGAAGAAGAATAGCTTGTCTTTCTTAATGGGGCCGCCCACCCAGACACCCGCCTGCTTGCGGGCGAAGTAAGGGCTGAGATCGGAAGGATCGCGTACGAGTGTCGGATAGGCCGACAGATTATGATCGCGATAGAAGAAGAAGCCGCTGCCATGAAAATCGTTGCCGCCGGATCGCGTGACCACGTTTACCGCGCCGCCTGCCGCCACGCTGGTGGACAGGTCGAAGTTGACGGAAGAAACCTGGAACTCCTGCACCACTTCCTGCGAAAAATTCTGCTGCGTGCCGCCCGTTACCGAATCGCGAATGCTGGCGCCATCCACCGTGATTCGCGTAAGATTCGAATCGCCGCCGAGAATCGAGACATCGAAGGCCCGGTTATACTGCCCCTGCGAGCCCGCCGATACCGTGACTCCCGGCTCCAACATCGCGAGCTGTAGAAAACTGCGGCCATTCAGCGGCAGATCCTCGATCTGCTGCCGGTTCACCACCCCGTCGATGGTGTGACGCTCTAACTCGACGAGTGGACTGACTGCTTCGACAGTCACGACGTCCTTTGTGGCGCCTATCTGAAGATGCATGTCCACTGCCGTCACGCTACCGGTTTCCACCGTGGCTTGACGGATGAGAGTACGGAAACCTTGTAACTCGATTCTTACATCGTAGACGCCGGAAGGAATCGACGTCGCGCTGAAAATCCCATTCGGACCGGTTGTGAAAGTCCTCTGCAGGCCGGTGTCCTTGTTGACGATGACCACTGGTGCGCCGGGAACTACGGCCCCGGATTCATCGTAGACGGTTCCTGAAATATCGCCGGTAGGCGCTTGCGGGAAGGCTGCGGTTGCCAAGAACAACAACGCGGTGGGCAACGAACAGAGTTGCGAGATATGTTTCATAGCATGGCCCCTGACCATGGATTTAAGAATAGTTCCACATCCCGCGCTGGCAGTCAAGGGCCAAAGCTGAGACCCGCCTATGTTAGTCTGTTGCTTCGACTGAAGTGAAACGCATTCTGATTATTGCCGCCGCCGCCCTTCTGATCGCGCCGGTTACCGCCTTGTTACTGCTGTCAGCCACTCCGACTCTCGCGCTCGATCCCGCTCTCACCAGCATCGGGACCGCAACCCCTGTCAAAATCCGCGTGACCGATCCGCACGGCGTGCGGAACGTCTCGGCATGGGTGGAACAGAACGGCGCACGCTACCAGGTCTTAGACAACACGCGGCCTGCGACCCGCCTGTTTTTCTTCAAACGCCAGCAGCCAGAGGAAGTGGACTTCGTCGCTGGCACGAAAACTACACCGGCCTTGAAGGACGGCAAAGCAAAGCTCGTCGTGGAAGCGTCCTCGAACGATCTGCGCGGATCGACGGTGTCCGAGTCTCGTGACGTCGACATCATTACGCGGCCTCCCAGCATCACGCCGGATGGAGCCCAGCACTATATTAATCAGGGGGGAACCGAACTCGTCACCTTCTCCGTCTCCGGTTTCTGGACCGAAGCCGGGGAAAAGTCCGGGGCTTACACGTTCCGCAGTTTCCCGCTGCCGGGCAAACAGGGACAGCGCTTCTCGCTTTTCGCCTATCCGTGGGATTTGCCGGTCACCACCACGCCTTTCGTGTACGCAACGAATCCCGCGGGCAACATGGCGATCGGCCATTTCTGGTTCAAAATATTTCCGAAAAAGTTCCGCAAACGCGATCTCGATATCGACGACGCTTTTCTAAATAAAGTAGTGGACGAAATCGATCCCGGCGGCAGTGGCGATCTTGTCTCGCGCTTCCTCAAAATCAATGGCGAGATGCGGCGCGCAAACAACCAGACCCTGGCCGATCTCCGCAACAAAACAGAGGAAAAGTTTCTCTGGTCCGGTCCGTTCCTGCGCATGAACGCGAAGGCCGAATCCAATTTCGCCGACGATCGCACTTACATCTACCATGGCAAGAAAATCGACGAGCAGGTGCACCTCGGCTTCGACCTTTCCAACGTCAAAAATACGCCGATCCCCGCCGCCAACGACGGCAAAGTCGTATGGGCCGAGCGCCTCGGGATTTATGGAAACTGCATTGTCGTAGACCACGGCTACGGGCTGCAATCGATCTACGGGCACCTCAACGAGATTCGAGTAAAGCCCGGCGACATGGTGAAGAAAGGTCAGATCATGGGACTCAGCGGCGCCACCGGTCTCGCCGGCGGCGACCATCTCCACTTCAGCATGCAGGTGGATGGCGTCCAGATTAACCCCGTCGAGTGGTGGGACGAGCACTGGATCCACGACCGTATCCTCTCCAAAGTGTCCCAGTAGGACAGACCATCGGTTTCTGTGGTCTGTCCGTTTTGTGGCCTGTCTTGCTGTGCCCGGAATGATATACTTAACTCGGATGTTCGCTTCACCTCCGCGCCCGCGGACGTTAGTCCTCCTCTCATCACAACTCTGTCCCGAAATTGTCCATCTCACAAAGCATGCCAATTAAGGAGGTAGGCGCCTTCCTCATCGAATGAAATTAACCGTTCAGATCAGTCGCGGAATCGAAACCCTCTTCGGAACCAGGGACGAGAACATTCGTCTTCTGGAAGGCGGCCTCAACATCAAGACACGCCTCCTCAACGACTCGCTGGAGATTGAAGGCGAAGAGCCCAATGTCATTCGCGCCGCGAGCATTCTCGAAGATTACGTCGAACTCGTCAAGACCGGGACTACTTTCACCAACGGCGATATAAACAGCTATCTTCGCGTGGTGGTCGCCGATCCTGAGGTGACGCTGCGTAGCTTGGTCCACAGTGGCCGCCAGCGTAATTTCGGCAAGAAGGTGTTGGCGCCCAAGACTATCAATCAGCGGCGCTACGTAGACGCCATCGAGCGTCACGACTTGGTTTTCGGCGTTGGACCGGCTGGAACGGGGAAGACCTATCTGGCCGTGGCGATGGCAGTTTCCGCTCTCCTCAACAAGAAGGTCAGCCGCATCGTGCTGACACGTCCCGCCGTCGAAGCGGGTGAGCGCCTCGGTTTCTTGCCCGGTAACGTGCAGGAGAAGGTCGATCCTTATTTAAGGCCCCTCTACGACGCGCTTTACGACATGCTGGAAGCAGACAAGGTAGAAAAACTGCTCGAACGGGCCACCATTGAGGTCGCGCCCATCGCGTTTATGCGCGGACGAACTTTGAACGACAGCTTTATCATCCTCGACGAAGCCCAAAACAGCACCGCCGAACAGATGAAAATGGTGCTGACGCGCCAGGGTTTCAATTCCAAGATGGTGGTGACGGGCGATCTCACGCAGGTGGATCTGCCCACCGGGAAGAAGAGCGGGCTCATGGACGCCGTGGATGTCCTGCGCGGCGTGGAAGGTCTCGCCTTCGTCTATTTCGACGAGAAGGACGTTGTACGCCATAGCCTGGTGCAGAAGATTATCAAAGCCTATGAGCGCTACAACGACTTGGTCGGATCGGGCCGTCAACTCGCTCTCAAGCTCGGGCAGGATCAAGTGCCGGAAGCCGTAGTGGAAACGCCTGGACCGGCGAAGCCAATTCTCAACGGGCCCGAAACGCCGGACTCACCGGTGGCGCCACAGCCCGAAGCGCCCGGCCAGGGCATGCCGCTTATCTGATTAGTTCCCATGTCCTCCGATGGCAGTTGTGTCTTATTTCAAGTTCCGGCGCGGGGTCTCGCCAGGCTTGAGCTGCGTGCTTTCGCAAATCGGCTGCAAAGACAAGTGGCGCGCGCAAAGCCGTTTAATGCGTTGATCGCAAACGACGCGGAACTGCGGCGTCTTAACAAGCAATTCCGCAAAAAAGATTACGCCACCGACGTGCTGTCGTTCCCATCCATTGAGCCCGAGAAATCGCTGGGCGAACTGGCAATTTCATGGGATCGGGCCAAGGCCCAGGCCTCCGAATACGGCCATACCGTGAGCGACGAGATACGTATTCTCATGCTCCACGGTGTGCTCCATCTGGCCGGAATGGATCATGAAAAGGACCATGGCGAGATGGCCCGTGCAGAAATTCGCTGGAGAAAACGGCTGAATTTGCCCGCCAGCCTGATCGAGCGGGTGCATTCATGATCCTCGTGCAGGTCCTTTATATGGAATCGCTGCGCCTGCGGACGCGCGAGCTCCCCATGCTGGAGTTCTTCCGGACTTCGCTCGAAGATAAGATCGGAATTCACGACGAGAAGGGCGCGTTAGTGTTTTCCATCGTGAAACACACCGCGCAGTTGGTAGTCACGCTACTGATCATGGCTGCCAGGCTCGATGCCAAAACACCTCTTTGGCAGAGTCTTCTCGAAGCCGCCGGCATCGCGTGGCTGTTGATGATTCTATCCACTTATGTCGTTCCGCACATTCTCTATCGCAAGACGCGAGGCGATTGGTTGCTCCCACTGGTGCCGCTCCTGAAGGCGCTCAACGTGCCGGCTCGTCCATTGGCCGCGCTGCTGGCGTTCTTCCAATCGCTCGTCGAGCTCGCCGAACCCGAGAACGTCGCGAATGAGGCCGCCAATTCCGCCGAACATATCGACGCCCTGATCGCGGCCGGAACGGAGGAAGGCATCATCGAAGAAGGCGACCGCAAACTGATCCAATCCGTGGTTGCGTTCGGCGATAAGACCGTGCGCGAAGTCATGACGCCGCGTCCGAACATCGTTGCGATCGAAGAAAACCAATCTCTGGAGAGCCTGCGCGAGCTGGCGATCGAACAACAGTACTCGCGCGTTCCGGTATATTCCGGAACCATCGATCTGATCACAGGATTCGTCCATGTGCGCGACATGTTCGAACTCGACGAACTGGAGCGCAAGGGCCGCACCGTCAAAGAACTGACGCGTCCGATCCGCGTTGTGCCGG
>JBEKUT010000252.1:0-10212 GCA_049514735.1 Bryobacteraceae bacterium
CGGACGGTGTACTTGAGTATAGGATCCGTTCCCGCATCGCCGTAGAGCGCTTTCGAAAACTGTACTGCCTGGCTCATGAACGACACGAAGGCCGGCGTCAAGGCCGGCGTTCCGGTAGCGGCGCATCCCGAGTTCGAACAGGTCAGCGCCTGTTTTAATTTGCTCTCGTATAGTTGCCAGAGCGAGCCTTCCTTTGGCCGGAAGATCTCGTTCACTTCCTGAAGCGTGGCATCGTCTGTTGAGTTGGGATTGAACGGGAATTTTCCGAATCCGGACTCCTTACAAAGCGCTGCGGCCGCTTTGTTCAGATCTCCGTTAGGGAGGCCCCTGGTAAGAACCTGCACCCGCGTGATCGGATCCTGCAAAAGATCCGATATTGTCTTGTCAACGTGAGCTTCCACATCCGGGGGGAACTGCGCCGAAACCTGGAACCTTGAACTTGTAGCTGAGGTGGCTGCGGAGTCGATCGGCGCGGCTGCAGACGGATCCTGTCTGCCTCCGCTCTGTATCGCGAGTTGAAGTCCGTTGAGCGCCGTCATATAGCCTCGATTGCCGTCGGTGATCAACACCGTCGAATCGGCGGGAACCACTTTATCGGCCGGCTCAAATGCCGCTTTTACGTGTGGATCGACACCGGTGTTCGTGGAAATAACCCAGAACAAGCGAATGTACGGGCTGTCGTTCGCCGAGATGACAGCAAGCTTGGCCGCCGCGTCGTCGAGCGTGGCAAAACCGGCGAAATGGCTGTTGGCGACGAACGCCCGCCAGTTCTTTATGTATTCGGTCAGATAAGTATCCGCCAAGTCTTTCTTCGTCTGCGCCCAATCCGTGATCGTAGGACCGCGGCCCTCACCCAGCACCCACTTCTCCCCGCCGAATCTTTTCTCGGCATCCGCGATTAACTGGGTCATGTACGGCCAGGCGTTCTTTGTGTACGCCGCCGGAACGGTATAAATGTTGCGCATCACGCGATCCGACCCCGGATAATCATGATTGAAATTAATGGTCGCGCCTTTGCGCGCCGCCTCTGAAAGAAGCGCTTGATAGACGCGATCCTTGCCGTTGAAGCGCGACAGATAATCCCGCGCATGCTCAAGGGTGTCCGCCTCGGCTTGGTCTGAGTACGGATTGCCGTTCTGAAGATCGCGCGAATAAAAATCGAATTGCGCTTTGGCAAGATCGTTCATTGGCTTGTCGATTCCAGCGTCGCGTCCGGCGGGCCAACGCGTCTGCAACGTGTCAGCCAAGAAATCCTGATAGACCTTTTCGCCAGTGCGTTTGTATTCGGACGTTGTGAGCAGATAGCCTTTCAGCGTGTTGTAGCCGAAGCCGTAATCGTCGGTGGGAGCGGGTGGCACTTTCACGCTCTGCAGATACGTGATCCAGTTTCCTTGCACTTGTCCGAACAGCAGATCCTTAAATGAACGGTAGTAACTACGCCGCGCGTACGGCAGCAAATCGTGCCCCGAGTACAGGAACCAGCCGTACATGAAAGGATGCCCGGCCTTATCCCAATCGGAAAGCTGCTGTAGCGCCACGCGCAAACGCTCCAGCTTCTGCAGAGATGTCAGCGTCGGAAGACTTGCGCCGGTCACGCGTTCACCGGCCAAGTTCTGCGCCGCTGCTATCGTTTCTTTCTCGAGCGAGCGATTGTTCAGCCAAGCCCACAAAAACATTCCCGACAACAGCAGGAACAGCAGCGATCCCAAGCCGAGTAACAGCCGCCGCATGCCGCTGACCTTCACGCTGGACCCGCTCGCCGCCATCGCGGCGTGGTCTTGCAGCATGACGTCGTTGAACAGATGGCTCAGGAACATCCACTGCGGGACACGCCGCGTGCCACCGCCGCTCGGCTGCGCCTGTGCGATTCCCTGCGGCAGATCCATGCCAGCGCGGAACATGCGCGTGGCGCCGGCATCGAATCCTTTTTGCGCCGCCGGCTCCGGACGAACCGGAGCGGATGCGACATCCTGAATAACTACCGGACGGACGCCGCTAAAATAGAAGCCGCGCAGAAACGGACTCGCGCGCAGTTGGCTGGGACGTCCAATGTCCACCAGCAACTGCACCAGCGCTGCCCGCAGTTTGCGGAACTCGCGTGGAAACTCGTACGCGCCGGGGATTTTCTCGCCATCGTGTTCGCGCGGCAGAAAATCGATGCGCCGGTCGCACAGAGAATGCAGCAGTTCGTCGAACGCGCCGCTCAGCCGGCGGCTCTCTTCTTCCGCATAGACGCCACCATGGACCTGTTTGATGGGCAGCGTCACGCCGAACACCTGCGTCGCTTCGTCGCTACTCAGGTTGCGGAAATAATCGCCGAAGAATGCCAGGCGGTCCGCTTTCGTGAACAGAACATAAACCGGAAAGCTGATGCCCAGCAGTTGCGAAATTTCGCCGAGCCGCGCTTGTATGTAACGGGCCGTCGCCGCCACCTGCTCTCCCGCGCCCTGCTTCGTGAACGCTTCGCAATCGAAGCAGAGCAGCACCGCGCGCGGCGATTGCTGGCCTTTGGCCATCACCGATTTCAACTTACCGGGCTGCAGCCGTTTGACCAGCTTCGTCCATGAATCGGGTTTCGCGAGCAGCCGCCCGCCGGCTTCGATGAAAATAGAATTCCGCGCGAACCAGACATTACCGGTCGCGGTGGAAGTAACATCGTTCCCTTGATAAACCTGCCCGGCAAGCAATTCGGGTTCGAGGCCGGAGTGCAGAATTACGCTGGTCTTCGTAGCGCCTTGATCGCCAATCACGAAGATCAAAGGAAGGTTCGATATCGATGCCCCCTGCGTGCCCTTGGATGACGCCAGCCGCTGATCCGCCTCTTTGATGAGCTGGTCCACTTCGGGGCTCGCGCCCGATCCGGACACCGCTGCCGTTCCACCGCCCGCTCCGGCGGCTTGTGGCTCCGCGCGCTGCTGGGCTTTGCTTTGGAAGAAGTAGAAGAACGCCGATGCCGAGATGCCGAGGACGCTCATCAGCATCATAAAGAACATAAACTCCTGTCCTTGCAGATGCAGGAAATGTGCGCAGAGGAATCCGACGCCGACGAAGAATATCAGGCTCGCGGCCGCGCCCCAGTAGATATTGAAGCCCTTCATACGCTATTGCCCCTGCACCGCGATGGCACGCATCGCCGCGATTCCGGAACTCAGGTTGAGCTGGAAAATAACAAAGAGCACCAGCATGAGGGCGAAGCACGCGGCCACGCCGATCATCAATCCTCTTAAGAGAGGATCGCTACCGCCGGTCTGGATCGGCTCGTTCTTCGGAAGCGCCCAACGTGGCGAAAGCTCGCCCGTAGTTCTGCGGATGCGACGAATTTTTTCCGACGTCGCCTGCATGATGGCCGCCAGCTCTCCGCGTCCGCCGATGCTATAGCGTCCCGCGAATCCGAGCAAGAGGCAAAGATAGTAGACCTCGAGCAGATCGGCGAGCTCGTACGTTTCGCTGCGCCCCAGAATCTTTTGGAGATTCTGGTAGAACACCTCGCCCGCGATGTCGTGGCCATAACGCTGCTGCTGCAACGGCAGCCGCGGCCAATCCGTGAACGCGGGCGCGTGAAGCTGCAAGACCGATTCGTCCAGAAACGCGATCACGGCAAACAGCGCCAGCTCGATATCGTCTCCGGAATAGCCTCGCCGCGTGGCCTCCGATTGCGCCATCTTGACGGCTTCCCAAATCTGGTCCCGGAATGCGTTCGCATCCGACACCTGCTGCCGATGGCTCCTCAGGCGCTCTCCGACCGTCAAAAGCTCCTGAAAAGCAAGCGCCAGATTTTCCGGCCGGCGCTCCGCCGCCGCTGCCGCTGGCATTGCCTGTGGACTCATAACCGCTCCTCAATGATCTAGATAGAACTCTTACGGTTCTAATATGACCAACAACTCCACGGCCGGGTCTGCTAATTCACCCGGCACGTAAACGCCGATACGGCGGGTCTGCCCAATGTGATCCCAGCAGGGTCCCGATTTGTCGATACTAAAATATTGATAGTCGATTCTTGCTGGTATTTGCGATGGCGCTACCGGCATGTGAGTAAGTGTCATGCCAGGCAGCGCGCTCTTAACTAGCCGGGGCACGAACGCCTCGGAACAAATCTTGACCGCCCGCGGCGTGCGCGAGATCAGCTCCACTTCCCCGGCCGAAGAGCGGATGCCGAAAATCCATCGCGACGCTCCCAGGCAGCGCTGATCGGACACGTCGCCGGTATAAAAATATTCCGCCGTCTTGGTGAGCGGAATCGCCATGTACCTGGTGGGGACGATGGTCTCGAGATGGCGACGGATATGATCGTCGAGCAACGCGAAACATTCATCGAGCTTGTCGTGGTTGTAAAGCGGCAAGGCACGAGGGTGGGAATCGAGTGCAAAAGTGCACAGCGCGCCGCCCAGCCGCAGCATTTCCGTGAACAGCTCCTCGGGATGGCCGCGCTTCGTTATGTATTGATGCCGCAGCGGCGCGAGCGCGGAGTTCACCGTGTGCAGAAGCCAGAAATTCGCGATGTCACTCGTAGAGAACTCCACCCAGGATCGTTTATCGCCCTGGTTCTTCCGCGAAAACATGGTGCTCTTATCGGCGAGGATGTCGAGCAGACGGCCGAGCAGATCCATCAGACGCGCGCTGGCGCTGATCTCGAGACACGGCGGAATAAATTCCGGATCGTAAACGAAGTGGCCGGACCCGTCGCGCATCACGCGAGCTATGGACAGCGTAATGAGGTCGCCGGACGGCTCCGTGTCCAACAAAATTTCGATGTTCTTGCGTCCCACCTGCACCGGCTTTTCATCGCGGCCGGTGGTCTCGTCATGCAGCAGCTTCGCTTCCGCATAAAAACGAGTGGCCTCGCCGTTCATCGCGTTGCCGTTCGCTTCGGGCGTGATGCAGTTGAGTCCTTCCGGACGCCGCGGCGGGACCGCCAGCATCACTGTCACCTTGTCGCGAGCCACGGGAAACAAATCGGCGATATTGCGTGTCTTCGGTAGGGGGTCCGATTCCGGCATGTGGAACGCCAGGCCGTCGGGAAAAATACCGCGCGCGTGCAGAACCGAGACCGTTCCGTTCACCAGCGCTTGAGCGTCCAGTTGGCCGCCTATGAGCCCGTAAGACTGGTACCAAAGCGAGGACGCAATGAAGCGGATAGAGTCTTCAAAGTACCGGCTTTGAACCTGGAAGTGATGCGGAGCCAGGTACATGCCTTCGGACCAGACGACACGCGATAGATACTTCATAGTTCAGGCCGCGCCCGCGAGGCACGGAGCAGGGATCATATGAGAATCCACTCTACCACGCCGCAGGCCTTTCTTCTCGTATCATGTAAGTCAGTCCGGATCATCCGGCAATTGGAGCCACCATGAGCTTCTACACCACTTATGAGTTGATCGACCTGGTGCGGGACGACGGCATTAAGACGTTCAACGCCCGCGAAATCGCGACCGGCAGAACGGTTCTGGTCCACCTGTTCACCCGGCCGCAATCCCCCGAAATGCAGGCGCTGATCGGAATGTTGTCGAAACTTTCCGATAGCGCGCGAGCACAGATCCTGAGTCAAGGGGATCACGAGGGAACACCTTATGTAGTGACGGTTCCGATCACGGCGTATCCCAGTTTTCGGGATTGGCTGGTGAATGAGAGGAGGGTTCCACAAGCGGCTCCAGCGCCCGCAGCCGCTGTGCACCCGCCGCCGCAGCCGGTTCAGTCAGACGATCCGTTCGCGGCGCTATTCAAGAAGCCCGCGGCGCCGCCACCGCCCGCGCCGCCTCCCATTAAAGCCGCCACCGAAGATTTCCGCCATCTGATCGAAACGCCTACGACGAAGAACCCGGCGCTGCATGTTTCGCCCCCGCCTCCGGAAGCGAGTCACGAGGCGACGCGGATCATGTCGACGGTCGATTTTCAACGCGCGTTCGAGTCGCAGCAGACGCAGCAGGAGCCGCCGGCCGGACCAGCTCCTGGTGAGTTCACGCGGATGTTTCAAGCTCCTGCCGCGCCGCCTCCAGCTCCTGCGGCGAAAGCCGAACCGGGAGAATTCACGCGCATGTTCCAGGCTCCCGCCGCGCCGCCCGCGCCAACGGCTCCATCGGCCCCTTCGGCCCGCGAAGATCCCGGCGAATTTACACGTATGTTTCAGACGCAGCCGTCGGTGCAGCCCGCGCCTGTGATGGAAACTCCGAGGGCCCCTGCACCACCGACGCCTCCAGCGTCGGACCCGAGTGAGTTCACACGCATGTTCCAAACGCAACCATCACCAGTGCAACCACCGCCGGTGATGGAGACTCCGAGAGCTCCCGTGCCATCGTCGGACCCAGGCGAATTCACACGCATGTTCCAGGCCGGGTTGCCATCGCAAACGCCAGCCACGCCCGCTCCCGTTTCGAAACCGGCAGCGCCGCCTCCGCAGCCACAGGCCGCACCGCAAGGCGAGTTCACGAGGATGTTCAACAGCCCGCCACCGCAAGCCGCGCCGCAACAACCGGCCGGTCCATTGCCCGCGTTTCCAACCGCCCAGGCAACGCCCAAAGGCGATCAGCCTGGCGAATTCACACGCATGTTCGAATCGCCGCTGCGTCCCGCGCCGCTGCCGCCATCGCAAGGCGCGGCCGATCCATACGCGGGCCGGTCGAGCATGCCGCCCCCGCAGGCCGCACCGCAAGGCGAGTTCACGCGCATGTTCGGTCCGAAAGATATGCAAGGCCAGCGCCCCTCAGGGCCCCCGCCGCCGATCATGCAACCACCGCCGTCGGCCGGCAATGCCGGCGCAACGAACGTGTTTCAAGCGCCGCAATATCCGCCCGCGCCACAGGCAGGCTACGGCGCAGCACCCTCCGGCGCGCCCAGCTCTTTCACGAGTATGATGTCGGTGCCGTCGCAGTCGGGAGGGGTTTTGGCGCAGGCCGCCGCGGCTCCGGCGCCTCCGCAGCAAAGCGCGTTCAAGAAATTCCTGCCCTTCATCTTGATCTTTGGAGCGGCGCTAGTGGTGCTCATAATAATCCTGATCTTTTTCGCGATGCGGAAACACTGACGCTTGTATCCTATCCACCTGGGCGCGCCGGAAGATTTTGCGATCGCGCGGGATCTGCTGGCGCACGCGAATTTCAATGAGCCGGCTATCGCGGCGCGTCTCGGCGTTCCACTGCTCACGCAGCGGACTATCGATCAATCGTCCATTGCGCTGGAGCATCCCACCAACGCGCTCGAAACATTGACCCGTATCTTTGTTCTTGGCGGTTTGGTCGACGGGCGGACGGTTCAACAACACATCTCGCCGCTCGAATTGGAATCGCTATCGCGCTTGGGTTTGTTTGAAGATCGCGATGGGTCGTTTTATTCGCCGGTCTGTCTCTGCCCTGTTGCGGGCGTGCATACGGTATCGGATCGCTGGCGCACTCCGGACGGTCAACCGCTTGAAGGCTTGGACGACATCGTCTATCCAGCGGTAGTTCCGAACACCCGCCTGTTTCTCGATCTGCTTCCGCGCTCCCGCTGCGAGTCGCTGCTCGATCTTTGTTCGGGCACCGGCGTAGCGGCATTGATCGCGTCCGCGCAGTACGCCACTGCAGCCCATGCCTACGACATCGCGCCGCGTTCTATCCATTTTGCAGAGTTCGCAAAACGGCTGAACGGTCTTGAAAATTTCACGACGGGAACGGGCGACCTTTACGACCCCGCGGGCGCTACGACCTTCGATCGCATCGTCGCGCATCCCCCTTATGTACCGGCGCTGGAATCGAAGTGGATTTTCTATTCTGGCGGAGACGACGGCGAACACGTCACGCGCCGCATCGTCGAGCAACTGCCCCGCCACCTGCGGCCAGGCGGCACGCTCTACTGCCTCGCCATGGCGTCGGATCGAAAAGACAGTCCGTTAGAGCAGCGCGTCCGAGAGTGGCTCGGAACGGAGCATACGGAGTTCGATATCGCCGTGGTGGTCCGCCGCACTCTCGAACCGCATGAATTCGCTTTCGATTCTCTGGTGCGCAGCGAAGATGCCGGTCTGGCTCGCAAATGGAAAGAGCTTTTTGAAAGTCGCGGTATTGTCGCGCTTGCTTATTCAATGATCATGGTGCAGCGCAAAGCCGCGGGACGGGAGCCCTTCACGGTGCGGCGTCAGACCGGACCAAAGTCGGGCCGCGCGGAACACGAGTGGCTGCTCGATTGGGAAACGCAAGCCGCAGCGAACCCCGAAGCCGTACTCGACATGCGTCTGCGAGCCTCGCCTCAGTGCGAACTCCGGACCTTGCATCGCCTGGAAGCGGGCGATTGGGAACCAGCCGGCTATATGTTGGCGATCGGCGAACCCTTCCGCATGGAGATGAAGATCGATCCCTGGATCGCGTATCTCTTAGCTCGATGCGATGGGACGAAGATCACCGCGGAAATTTTCGCCGCGCTCAAGGACGAAGAAGTAATTCAGGCCGACACACCCTTGCCGGACTTCATCGGCGTGATCCGCGCACTTATCTCGGGAGGGTTCCTGACGGCCGGCTAGCCGGCGGCACAATGCCGTTCATGCGCAGGTACTCGACCATCTGCCCGTAATGATCGTAATCGTGGAGCAGCGCTTCCACCACTAGTCCCAGCCGCGTCGCCGTAGTGCCGGCGTGTAGCGGGGATAGCGGCGTGATCTTCTCGAGAATTTCGTTCTGTTCGTCGATGGCATTCAAGGCTTTGCGAAGGGCGGTGAAAGAACCTTTCAAATACTCGACGATCTGCGCTTTCCTCCTTACCTCGTCTGGTCCGGTTTCATCTCCCGCATCGGGCGGTGCATCAACGCCTAGAACGGAGGCGCTCAGGATATAATTCGCCGCAGCCGCGTGCTTCACCTGCTGAGCGAAGTTGCGGACGCCCTTGAACTCTCCGGACGCGGGAACGAACGAATACTTATCGGCAGGCATCGCGTCGGCCGCAGTTACCAATCGATTCTCGACATTGTTGAACAAGACCTCTAGCGCATGGCCAGAGCCAACGTGGCGCGGCCCGAACTCCGCTGCGATGAAATCTTTGACACCTTTCCGACCCGTCAGGCGTAACCACAATGGACCTCCGTCAGGTTCCAGGCGCACGGCAATTTCGAAAAAGGGACAGCAAAGGCGCTCGCCTGCGACCCACTCGTTCACTAACTGCAATGATGCGGGATCGGAAGGAAACTCGAATTCAAAGCCGTCCGCAAGCTCGCGGCTACTCGTCCTTCGAGCGCGCAACGCTGGTGTCAGTTCTTCGAAGTGCCTCTTTCTGGCGTCCGGAGTGAGTGCCGACCGGTTGCATGCCATCGCCGGTTCCCGATTTTGCGCACGGCCGGCATCGGACCCTGCGGTCAGGCTCAACAGCGCAAGAAGTGCGTAAAATGTTTTGCTCACCTCCCGATCTTACGAATTAAAGTCGACTTTAACGCAAGCACTATTTTGGGCGTCCTATAATCGGCTGATGGCGCTCCTCACCATTTCGGAAGTCGCACGCCAGGTTGGAGTGCGCCCATCCGCCATTCGCTATTACGAACAAATAAAGATATTGCCGGCCGCCCTGCGCGTCAGCGGCCAACGCAAGTACGGCCTGGGCACGGTTCACCAACTCGCGGTTCTGCGGCGGGCGCAGGAAGCCGGCTTCACGCTGGACGAAATCCGGCTGCTGTTCTTCGGATTCTCCAAGTCGATCACCATCTCGGCGCGATGGCGCAAGATCGCCGCGAAGAAACAGATCGAACTGGACGCTCAGATCGAGCGCATACAACAGATGAAGGACCTTCTCAAAAGCCTCGAAACCCGCTGTCAGTGCGACACGGTGAATCAGTGCGGCGCTGGAATTCTCCGCGGCGGCTTTTCAGAACAGCGGCGCGTGAACGTCCCTAATTCTCGGGCAGCAAAATAATCAGCTCCATCTTCGGAGCCGGAAAATCCCCCGGAACGTACGCCGCCAGATTGCGCGCCCGCACGATCGCTTCCCAAGCTCCGCCGGTCTGATTCAAGCTGAAATATTGATAGTTCACCTTGACGGGAATCGCGCTGGGAGGCTTGGGCTGATGCGTCAGCGGCACGCCCGGCAATGCCTGTTTCACCAACACCTCGATATGGTTCGCCGAACATAACTTGATCAGGTAGGGCGTTTTGCCGATCAACTCCGCTTCGTTCATGTCGGCGTTCACGGCGAGATAGAGGCGCGTGTTTCGCAGATACTTGTCGTCCGCCAGAGCCGTGCCGTAGATGGATGGGGACTGCAGCTTCA
>JBEKUT010000253.1:0-10204 GCA_049514735.1 Bryobacteraceae bacterium
GGAATACGTTGAGGCGCGGCGTTCGACGATGCCGGCTTCTGCGCGATTACTTCGACATCTTCGACGACGCTGCCGAGGTTTAGTGCGGCGTCGAGCGGCAACGTCTGACCGGGCGAGATCGTCACTTCTTTTCGGAACGGCGCAAAGCCGCTCGCGTGCACTTCAATCGTGTAGCGTCCCGGGGAAAGTGAGATCGTGTAGGTCCCGTCTTCGCCACCGCGAGTTGCTTCCTTATTGTGCGTGTCGAGGCCGCTTGCGGTGACGGTCGCGTGCGGCACGGCGCCGCCGCTCGCATCGTAGACCGATCCCGCGACGTTGGTTCTCGAACCGGGGGCTTGTGCGCGCATGGTTGCGACCGGAACTACGATGATGCCAGCGGCCAGCACGGCTGCAATGGCGAGTTTCGCGGTCGCGGCGCGTCGATTGATATCCTGTTTCAGGATCGCCTTCAGGCGCTCCTGCAGATCGTGAGAGTTGATGGACAATGCCATGGCGGGCGCTCCTTTTGTTCGGATGGATTTCACTACTGCGAGCAGATGTTCGGCGTAATCGGACGATTTGGCCCCCTGGTTGAGAACGGCATCGTCGCAGGCGCGCTCACGCTCCTTGCGGAATTGCGACGCGGCCAACCACACCAGCGGATGGAACCAATAAATGGCGCAGACTGCTTCGACGATAAGTTGCGTCAGGCAATCGAAACGTTGGATGTGG
Organism: Bryobacteraceae bacterium; assembly: GCA_049514735.1. Taxonomy (GTDB): domain Bacteria; phylum Acidobacteriota; class Terriglobia; order Bryobacterales; family Bryobacteraceae; genus JAICMB01. The sequence continues at coordinate 712 of JBEKUT010000253.1, forward strand.
GCTAATTCGTGCGCCAGTACGAGGCGCAGGCGTTCGGAAGGCCAATCTGCCGCGGCGCTCGGGAAGAGGATCACCGGACGGATGAGGCCGAACGTGATGGGCAGATCGATTCGATCGCTTTCGAGAATGCGGGGACGGGATGCCACGGTCCACGCCGCTTCGTGTGCATTCTTGCGCAGCCTGTGAAGATTCGCAAAGGCCGCGAGGAGGCGGATGGCCGCGAATCCCATGCCGCCGTACCAGATCGCCGTGTAATTCCAACGGTGCTCTGGCGTTGGCACGGAGGTATCCGGAGCATCGGCGATGGCTATGACGGCAGGTGCGGATACCCGCACGTGCCAGCGCGGGGCGGAACGCTGCAAGAGCGGCAACACCAGCAAGCTGCCTAAAGCGCAGGTCCAGGCGAGGTGGCGCATGGCCGCCGAAGTCCGCTGCAGTGCAGCAGCGGCCGCGAACGCCGCCACCAACACCACGGTGCTTCTCAACGCAAGCGCCAGCAGCATACTCACCTCCCTTCTTTTCGCGCCTGTTCGATCAGGGCGGAAATACGGTCGAGATCTTCATTCGAGACATTGATCGCGGAGCGGTCGACCAGCGCCGCCACCACTTGCTCCACCGACCCATTGAAAAAAGTGTCCACCATATGCCGGAGCGCGGACCGGCGCGCACGTTCGGGAGTGAGCGTCGGGACATAAACGTAGCGCAGCGCTTCTTCCTGGTGCTTAACGTGTCCTTTTTCCTCCAGCACCCGCAGGGTGGCGCGTACGGCGGAATAGCTCGGCGGATCGGGGAGGGCCTGATGGATTTCCGATGCAGTGGCGCGGCCGTGCTGGTAGACCACGTCCATGATCTGGCGTTCGCGGCGGCTCAGAGTCTGGTGTCTATGCTGCTTTCCTAGCACTATGCTAGAAATCTAGCACCCTATTGCAATACTGTCAAGATTTTTTGCGCTAACCGGCGCGTCAGAAGTATTTGCGCATCGCCTGCGTAACCGTTGCGCTCCGTTCCGAGCCGTGACCGGCAGGGAGCGGTCTTCTGCGCGCATTCCAGAACGGCGCGCTTGAGCAAGCGGGCATCCGCCAAGGGTTATGGCGTTACGTTGCGCGCTCCTGTTTGAGGCCCGCCACGATCGTGCGATGGTGGTCGCCGAAGTTCACACGAAGCGCCACCAGCTTGCCGGATCTTGGAATGTCCTCAACGGACTCGATGGTTCCGGCGCGCACATCGATCTGGTTGAGCAGGTCGATCGAAATCGTAGGCTTCACCGGGCATCGTCTACACTCGCTCGATCTGCTTCATCAAACCCGCCAGCGACGTTTCCGTCGATGCAGCCTTGCCGGCCGGACCGCGCCAGTGCGTCTCGAGATTGAAGTTCCCCTTGTAGCCTGCTTTGAGCAGGGCGCGGATGTGCGCGGTGTTATCGAACTCGCCCTCGCCAACGGCGGTCCATTCCACCTTGCCGTTGACGCGGCGAAAATCGCGCACGTGAACATGGAAAATTCCAGCCACATCGAGATGGCGAAAGCCATCGGGAAAAGGAATTTCACCCTTCTCCGCTGCGTTGTTCGGATCCCACGTGAGTCCGACGTTATCCGCCTTCACGGCCTTCTGTAGCTCGCCCGCTTGCTCGCCGGTCCAGACATAACTGTTCGCGAGATTCTCAACAGCGAGACGGAAGCCCTTGGCGCGTCGCCCAGCTTCGGTCAGTAGTTCATAAATGCGCGGATATGCCTTACCGTCGGGCGTCTCGCCCTCCTTGTATTGGAACGCGAAGATGCGAAGCTTGTCGGTCCCCAGGATTTTCGCGCGGGCCATGGCGTCGTCGAGCAGGCTCCATTGTTCATCGAGTGCCCGATCTCCGTCGGGCAAGGCCCCTCGAAAGAAAGCCGTGTCCGCGATCGACGTTTGGAGCTGATATTCGTCAAGCAGTGCTTTGGCCTCATGGATCTTATCGATCGGCTGCGCCGTATTGTACTTGCCCCAGATGGAGCGCAGTTCCGCGTAGCGCAACCCGTGTTGATGAATAAAGCTGGCGGCTGTGCGCAGATCTTCATCGATCTCATCGGACGTGATGCTGAGGCGCACCTGATCGAGCGTTGCGGCGTCCAGGCAGCGCAACAGCGGGGCAGCCGCTGATGCGAATAATATATTCCGGCGGGATATTTGACTCATTGCGATCCTTTAGAGCTATCGTATACCGCCGATTTCGAAGCCGCCGGGCAACCTCGAATAGCCACGGCGACATCGGACCGATCGTCGTGATAAATAACCTGCACTCCTTCCTTCTTCATGAATTCCTGAGTATCTGGAAAGAACATCACGTACACATCTTTGCCGCTTGGAAAGGTGTCGGCACTTCCGGTGAACTCCGGTAGCCAGTGGTTGCCGTAAGCGGTGCGATAGAAATTCAGCGGGCTGTTATAACGCCAGTTCGTGACGAAGGTTGCGGCCCCGCAGCGGCGTTGTAAGTCTTCGCAAATCCAATACACGTGTTTGCAGTCGGCATCGAACTTCCATTCCTTGAAATATTCGAGCCTGATGCATCCGATAAAGTAAATCGCGGCGAGTAACATCACGCCCATGCCCGCGATACGGAAATAGTCTTTCTCCTTCGAGCGGCAACAGATTGCGAGCGCGGCCGCCAACGCCAGGGTCAGGAAAGGTACGAGAAATAGAGCCGTACGGTCCTTCGGCAGGAGTAAGTGGAAAGTCCGGAGCGCGGCCCAATGTAGAAAAATCGTGAGAATGGCCATTCCCGTGAAGAGACGCATGAGAGTGAGTAACTCGTCCTTGAAACGCGGGCGCGAACGCCATCGCCGGATTTCGACCGTTATGAGAAGTGCAAAGAACGTGAGCGCCGCGAGATAAGGAAGCACCGGCTGCAGGTAAGACAGCCAAGACAATAGCAGGGGATTGAATATTTCGGGATTGAGATTGTCAAATGAGGTGTCTCTCAATCCGGCCCACATTTCCGAAAGATGTTGTGACCCGAAATAGAGCTGTCCTTTGGGCCAGTTCCAGACTACGGAACCGGCTAATACGAATGCCACCGCGAATCCCGGCACGAAACACGAAATTGCGAGCGGACGGATCTTCTCGCGCCTCGCGGCCCATAGAAAGAACAGCAGCAGGACGCAGGCGTTCGCGATGGCGAACGAAAAGTTCGCGGCGAACGAGAGCGCCAGGAAGACGGAGACGCCGGTGCACTCATTGCGAGTCGCTTCGCCGCTGAGGACCATTTTCGCGATCAAAGCGAGGGCGGCCATGAGGCATCCAATAGCGAGGCCATAGCCGCGCGCTGCGACCAGGTAGTCGAGAACGAAGGGATTGTAGACCAGGCAGACGAAAATTGAGAGTTGCAGCAGTTTTCTGGTGGCGAGGCTCGCGGCGAGATAGAAGGCGGACGCGATGTAGAGGATCGCCCCGAGAATTGCGGGCGATCGGACGGTCAGTTCGCTGATGCCGAATACCGTGGTGATCAATCGCATCAGGATCGAGTTCAAGACGTGATTGCCGGACGAAGGATACCATTGCGCAGGCCATGCCTGGTGGGCGAAGAGCAGGTAGGAGTCGGCCTCATCGATGGTGATGGATTGGACGCAGGCTCGGGCGATGACGAGGTAAATGGCGATAGCGGCTGCGATGGTGAGGATGAGGTGGTCTTTGAGGACTCGGGTCGGCATGGAGGGGCAAAGTTTCATGCTACCGCTTGAATCACGTCATGTTGTTCTACGGCGCTTCGTCGCACCAGATGGCGCGCAGCCCCTCCAGGATCTTCTGATTGGTGGGACGCTGTGTTCGCCCCCGTGCTCACAAGCCGGGATTCTTGTACGTTTGGCGTACCACGTAAGCCTCCGGTACGATGGATTGGTTGATTCGGAGCTTCCAGTGCAAGAAGACCGGGCGGCTCTTCAGGCGCGAGCGGGTCAAGGAGTTCGCTAGCATAGCTACCGTGGCCCTGCGGCGCCTCGTCGCGCTAGATGGTGCGCAGTCCCTCTCGGATCTTCTGATCCCGCCCAGCAACCGCCTGGAACCATTAGCTGGCGGCCGGAAGGGACAGCACAGCATCCGGATCGACGATCAATACCGCATCTGCTTCACGTGGAGGGACGGCAATGCCGAAAACGTCGAAATCACGAAACACTACCGATAAGCTGCCGCCCGTTCATCCGGGCGACATTCTCAAAGAGACTTTGGATGACCTGGGCATCAGCATGAACCGGCTCTCCAAGGAAGTTCACGTCCCCGCCAACCGTATCGGTTCGATCGTCGCCGGACAACGCGCAATCACCGGGGAGACTGCCCTGCGCCTGGCTCGATATTTCGGGACCACGCCGGAATACTGGCTGAATATGCAGGCGCGATACGACCTCGAAACGGCTCGCGATCAGTGGGAGGATCGCGTGAAATCCGAGGTTCGGCCCCGCCACGCGGCCTAGCATTCCGGGGGTGCGCTCACCGGCAGCGCACATGCATAGCCTCTACGGATAACACTTCGCGTCCACAAATGACTGGTGCGATTTTGGTGGGACTCGACCTGGAAAGCGGGCGTCACAAAGTGAATTCCGCAGTGGATTCTTCTCAGACTGGTCGAGGGGAACCGACAGACCCGCGTCCAAGACAGGCACTCAGTCTGGACACGTCTAGAACTCGCGCGCAGAACTTTCGGATGCGCCGCGATTCGGGTGCAATCTCGGAGAATCGGAAAACGCACCCCGATAACGCAGGAGCTTCGTTGTCGCGCGACAGTCTCAAGGTAACGGGACTCTTCAGTGAATTATGGACAAGAACGGAATTTGAAAGACCGGCACTCATGTCCAAATCGGGTGTCGAACGCCGCTCTCCGGCGAGTGAGTGGGTAGAGACGTCAGCGCCGCCGCGCGTCTTTCAACGTGGCGGCACGCCTCATGACATCTCTTATGGACTCGACCACGATCTCGGGTTGTTCGGCTGCGATCACGTGCCCGCTATTGGTCTCGATGAGCCTGCCGAACTTGGATCTGGCGGCTAGATCCGCCTGAAGCTCGTGCAACTCGACGTCGTACCGTTCCGGTTCCGTGCGCGGCGGCCCAGACAGACGTTTGTGCTCGAGGGTTTGCAGCTATGATCGTGCAGGCGAAGGACACAGTGACAAAATCAGCCATCTCCAGACTCCAGAAGAGGTAGTCGATGATCTGAGGCAGCTTCTTGAAGCCGAGAAAGCGTCAGGCCCGTACATACCTGCCGGTGCTTCCCTGGGTGGAATCTACGTGAGAAGTTTCGCGGAGCGCTATCCGGATTTGACCGCTGGCATAGTATTTGTGGATTCCTCGCACGAGGAACAAGACAGCCACCTTGTCGCCATCTCACCGCCTCTTGCGCAAAGCTACGCAACACAGGACGACCGATTTGATCGCGATGAATTTCTGCAGGCCGCCGGCCAATTGAAGCCCGGCGAGCATCTGAAATGGCATCTTGATGTCCCGCTCATTGTCCCCGAGCGCCGACGACAAGCATGGTATTGAGCGTCGTGAAATCTTTCAGGTAGCCTCCATGCACTTGTACCATATTCAAAAACAGCGGCTCGACGTGATCAGTAAATAAGCGGCGGCGATCTTCTGTTCGGACCTTCACTAGTTGGATGAGCCAGTCGATGATGCTAGCCGCCGCCGTCTCAATCGTCATTCAGGCAGTATAACGAGAAAAATGACGGCCAGAAGCGTCCCACAACGGGTCGTTTGAGCGACATTTCGCCCGAGCGGTTAAGAATATCCGCCGTAGCTACAGATGCATCCATTACCTTCTTTGCCGCAACTCACGCAAATACCGTCATCCCATCCGCACCTCGTGCATTGACGGCTTTGACCTGCTGTAGTCGGTTCGATCGGAGCATGCGGAAAGGATATTGGTTTTAGCTCCTCTCGATGGCGCCGCACGCAAGACCGGGTTATGATCTTTGTCTCGCCGCAGGAAAGTGTTGGAACTGGCTCTGGGTCAGTTCCCCAGACATGAAGACCAATTAGTCCGAAATCCTTCAGCGAAAGGCTTTTTTAACCCAAGCCGCTTATACTTGCCCGGCTATGAGCTTGCCGCCCTGCCCTTGGTGCAAAACTTCTGCGACCGTTCGCCTGGAGCATGGCGGGTGGGTGGCCGGTGGCCCCAACTATATTCGCGCCTCCAGCCCTCCTACAGATTGTCCTATTTGCCCGAACACAACGGGTGATGACTTCGCCCCGTGCCGCTGTTCACGCGTGGACGGCTGCCTTTCGACGTTCCGAGCCGTGGTATGCCGACAATCTAAAATTGGTCGCTCAGGCCGACAGGCTCACCCACACTAGGCCGACGTTTCAAGTCCGAGAACTCTTGCCGCGCTCATACCAAGGGCAGCTTTCACCGAAGCAATCCAGCTTGCGCGTCTCCGCTTTGCCGCAACCGTCGCACTCAAGGTCAACCGTGTGGATATTGTCAACTACACCGTGACCTGTGATTGGCCCTGCGTGAGCGCTTCCGTCGATCATTCACTGCATGTCCGCAAACCGGTGTCTACGTCTTTCTTGCCGACTTCCAGATCCTTACATACGCTGGAACATTGTCCTTTCGTGATGCTACCGTTCTTGTTGTTGCGCTGGCATTGCTCATTAGGATATTTCTCCCCTGTCTCTGCGAGTGCGTTTAGTGAACAAATCAAAGTTGCAGCGCAGAAGATGGCTGCGCCCACGAGCCCGATGGTTTTAACTGGCATGTCTTCCTTCCTTTGCATTGTTGATGATTGTGTTTGGCTACCATACCTACAAACGAAAAAATGCTCTAAGATGTAGCGTATGCCCATTGAACTCCGTTCCGGTGCCGCGGTCCGACCGGCAGGGACTAACAGACCGTCGCAAAAGGTCAGTGATGTTTCATCCGGGGAACGGCAGCGTGCGGTCATTGCCTTCTCGAATGGAGTGGGCCGGCAGTTGTTCCGAAGTCCCGTTCTAGGAGAATTCGCCGGGCTAATGCCGGGAGGTATACGGCCATACCGCGCGGAGTGTTGACCACTCACCGTCGCACAAAGGGTAAGTTTTGAGACAAGCGGCGCGGCCAGCGAAATAAGCCCTTCTAGAGTCTCAGAAGCCTGTCTCAAAACGGAACGCACGTCTTCGAGGTGGGAGCGCGCGACCCGGCTGGCGACGCTGATGGATCTGCGGTGCCGCTCGGTCGTCGAAAATCGCAAATGTCAGTCTCGATACGACTGTGGTTCACGCGCCTTAACACGCTCAAGCGAAGGGCAAGTTCGAATGCGCAATCCGGTTGCCGGTAATCGTAAGATTCGAAAGGGCGATTTTTGTGGCTCCCCAGTCGCGACTCGAACCTCACCATCACCACCCAGAATCCCGTTCACAAAAATCTTTTAAAAACTTAGTCCCCAATAAATTCAATCCCCTCATCGATTTACGCGTCCCCGGCCTCCGCGCCACCCACCCCAACCCCTTGACCCCACCCATACAATTTGGATAGAAGACAGTCACCCTCACCCCCCACACGGCGTTCGGTGACACCGGCTTCGCGGCTCATTGAAACCCGAATAGCAGAGAAACTCGAATAGCCGACAAACCGAATCGCCGGCCCCCACAAAAACAAAACGCACCCACTGCGGAGGCAGGACCCCATTTTCTGCCTCCGCAACGCCCCTTCAAGACCCCTAACAATGCCCGCCTCAATAACTTAACTCGGTGTACCCGCTCTCTTCACACCACTCACGCAACCGGGTCCCCATGCACCTCCACTTCATGCGCTGGAATCCCCGCCGCCTCCGGCTCCGGCAACCGCCCCGTCCAATTCGCCCACGCCCAGAAAATCGCGGTCGTCGAACTGAGGACGCCTGCAACCGCGCCGATCAACCGTGGATCGTACTTGGTCGACGCGATCCCCGCACCCATCATCGAAACCATCATCATCGCCCACGTCATCGTCTCCAACGTTGAAAAAACGCGCCCGCGATATTCGTTTGAAACATGTTTCAACAGTTGTGACATATTCATAACGGAACTGATCGCGACCGCCGCGCGCGACAAACCCATCAGCAACATCGCGGCCCAGAAATTCTTCATCTGGCTAAACAATACGTACGCCCCGCCGTGAACCACAAAACAAACGGCGACCGTCCGCTTATACCCCGTGAAATTTATGCGCTTACCCCACCAATGCGCAAACGCGCCGCCCGCCAACAACCCCAAACCGGCCGAGCCCCACAGATAACCGATTCCGGCCGCCCCACGCTTGAACACCAGTTCGCCGAAAAGGCTAAACAGAATCTGCGCCGCTCCGCCACCCGTCGCCCACCCCACCGCGATCAACATGATCCCCAGGATTAGCGGCTTCGATCGCACATACCGCAGCCCCTCAATGTACTCGTGCCACGGCTGCACCACGCGCGCTTCCGTCAACTCGTCGTTAGCGCGGAATCCACGGCCCGGCGCGCGCAGCCGCGAAATGCACAACGCCGAAAAAACGAACGACAGTGCGTTGAAGAAGAACGCCCACTCATAGCCGAGCTTCACGCTGACCCCGCCAAGAAACGCGCCGATCGTCAGCGTGCTCCACTGCGTGGTCTGCGTCAGAGAATTCGCGGTGTGCAATTCCTCCTTGCTCGCGATCGTCGGAAGAATCGACGACCGGCCGCTGGTAAAGAACGGCGAAGCGAACATCAACAGACTGCTCAACGGATACAGCAGCCATGTGTGCGCGCGGGGGATCGCGAAAATAAAACAGAGCGCCACCACAGCCCGGATCGTATCGCTCGCGATCATGATACGCTTGCGGTCGAAACGGTCCAGAATCACGCCCGCCACCGGCCCCGCCATAATCGCCGGAATCGCCCGCGAGAGCATGATGAACGTCACTACCATGCCCGATCCAGTATTCGCCAATGCGAGGCTGAACACCGCGATGTTATTAAAGTGATCGCCGACCTCGCTCACCACTTGCCCCGCCCACGTGTTCCGGTAATTGCGATTGTTGCGGAGTAATTGGACAAAATCCGACATCAGCCGCGCTCCGTAATGTAGACTCCAGCCAGCACCAAGGCGCCTCCAGCCAGCAAATAGATAGTGACGTGTTCACCCAAAATCGGAATTGCCAGCAGCGTAGCCAATAATGGTTGTAAATAGGAGAACGCCGATACCCGCGATGCCGCTATATGCGACAAAGCGTAGTTATAAATTAAGTAACTCACCACGGAAGAAAACACCGCCATGTACGCCACGCTAAGCCATGCGGACGCACTAACAGCAGTAAAGTCGAAATGACGCGCGTTCCATAAGATCGCCGGAGACAGCACAATCGCGCCGCCAACGTATGCGAAAGTGTTCATCGTGATGGCATCGTGCCGCGCGGACACTTCCTTACCGAACACTGTGTAGACAGCGAGTGACAAGCCGCACAACAGAATGAAAACATCGCCGAGAATCGAAGGCGCCCGTGTACTCTCGTGCGAGAACTGCAGAACGCCCACGCCCGCCAATGCGACAACCAG
>JBEKUT010000254.1:0-10195 GCA_049514735.1 Bryobacteraceae bacterium
ACGGCCTGGAACGAGGTGGCCCGCCGCATCGCGCATGAGATTAAGAACCCTCTGACGCCGATCTCTTTGTCGGCCGACCGCATTGTAAGGCAATTGGATCGCAAAGGCCCCACACCCGATCTGGAACGAATTTTGCGCGAATGCTCGGTCACGATCGCGCGCGAGGTGGAATCGGTCAAGAGATTGGTGGACGAGTTCTCGCAGTTCTCGCGCTTCCCGGCCGCGCAGCCGGTGCCTTCCGATCTGAATGAAATCGTCGAGAGCGCGGTCAAGGTTTTTCAAGGCCGGCTGGACGGGATCGATTTGCAGACGAAGCTCGCGGCGGACCTTCCGTTGGTGAACGTGGACCCGGAACATTTTCGCGCCGTCGTGGTCAATTTGGTAGACAACGCCGCCGAAGCGATGCAGGATTCCAACCGCAAGCAGATCCGTATCGTCACCAGTGCCCCCGACGCCGATTCGGTGGAACTGATCGTCGCGGATACTGGCTGTGGCGTTTCGCGTGAGGATAAGGAGAAATTGTTTCTACCGTATTTTTCGACCAAAGGGCGCGGCACGGGTCTCGGCCTCGCGATTGTGAATCGCATTCTGTCCGACCACGACGCTGTGATACGCGTGGAAGACAACACCCCGACGGGCGCGCGGTTCATTGTGGACATTCCGGTGAATCGCTTGCCGCTGGCGGTGGTTGACGCGGCAGCCGAGCCGCTGGAAGACGCCGCGCGGAGCCGCGCATGAAGGCGCCGCGGCTGCTGATCGTCGACGATGAACCACTGATCCGCCAATCGCTCTCCGGTGTGCTCGAAGACGAAGGCTATTACGCCGCATCCGTCGAAAGCGGCGAGGATTGTTGCCGCGAACTGGAACGCGCCAGCTACGATCTGGTGCTGCTAGACGTCTGGCTGCCCGGCATGGATGGTCTCGAAACGCTCTCGCGTATTCAGGAGATTCCGTTCGAAATGCGACCAACCGTCGTGATCATCTCCGGCCATGGGACCATCGAAACGGCCGTGCGAGCGACCAAGCTCGGAGCGTTCGATTTTCTCGAAAAACCGCTCACCATCGACAAGGTCGCGGTGGTGGTGAAGAACGCTCTGCAGCAGCGCAAGCTGGAGTTGGAATTGCAGCGCTTCAAAGCCGACGGCAACAAGGTGCAGATCATCGGCGAAAGCGTGCCGATGAAGGCGCTGCGTCAGCAGCTTGCGTTGATGGCCGCGACCAACGGGCGCGTGTTGATCTATGGCGAGAGTGGGACCGGCAAGCAACTCGTCGCGCATGCCATTCATAGTTTCAGCCCGCGCGAATCGGAACCGTTCATCGAAGTGAATTGCGCCGTGATTCCGGAGGATTTGATTGAGAGCGAATTGTTCGGCCATCGCAAGGGCAGCTTTGGCGGCGCGCTTGAGGACAAGACCGGCAAGTTTCAAAAGGCGGACGGGGGCACGCTATTTTTGGATGAAGTCGGCGACATGAGCTTGCGGACCCAGGCCAAGGTGCTGCGCGTCCTCGAAGATCAACGCTTCGAGCCGGTGGGAAGCGAGACTTCCATTCAAGTGGACACGCGTATTGTCGCTTCGACAAACAAGAATCTGGAAGATGAAATCGAGCGCGGGAATTTTCGCGAGGACCTCTTTTATCGGCTGAACGTGATTCCTTTTTCGGTGCCGCCGTTGCGTGAGCGGATCGAGGACGTTCCGCTGCTGGCCGATCATTTTCTGAAGGAGTTCACGACAGCTTATGGGCGCAAGGCGAAGGAAATGACTCCGGAGGCGTATCGCGTCCTGCAAGAATATTCCTGGCCCGGGAACGTGCGCGAGTTGCGGAATCTGATGGAGCGCATCGTGATTATGAATCCCCAGATTAGGGTCGATGCGCGTCACATCCCGCTGAATGCGTCGCGGCGGTCGACGGCGGAGCGCGCTTCCGATCGGTTTGGCAGCCTGCAAGAAGTCCGCGAAGCGGCCGAGCGCGATTATATACTCCGTAAGTTGGAAGAAACGCGCGGGAATGTGACACGCGCGGCCGAATTGCTGGGTCTGGAACGCAGCAATCTGTATCGCAAGATGAAAGCTTTAGGGATCGCTCCAAAGGAGTAGCATGTGGTGCAGACGATCGGTTTCCGTCGTCTGCGTCGTTTGCCAGTAGCGCGGACGACTCTGCGTTGTTGGCAAGAAGACAGGCCACGAAAGGCGATGGCCTGTCCCACGGTATACTAGAGAGAGCCGGAGTACGCCTTGTCGCGCGTTTTCACGGCGGCAACGCGTTGGAAAAAGTAAAGAAAACTTCCCCTTAGCGCAACCGGGAGGCCTCCCAAATGCGTCTTCCCAATGAGAAAGAGAGAGTACACTCGATGGCGCCAGTTTTGAAGTATTTGCGGATCTCCTGCGGATTCATTGTTTTGGCAGGGATCGCGGCGGCCCAGAACCAGAGTCCGAAGCTCCCGCAACCGGATCGGGCCGATTCCTACTACCACTATTCGTTGGGGCACCTTTATGCCGAACTGGCCGGGACCTATGGAAACAAGGGCGACTATTTCAACAAGGCCATAGAGAATTACCGTCTCGCGATGAAGGAAGATTCCAGCGCCACCTTTATCGGCGAGGAACTTTCGGACCTGTACATCCAGTCGGGACGACTGCGCGAAGCGGTAGTCGAAGCCGAGGACGCTCTTAAGAAAGACCCGGACGACCTGAATGCCCGCCGGCTTCTGGCGCGTATTTATACGCGCTTGATAGGCGATCAGCAGCAGAATCGCATCGACGAGACGATGGTGAAGAAAGCCATCGAGCAGTACCAGAAGATCACGGAAAAAGATCCAAACGATTCGGAAAGCTGGTTGATGCTGGGCCGCTTGCAAGCCGCTTCGCACAATTCGGTGGAGTCGATCGCCGCGTATAAGAAAGCATTGGCACTGGATGCCGACAATGAAGACGCTCTGAGTGGCCTGGCGATGGTCTATGCCGAAGCCGGCAACAGCAAGGACGCGGCGGACCTGCTGCGGCGCGCGGCCGAGAAGGACCCGAATCCACGCAGTTTGAAGGCGCTCGCCGCCGCCTATGAGCAGATGAAAGATTACGCGCTGGCGGCCGAAACGCTGCGCCGCGCGCTCGATGCGTCCGACGGCGACGTAGATCTCAAACGCGCATACGGCGACGATCTCGTGCGGGCCGATCAGGTGGATGCAGCGCTCAAAGTATTTGACGAAATGGTTGCGGCCGACCCCAAAGACGCTCAGTCGGAACTGCGAATCTCGCAAATCTACCGGCAGAAACACGATTACACCAAAGCGCAGGAAGCATCCGAGAAGGCCAAGGCTATTGACCCCACGAACCTCGAAGTCCGCTACAACGATGTGAGCATCCTGGAAGCTCAGGGCCGCGTGCCCGATGCGATCTCGACCTTGAAAGACATCCTGGAGAGCACGACGCATAAAACGTACGAGCAGCCGCAGGCGGCCATGCGCATCGAGTTGCTGGAGCGGCTCGCATACCTTTATCGCGAGAACGATCAATGGGGGCCGGCGGTAGACGCGCTACGCCAGATCGGCGATCTCGACCCGGAGGCCGCAGGCCGCGCCGAAGCCGAGGTTATCGACACCTACCGCAGCGCCAAAGATTTCACGAAGGCCCAGCAGGAAGCCGACGCGGCGCTGAAGAAGTTTCCGAACGACCGCGCGGTGAAATCGATGCACGCTTCTCTGCTCGCCGATATGGGCAAGACAGATCAGGCAGTTGCGGAAACGAAATCGCTGTTCAATGGCAAGAACGACCGTGAGAGTTGGCTGCAGCTCGCGCAGATTTACGAGAAGGCCAAGAATTGGACGGAGATGGGCAAGGCGCTGGCGGAGGCTGAGAAGCTGTCGACATCGAAAGACGACAGGGAAAATATTTATTTCATGCGCGGCGCCATGTATGAGCGCATGAAGAAATACGACGAGGCCGAGGCCGATTTTCACAGGGTGCTGGAGATCAATCCCGACAATGCTTCGGCGTTGAACTATCTCGGTTACATGCTGGCGGATCGCAATATTCGGCTCCCGGAAGCACTGGAACTGATCAAGAAAGCTCTCGATCAGGAGCCTAACAACTACGCCTATCTCGACAGCATGGGCTGGGTGGATTTCCGTTTGAACAAGCTCCCGGAAGCGGAGCAGTCACTGCGCCGCGCTTTGGAGTTGTGGCCGACCGACCCGACGGTGCACGATCATCTCGGCGACGTTTATTTCCATCAGGGAAAGACAAGAGAAGCGATCGCGCAGTGGCAAAGCTCGCTGAAGAATTACGAGACCAGCGCGCCCTCCGACATGGACCATGAGGACATGGCGAAAATCCAGAAGAAGCTGGATAACGCCAAGGTGCGGCTGGCACGCGAGACTGGCGCCAAGCAATAAATATCGTTTAGTTCACGTTTAGTTCGGTATCAATTGATAACTCACGAACGCGATACGGCTGCTGTCGGGTGACCAGACGGGCGTGTCCGAAAATTCGGCCGGTCTTCCCAGGATGTCGATTTTAGAGGTTGCCAAGTTAAAGATGCGGAGAGTAACTCCGCCGTCTTTCTCATGCGATAAGTAGGCGAGGTGCTGGCCATCCGGCGAGAGGTGCGGAAGTTGGTCCTTAGTTGCTTGCTCCGGAGCGCTTCGAGCCATCGATTCGGGCTTGCCGCCAGCGGCCAAAACTTGTTGAGAGGCGCCGTCGAGATTATAGGTTAGCGACAAGCCGTCAGTAGTCCACGCTGGCGATTCGATTCGTCCTTTGGCAACCACGACAGCGCGGTGGTCGGTGAGCGCGGCGATGCGCACTACTTCGAGTGTGCTGTAGAAAGTTGGTTGGCCGCTCGCGGCAGCGGCCGATAATTCCACGTTTGAAAACGCCACCTTTGCGACCACATCCTTGTTATGCGCACAGACGCCAATGCCGACGTAAAACGGGCCGTCAAACTCAATCTGCATCGAGCCTCCGCTAGGATAGAGTTCTTCGCCTTCGCCTGCCGCCGACACGTAGACGAACTTGCCGCGCTTTGCAATGCGCGCGCGGCGAGGCGCCGAAACATTGGACTGGACCTCATGAGTGATGGCGCCTTTTTCATCGCGAGCCTGTATGGACGTGAGGCCGTTGCCATGCAGCGCGGCGTCGACGTATGGCGAATCGGCATCCAGAGTCTGGCGGATCATCAAGACACTTTTGCGATGAGCTTCGCCTCCAGTTCCGAGAAAAGTAACATCGGCTGTCAAAGTTACATCGCCAGTTACCTTTTTCCAAACGAACTGAAAGGCGTCGGAGGCAGCCCACATATTCTCGCCACTTCCGGCGACCGTGTACGTGCGTGTTGCCGGATCGTACTGGACGCTACCGGGGTGAAGCACCGTGCCTACATCGGAGTGGTTATCAAACAGAGGTAAGTCCTGGGCCAGAGCGCAGCTTGAGGCAACGAGGCAACAAGTCAAAACAACTCGGATCATTTTAAGAACTCCGCGGTAAAGAACTCCTGAAACGCAGCAGCAGCGGCAGGCGCCGCTCCCTTCAGATCGTGCCCAGCGCCTTGAACACGGACCAGCCGGGTGCGGGCGGGGATCAACCGCATTGCGTTTTCGATCTCTTCCAGCGTACCGAAAGGGTCGCGCGAGCCGTGGATAAACAGCGTGGGCACCGCGATGTTCGGCAGATGCGCGATGCGAGGCAGCTCGGGTTTGCCAGGCGCGTGCAGCGGGTAGGAGAGCAGAAACAGGCCGTCCACTAACCCCGGCTCTTCGGCGGTCAGCATACTGCACTGGCGGCCTCCGTAAGAGACGCCACCGATATAAACCGGGCCGGAGCCTCGTTCTTTCAAGGCGAGGATTTCCTGTTTCAAACCGGCGCGGTCATGAACCCCGTCGCTCGGACGCGGCGGACCCTTGGGACGGGCCTGACGGAAGGGAAGATCGTAACGGACCACGTCGATTCCCGTGAGAGCGTTTTGAACCGCGGCAAGAAGAGGGGCGTTACGATTCGATCCAGCGCCATGAGTAAGAAGTAATGTAGGCATAAAAAAGCCGCCCACACCGGGGCGGCTCGCGATTCCTTTTATTGGTATTTAAACTTTATATATGGAGTCAGAACCTACGGCCTCATCACATTCTCGGCCTGCAGGCCCTTGGGTCCCCGCTTGACCTCAAACTCCACCTCCGCGCCTTCGTCGAGCGAACGATAGCCGCTCATTTGGATCGCTGAAAAGTGAACAAACACGTCCTCGCCATTCGAACGCTGGATAAATCCGTAGCCTTTCGAGGCGTTAAACCATTTGACGATACCTTTTTCTCTCACTACTTATTTCTCCTAACTCTGGCATAACTGTCTAGATCGAACCGCGGACGCGAGCGTTAGCGTGACAGCGCCTCCCCATGGCGCCGCGTGTTGCTCTTTGACAGGCACAACTCTGTTCGAAAAAACTGGAGATAGTATCTCAAATCGGTGTTTGCCGTGCAAGGACTAAATGATCCCTTACTCGCGGCCCATCACCGGTGGGATTGGGGTCCCAGCCGGTCGGCGTGGAACTTGGGCCTGCAAGGCTGTGCGCCGCCGCGTACTTGTGGGCCGCCAACGATATTCGTGTCTGCATCGTTCTCACCCTCTCAACGAAAAGCGTGCACGTGATACGGAACGTAATATCGTGGGTCCGAATCGCGGATGGCCACTGAGAATCCGGCGTTCTTGAGGAACTCCACGACGAAATCCATCGTTCGAAACTGTTCCCCTTCTCCCCGGTCGGCGCGAAAATCGTGCGCGGCGATACACGCGTAACGCGTCCGGCTTAGCGCGCTCTTACAACCCGGCAAGGCCAGCCGTTCCGCCCCTTCGATATTCATCTTGAGAAAGTCGATACGGCCGATGGAATACTTCACGCATAACTCATCAAACGTAACGCCCTGCACGGGGTAGCTCGATTCCGTGGGATTACCGGAGAATACATAATTGGACTCCCAAACCGGCAGGGTCTCGATTTGTAAGTTCGCCGCCCGATCGACGCATGCGTAGTTCAACGGCGAAACATTCAGCAGGCGATTCAGGGAACAGAAGCATTGGAGCGCGGCGAAAGAGTCGGGGTGCGGCTCTATGGCCCAAACACGGCCCTGCATGCCCACGCTGCTGGAAAACGCGAACGTGTCCTCGCCGCGGCCGGCGCCGATATCGACAATCGTATCGCCGGGTTTGGGCTTATAGATATGGAACCAGTAGTCATTCGCGTCGCGCAGGTACTTCTCCGCCAGACCGGCAAGCCGCGGCCAGGGAGGCTGAGCGGCGTTCAACGTTTCCGGATAAGGAAAGTAATGCGGCCCCACGCGTACAATCCACATGCCGCGCCAAAGGATTTCGATATCGGCGCTAAGTGAGGGTTCCATCTCGGTTCCCCAAGGAAGGCACTCGATGCTCAAGAATGTCCTGCCCCGCGACTTGAGGAACCGGCAAAGCCTCGGACCAGCGCGGCGATCTCGTCGGAAGCGGTATCCAGTGCAAAATGACCGCCATCGAGAATGTGAACTTGAGCGTTCGGGACGTCTCGGCGATAGGCTTCCGGCTCCGAGGGGTCGAACGACGACTCGTACTTTCCCCACAGCACCAAAAGGCGGGGCTGCCTCTCGCGCATCCATGCTTGCCATTTGGGGTAGGCTTCGACGTTGGTCCGATAATCGTAAAACAAGTCGCTTTGAATGTCGGCTTGGCCGGGCTGGCTGAGAAAGGCAAACTCGTCGGTCCAGAGATCCGGGTCATAGCGTTCCACGTTGGGATCGCTCCCGACATGGCGCGTCCGCGTGGTTGCGAGCGACAGGAGATTTACGCGAAGTGCGTTTTCGTTGGCCGCGCGGTCAGCCCAAAAAGCCCGCCGTGTCTTCCAATTCGCCCCCAGGCCCTCGTTGTGCGCCACGGCATCTTGAACGATGAGAGCCTCAATCCGTTCCGGATGCGCCAAGACCATGCGGAAACCGACCGGGCCGCCGTAATCCTGCATGTACAGCGTGTAGCGCGAGAGCCCAAGTGCTTCCGCGAAGTGGTTCACGATCTCGGCGAGGTGATCGAAGGTGTATGCAAATTTCTTCGGGTCGGGCCAGCCGCTATGTCCAAAGCCCGGGTAATCGGGTGCGGCCAGGCGATAGCGATCGGAAAGGCGTGCGAACAGCGGCTCGAACATTCGGGATGAGGAGGGCAAGCCGTGCAGTAGCAGAAGCACGGGCGCATCTTTCGCGCCGGCCTCTCTGTAAGAGATGGAGAGCCCGTCTATCTGGATGGTGCGATAAGAAGTCGGGTATTCCATGGAGCGTTCCTTTCCCTGGGCTTGGGCCAGAACCTGAAACGATGCGAGCATCAGACAAATCGGGATTTTCATTGAGGACACCTGAAAGAAGACTTTACATCGTCGAGACGACGCGGAATTTTCGTCGCCGTGTGCTCGGAATCTGCCTGCGTTCCCGTTGACCAACCCTGGATCGCTCGACTCCCGGCGGCGAGTTGCATTTTCGTGACCGCAATGGGGTTGAATGTCGCGCCGATTGGAGCTTGGAGCGGCCGCCAAGTCGGAAATATTGAAATGCCCGATGGCCGCCCTCTGTCGATCGGCTTCCGCGATCACCGGCTGCAATGTCTTCATCCCGGCCTCCTTAAATTGCTTGCCTTTGCATAGCGAGTGCCATTTTGGAGCCGCAGCCCCACGTTCGTGACTTTCGAATTACTGGGTCGAAGTGGTCCTTGTGGTTGCATCGCGACGCCCTCGCGTGGCGTCCGATTTCTTCTTGCCCTTCAGCGCAATGTTGCTGGTTCAAGGACGATTCTAACGCGGGCCTGGATTCTGCGTTTCAAGTCTGCCAGCATGAAAGAGAGCTCGATGGAAAAACTCATTGCCGTTGAGGAGGCGAAGGAGCTTCTCACGATCGCAAAGGGTAGTTGACAGAAAAACGGAAGGTTCGTGCGATTGCCGACAAGGGAACCGCGGCGCTCATCGAGGCCGAGAGACAAATGAAGAGCGGCTGGAGAGAAGATCTGCGCAATGCGTATGCCGAGCTGAGGGAGCCGCGAAATGATCGACAGGCAGTTTCCACCCGAGCTATTGCTCTTGCCCGTTGTGTTAATCGTCGCGCGGCAAGCCATCGGGCGGCAACCGATCTTTCGCATCGAGTTCGTCGTTTGCGCTGCTCGCGATTTACAACGCCGTGATAGCGCTAATCGAACTGTCAAAGCTGCGAAGTGATAGACTTAGTGTCCGTTCTTGAACTTATCCTCAAAACCGCTTCAACCGCCCCCGAATCCGCCGCGCCAGCTTCTCAATATCTTCCGTCTTCCGTATATCCGGCACCGATACCACATACCGATCGTTCTTCTCCAGATCGGCCTGCAGATTCTCGGCGAGCTTCACCAGTTCACGCGCATCTTGAACCGACTTCTCATACTCTTCCTTGGCGATCGCGTCCTTCTGCGATTTGCCGTTCGGAAGCCGGTCGTCAGTCTCGGTCTTCGGCTCGGGATTCGGGAATTGCGGCGCTTGGGCCCCCGACGCCAGCATCACACCGCATAAGAGCAGCCAAATAGGACGCATAGAAACCCTGTTGTTATCATTCCAATATATATGCAACAGGTGAACGTCGGAATTGTGGGCCTGGGCAACGTCGGCCTGGGCGCTCTCACGATTCTGGCCGAAAATGCGGACCAGATCGCGTTGAAGCTGGGGTTCCGTCTCAACGTAGCGGCCATTTGCAGCCGCCATGTGGAATCGAAGACCCTGCCTCCTTCGCTCGGTCCGGTTCTGAAAACCAACCACTGGCGCGACGTTGTGTGTCACCCCGAAGTCGACATTGTCGCCGAGCTCGTCGGCGGCACGGTCGTCGCGAAAGAAATCATCGACGCCGCCACTGTCGCGAAAAAATCTGTCGTCACCGCTAACAAAGAGCTGATGGCGCTGTGCGGCTGCGAGATTTGGGAACGCGCCATCCACGCCGGCATCAATCTCGCCATGGAAGCCAGCGTCTGCGGCGGTATCCCCATCCACGCCGTTTTGCGCGAGGGCATTTCCGGAGATCGCGTCACCGCCCTCTTCGGCATTCTCAACGGCACCAGCAACTATATCCTCACCGAGATTGAACGCCGCGGCGGCAGCTTCGAATCGATTCTGAACGAAGCGCAGAAGCTCGGTTACGCGGAAGCCGACCCCAGCGCCGACGTCGACGGCT
>JBEKUT010000255.1:0-10128 GCA_049514735.1 Bryobacteraceae bacterium
AGAATTCCGACGTACAAGATTAGCCGGTTGCTGCCGGGGTCGTATACGGGACGGTAGCCAATAATCGACGGACCGGTGCCGGAAGGCGTGAAGTGGGACCAGGTCGGACTTAACGGAGGGATTGGCGCGTTTGGATGAATGACAACAACAGCATTACCCGCATTTTCTTTCCAGGCAGTTTGAAAGGCCCCAATCGTATACGCTAGTGGTCCGGCGTGTGTCTGTTGCCAGGTCCGGCCCGGATCATTAACATACACGAAGTTATCGTCCATACCAACCAGCACCATAAAATGTTTATGATAGCCATCGGCAGGGTTCATGTGAGTGAAGACGGCGATAATAACTGGATAGCCATTTGCCAGCTCTTGTTGCAACTGAGGTATGGTCCAGTTTGCGTATCGATGTGAGTCTGACAGGTGAAAGTAGTCGATTGCTAATGTAGCTAAGTCATATCCCGTCGGTTCAGTACCATTGTCGCCAGCATCCGTGCCGTTATCGCTATTTGTTGAATATCCAAAGAGGCTTAACATCTCATCGTCGAGCTGTTCTATGCCCTCGGCAGTTGGTATCGTGCCGGCATAGTAACTCGCGACCATGAGCACGCTTGTCGGCCCGCAGTTTGCCGAAAGCGTCCAATCGCCTGGAAGAACTTGAGGTAGCCACCTAACCTGTAAATTGGCAGCTACGGAGGACGTGCCGAGAAACAGTAAGAGAAGACACCTAGCAACCTGGTAACTCATTTTTGCACCTATTGAGAGAATCCGAAGTTCTGCAACACCTCACTAAAGATGCTGAGGCCATTTTGGTCGGCAATCGATCCGGCGGCAAACGTTGAAGCGTAGGATAGTGTGTATACGTATCCTTGGTGGTAGACTACAACAGTCGGCTCTCCAGCGCCAACCTCATTGTCGAAGACGATTTCGTACCCTTGCTCTCCCCCTATCGAGGTGGTTGCTAAGGTATCAATATACGAATAGGGGTATTGTGCCAAGAGCCACGCATTGATATCAAACTCAGTACTATAAGGCGTTGGCGTGATTACCACTGAGAAGCCTCTTGTTGTGGCGTTTGAACCATTTTCCGGTCCTTCCCCTCCGATGTCTACGCCTTGTGGTGAGCTCTGTAGCAGGAAGCCACCGAATGTGGTCGTGCTTGATAGATCGTAAAGAACTGGCGGATAAAGCGTTTTGAAACCTGACGTGGTGTCTCCGAGGACACCCCAAACCCCGAGCGTTGCTATTTGCGACGCAACCCGGCGCAACTGGCCGCGGAACGCCGCCGAAACTTGTAATTGAATTTCTCCGGGCGTGCTCTCGTTGAAAGTCGGTTGAAGACTGTAGATTCCACTACCGTTGCTTTGCATGACGCCAAGAATAGTCGGCTGCGCTCCCGTTGCACCGAGTTGCAGAAGATTAACGCTGCCCGCTATAAGCGTCGGGTCCGTTATCTGTACAATGACGCTCACGGGCGTAGAACCTCCGGCCGTAATAATGCTCGGTGCCACGACGGGAGTTCCTACGGTCGGCGTGTTGGTTGTGGCGATGTCGACTACAGTCGTCGAGACGGTCGATGAAGTGCTAATCCTAACCGGTTCTGATACTTGTCCCGCCGACTGTGGCGTTTGAGTGGCAGTCTGCTGCGCCTCTTGAGGAGCGGCCAGTACACAAAAGCCACCGAGAATGAAGAGGGCCGCTTTCGCAATTGACACACTGTGTAAGCGTCTCATAAGAATCGATTTCTCCTGCGTCGTGCCAGCGCGGCTAGAGCGCCGCCGACCAAGATCGGGAATGAAGTGGCCGGTTCGGGCACCGTCGTTGCAAACGTCGTATACGTCGCGTCATCCAGCGTGAACGACCCACCGGCTGGATCACCGGTAATCGTCAAGTTAGAAATGCCACCTGCAAAAGCGACCTGTACAAACTCGTTTGGGCTGCTCCCTGGATCTCCCGAGCACGGTGGCCCGGCGAGGCACGCAAGGTTATCGGAAAAGAGCGACGCAGCCGATGCAACTTGGTCGTTCGCGGCGTCGAACGCAGTAACGGTGACGGGTTCGAGATACGTGAAGTAGCCCGCGAAACTCGTCACCGGGCTCGCAAATGCAATTGACATCGAACCGCCGTTGTCCGACGCCACATTCACTCCTGAATTTGGCGGAAACTCGAACTCGTTCAGTGAAATCCCCGCCGTAAGCACGATGCCATTTGTAAAGGTGACGCCCGGATACTGGCTGGTGAGTACGGTGCTGTCCGGCAACCCTTCAAAGTCGATCACAACAGTGTCAGCCGCGACGTCAGCCACGGCGGCGACGGCGACGGTCAATATCAAGGCGAATCTCGCGGAGAATATTCGATTCATTGGCGTTCGCAAATGGGAGTGTGCCACGGATCAAAATAGGAGACAATTGAAGTTTCCTGAGTCTTTTCGAAATATGTCTGAGCCAGTCTGAAGGATTCTGAACTCCATGGATTCTCAAGGCGATACGCGACTTGGCAATGAGCCCGTTCCCCCCGTCCTCCACTGCGAAGAACTTGTGTTCGACCTCGAGAGGCGGTCGGTTACGCTCCAGGGCAAACGGATCCAACTTAGCGAGCCATATCTGAACGCCCTTTTCCTGCTCATCGAGAAAAGTCCGGCGGCGGTTCCGAAATCGGAACTTGCCAAGGCAGCCGAGACTTCCGAGGACACGCTTTACAAGGTGATCGAAACGGTCCGAAAGGCGCTTCGCGACACGGAGGAGCCGAGGAAGTTCATTGCGAACGAAAGGGGCGTCGGGTATCGGTTTATCGGTGACGCCTCGCAAACATCCAGTGACGCGAAACCTGGTGGCGCGCTCAGGCGGCGCTGGTTGTGGCTCTCCGCGGCCTTCGTTTTCTGCCTTGCGGCTGTTCTCGCTGGAACCGTCCTCCTTAGTCGCGGAAAAACACCGGCGATCCTGAATCTGGATGGTCCGGTCCTGGTAGCGAGAGATGCGTCGGGAAGGGAGCTCTGGCGGCATTTCTTCAAAGGAGGATTCGATAGCAAACGCTATCGTCCAGACTTGATCGCCGACCGATATTGGACCGGCGATCTGGACGGCGACGGCAACACCGAGACACTTTTCTTATACGACGCCGCCAATCCCGGACTCATACAGGAGAGTTCGTCACTGATCTGCTTTAGCCCGGCGGGGAAGGTCAAGTGGAAATTCCAGGTGGGGCGGACGGTACGCGACAGCGGCGAAGAGATCCATCCCCCCTATGCGGTTAATGCGCTCCATGTGGTGTTCTCCGCAGGGCCTCACAGGACCAGTCGCATCGTTGTTGCGAGCGGGCACGCGACCGATCAAGCGTTTCAGTTGGCTTTCCTCGACTCCGCCGGGCGCCTCGCCGCGGAATACTGGCATCCTGGATCGCTCTATGCGCTTGCGACCATTCCCGTCGGACCGGATCGCAACCCGCGGCTACTCGCAGGAGGCGTGAACAACGGCGAACATCAAGCTACGCTCGTCGAACTCGATCCCTTCTCAATGAGCGGCGCCTCAACGCCATCACGTATGAAGGATCGGCGATTCCGGCTCCTCGACATGCCGGAAGCGCATGAGAAACTCGTTATCCTATTTCCGCGCACGCCCCTCAGCCGCGACGAACCTTACACCCGCGTCCATGCGCTTGGCGTCGATGATCACGGTGTTCACGTAACCATTATCGAAAGCTTCGATCCCTTTTCGCGCCGTAATGTCTTATACGATTTCGACCTTTCACTCCATCTCGTCCGGGCGTTCGTATCCAGCAATTATCGGGAGGAACATATAAAGCTGGAACGGACCGGTGCGATCCGGGGCTCATGGCAGGATGACGAGGCGCGCCTCCCCAAAGATTTGGAATACCGCCAAGAACTGACGAATTGATCAAGCGGCGTGCGCAGTCTCGGGAGTTGGCCGCGCGCTCTCCAGCACATGCGCAAGCGGACGGCACAACGAGGCCAGAGCAGTGGCTTCCGAAGCGCTAAAGGCATCTTTCTCGCGCCGGTAAACTGCGAGCACTCCCAACAGACTCTTGTGTCCCTGAAGCGGAATCGCGAGCGCCGACTCCAGCGCCGCATCGGAGGGCGCTGTATAACCGTGCTCGACCTGCGGATTCCCATTTACAATCGGTTCGCCGGACTCCGCCACCCATCCGGCCAGCCCTTTTCCAACCGGAACCTCTAGCTCCGCGAGACCATCCATGCAGGCGCCTTCGGTGAAGATCGCCCGCAGCTCGTCGCCTTCACACGCAAAAAAGGCGATAGCGTCATGGGGCACCGCGGCTTTGGCCCGCATGACGACGATCGACAGCGCTTCTCCCAGTGTGAGGCCGGCGTTGGCGGGCGGACTTGCGAGCGCCCGCACGAGATTATCGATTGATGCCCGATCCTCAACCCGGCCGCTGGGTTCCGTTGCGAAACCGGCCGCCGGCGCGGCGCCGCGAGTGATGCAAATGTCGGTCGATAATACCGATTCGGCCGCCGCGCTCAGCGCCTGCGCACTGAGTTCCAACTCGCGATAGCGCTTTTGGAGCACGGCAACAACGGCCGGATCGAAACTCGTTCCCGCTTCCGACACGACCCTTGCAATCGCCTCGTCCAGAGGCAGCGCCCGGCGATACTGCCGGTCGGACGCGAGCGCATCAAAACAGTCCACCACCGCGAGAATGCGCGCGCCGATCGGAATGTCTACGCCCGCCAGCCCGTCCGGATAACCGTTGCCATCCCACTTTTCGTGATGCGACCGCACCATGGGCGTCACCGGATACGGGAAAGAAACACGCTCCAATATCTCGGCCCCGACCACGGGGTGAACCTTCATCTTCTGAAACTCGGCGGGAGTCAATTTCCCCGGCTTCGAAATGATGTGCTCCGGGACGGCGAGTTTTCCGATGTCGTGCAGTACCGACGCGGCCCGTAGCGCGTCAAGTTCGGCTGGACCCAGGCCCAATTCCTTGCCTATCTCCAATGCGTAGTGCTGCACTCTCTGCAAATGATCGTGCGTGGTGTGATCCTTGGCGTCGATGGCAAGCGCCAGGGCTTCTATGGTCCGCATGTGAACCTGGTTCACTTGCTCCATGTGCTTCTTGTCCTGTTCCATCTGGACCAGATGAGTGCGGTAGGAGCGATGCACCAGGTAGACCACCGGTAAACAAATGATGGGAACTTCCCATTGAATCGCCTGCGGCATGGTGCCGATCATCCAGGCCAACGATGTGCCGCCGGCGTAATAAGGGAGCAACCAGCGGTTGTGCATGGAGACGTCCCACAAGCTCAGCGATTCCGAAAGGGCGATGACGCCTGCCACTGAGAATGTGTTCGTGAAGTAGAACGCAACCGCCAGTGCGCCTAAAGCGGCCGGCTCCGGCACGCTCCCCAGCATGGACCGGTAGAACAGGCTCGAAATATATACCGCGGCCGAAATGCTGGCGACGCTGAAAGCAACCTGAATGGGCCGGGGCCGGCGTTGAGTGCGCCACACGCTTTGCGTGAGCATCGAAAGACTTGCGATCGCGATAGCCTCGGGCAGGCTCAGATCCACCACACCCACCAGCATGAACAGGAAGCTGACCGAGGCCGTACCCGTTACGCCCGGCAAGCGAACCTTGAGCACCGAGGCGACAACGGCGCTCAAGAGATACGAGAAGAACCGCAGCGGGTGCTCCGGCTGCCAATTTAGAATCGCCCACGTAACCACCGCTACTCCGAGCAGGATGTGAGCCCACACATAAATCTCTATTGAGATTCGGCGGAATAGGGATGGGTTCTTCTGGTTCACTTCAACTCGCAATGATATTTATTTTTCGCCATTGCCGCTGGTGCCCCATGCGACTGCCGTTCCCTGGTCGCCGCTAGTCCCCCACGCGACGGCCGTTCCCCAGTTTGAACTGCCGCTCCAGATTGCCGGCGTGTTCCATATAATTCCGGTTCCTTCCAGAACGGAGTTGCCCCATACGACATTGGTGGACCAACCAACTGAAGAGTTCCACAGTTCCGAAGGTGTGAGTATGAGCGAGGCGAAGCCGCCCAGGTACTTGACCGCCGGAGACTGCGCGCTCTTGGTTGCGACTTCATAATCTGCGAGTGCAGCCGCGACATCCACATAGCCCGCGCCAATGGTGAACATATCGTAGGTGTCTAAGTACGTCTGTCCTGTCGTCGGATCTGTGGCGATGCTGAATACGGGAAAAACCTTATAAGCTGTTTTCATCAGCCTCGCCTTAACGGTGTCCGGAGTCAGCGTTGGGTCATGCTCGATCATCAGCGCGGCGGCGCCTGAAACGATCGGAGTTGCCATACTGGTCCCGCTCAACCTGAAATACTCTGGCGGCCCCGAGGCGCCTGGACCACTGTAATATCCGGGATATATGATGTTACCCGGAAACTCCTGCGACAAAGTGCTGTTAGGAGCCAAGAGCGATACAACAAGATTGCCCGGCGCCACCACGTCCGGCTTGGCGGTCAGATCGATGTAGGTCGGACCCCTCGAACTGTAGCTTGCGACCAGATCGTCGGTGCGCGGATAGGTCTCTTCCGTCTTCATGGCTCCAACCGTGATGGCATGGGGACTGTTCCCTGGACAGAGCACCGTCGCGTACCCGTTTCGTCCCAGGTTGCCCGCCGCGACCACTACCACGACCCCGCTGTTCCAGGCCGCCTCCACCGCTTCGCAAAGCGGATCGAGCGAGCAAGTCTCGACGATGGGCCTTCCCAGAGACAGATTGATGATGCGCACGTTGAAAACGTTCTTGAGTTGAACGGCCTGCTGGATCGCAGCGATTACAACGCTGTCGTTGCTCATCCCATTCGCATCCAGCACCCGCAAATCGAGAAGATTGGCGTTCGGCGCCATACCGCGCAGGATATGCTTCGACCCCGGAAAACTAGACGATTTCGCATCGCCGGCGATGATTCCCGCTACATGAGTTCCATGGCCGAAGTCGTCATTTTGGACTCCGCCTATAAAACTTTTCCGGTACACGATACGCGATAGGCCCCACGGTCCACCGAGATCGGGGTGGGGATAAATGCCGCTATCGATCACGGCGACGCCAACCCCAGTGCCATCCAGCCCGGAACTCCATGCCACCGGCGCGTTCACGGCGGCCGTACTGTAGTCGAGCGTCGCGGTCAAGCTACGGTCGAGCGAGATATACTTGACGTTCGATTGAGTGGCGAGGTTCACGATAGCGCTCCCAGTCAAGCTGAGCGAGGCCGCATCGATAATAGAAAAGACTTGATTGACCACCGGAGCGACAATCGAGGTCAGCGCTTGGGGGCTTGTCTCCGCTAATATACCGCCCCCGCCGGATTGGACGGAAGAGCCGTATTGCACGATGACGTTGATGTTCCCCGTCGATTTCGCCAGCAACGCCTGCAAGTCCGGAGAAATCTTGGAATTTTGAGCTAACCCTTCAAAGCCAAACCCGAGGGTAAGAAAAACTGCGATGCGTAAAATCGATGTTGAACGTCTCATGGCAACCTTGTCCCGCTATAAAGCAACTGCGCGGCCACGGCAATTACGGACCTATCTCGTAGACAATTCGCGAGAAAGATTTCGCTCCCCCGCTCTTTGGGACATTTTGTCCCATTCGCGAAGCGCCAGAATGTCTCAAGAGCGCAAAGGCCGCGAGTTCGATAGACTTCCGGCATGCCATTAGGCATCGCTATTCTCGACCTCACGCGTCTGCTTCCGGGCGCTGCCGCAACGGCCCTGCTCGCCGAACGCGGCGCCGAAGTCATTAAAATTGAGCAGCCCGGCGGCGGGGATTATGCACGGTCCCTCATACCCGCCGTGTTCGCGGCGACCAACGCCGGCAAGAAGAGCGTCTCAATCAATCTAAAAGATCCGCGCGGCCGCGACTTGTTGATATCGCTGGTTCGCAACGCAGACGTCCTCATTGAAGGATTCCGTCCTGGAACCATGAAGCGGCTGGGGCTCGGCTACAACGAACTTCGCGAAGTAAACCCGCGGCTCATTTATGCAAGTCTGACCGGCTACGGGCAATCCGGAGCCTATGCCGATCTCGCCGGCCACGACGTGAATTATCTCGCGTTGGGCGGCGTTCTCGATTTGAATCTGCCGGTGATTCCGGGGGTACAAATCGCGGACCTCGCGGGAGGCGCCATGCAGGCCGTCATCGCGATACTGTTTGCGCTGCTCGAGCGTGGCGCAACCGGAGAAGGCCGCTACCTCGATGTCTCCATGCTGGCCGGTGTCGAATCTTTGTTGACCATCCCTCTCGCTGCATATCGGGCCACGGGGCGCG
The DNA here is from genome assembly GCA_049514735.1 of Bryobacteraceae bacterium. Taxonomy (GTDB): domain Bacteria; phylum Acidobacteriota; class Terriglobia; order Bryobacterales; family Bryobacteraceae; genus JAICMB01. The sequence goes on from JBEKUT010000255.1 coordinate 8,271, forward strand.
CGCCGCGGGCCGGCGAGGAAATCCTGAGCGGGCGATATGCTTGCTACAACCTATATGAGGCAAGTGACAGCCGTTGGCTCGCGGTGGGCGCGCTGGAACCGAAATTCTGGGCGGCGTTATGCGGCCAACTCGAATGCGAAGATCTCATCCCCTTGCAGTTCTGCGAGGACGAACGCCGTGAGGCCATCAAGAATCGCGTGGCTTCGATTTTCCGGATGCGCACGGCGTCAGAATGGTTCGACGCTTTGCGAAGTCATGACTGTTGCGTCACTCCTGTGCTCAATGTGGCGGAAGTGGCGGCGAGGATGCCCCAGCCCGATCCCACGCGCCGTCCGCCGCGCCTCGGCGAACATACGCGTCCGATTCTCGATTCGATGGGTGTCGGCGCCGCCGAGCTTGACGCGCTCGAAGCGGCCGGGGTCATTGAGTCGCGATAGCGCCGCGGCCCCAACGATCCCATCCGAGCGCGTGGAACAGACGATCGGTTTTCGTCGTCTGTTTTCTGCTCGATAGACGTCGCGGCCCGTTCTTGTTCGCTTGCAAGAAGACAGGTCACAAAAGGCGATGACCTGTCCCACTAGCTTGGAGCCGCCGCATCCCGCGCAACCAGCGATCGTAGTCGGTAGCCTTGCGCCGCACATACTCGGCGACTTCAGGGTGCGGCAGAATCAGGAACGTCTCGCGGTCGAGCCCTTCGATCACCGCATCCGCAACCCGCTCGGGTTCGATCGCGGTGGCCGCCAGGAAACCGACGCCGCCTCCAAACGTCGCGTCTTCAAGCATCTTCGTGCGCACGCCCTGCGGGCACAAGGCCGATACGCGCAGACCTCTGTCGCCATAAGTAATGGAAAGCCATTCGGCGAGGCCAAGGGCAGCGTGCTTGGTCACTGCGTACGGCGCCGATCCGATCTGATTGAGAAGGCCCGCTGCCGATACGGTTTGCAGCAGATAGCCCTCGCCACGCTGCACCATCGCCGGAACTACGGCCCGCGCGGCGTAGACATGAGCCATGAAGTTGATGCCGAAAATCCGCTGCCACTCCGCGTCGGACGTTTCCACGCCGCCTTCAATGCCGATGCCGGCGTTCGAGCAAAAGAGATCGATCCGGCCGCATGTCTCCACCGCGCGGCGAACCAGATCCAGTATCTCCGCTTCTTTCGAGACATCGGTATGAACCGCGATTCCGCCGATCTCCGCTGCAACCGCTGCGGCGCCTTCCTTATCGATGTCCGCAACAAAGACGCCGCGCGCGCCCTCGGTCTTGAACCTGCGGCATAAAGCGCGTCCGATTCCGCTGGCGCCGCCGGTCACCACCGCGATTCTGCCGGTGAGTTTCATAGGTTCGATAATACAATGTGGCTGATGAAGATCAACGATCTCCGCAAACTCGTCGACGGCATGCCCTTCAATGCGCTACTGGGCATCCACGTAGCGCGCCTTCACCCGGATGGCTTGACGATTGAGTGTACCGTTCGCGACGACCTGCGGAACCTCGCAGGCGTACTGCACGGCGGCGTTCTGGCAACGCTGGTGGACGCAGCCGTCGGCATCGCATTGACGCGACACTTCGGAGGCCGGCGGCCTTTCACAACGGCGGAATTGAAAATCAATTACATGCGGCCGGTGGAAGAGGGCAAGGTTCGAGCCAGAGCGCGTCTGCTGAAGGTGGGGACCAAGTTATGTGTCGGGTCGGTGGAAGTTACGAATGAGAAGAATCGGTTGGTGGCGGCGGCGTTGCTTTCCTACGCCTTGTTGTGATGTCGGAAGAACCGCTCCCTCCCGGTCACGGCATCGGAACGGGGGCGCGCGGCATTTAGAAAGCAAAACGCAGCCGGCGAGCACGGCTGCGTTTCGTCTG
>JBEKUT010000256.1:0-10113 GCA_049514735.1 Bryobacteraceae bacterium
AAGGGTCGGCGCAAGGATGAGGTGATGAAGGAGCGCTCGGCCCGGTTCGACAAGCGTGAAGGCGCTGTATTCATCGGCAAAGCACAAGAGAAGACGCCGGTGTTCCGCACCGAGAAACGCCGCAATCCGGAAACCGGACACACCTACCCCTCGATTGTGCGCTCGTCGGTGTCTCAGCCAGGACTGCGCGGTGGGAGATCTGCACGGATGATCGAGAGGATTCCCAAAACCCATCGATACGCGTCACCGATTTCGGTTTCCACGCCGCCCTGTTCTTTATCCGGACTCACGCCCGTCTGTATCTTCCCCGGTTTGCCGGGGTGCAGCCAAACGCACCGCCGTCCGTGCGACGCCAGGCGTGCTGCGTAATCTCGACCTAAAGACCAAAAGTTTTCAAGATCAAGGAGCCCTAGGCAGGCAGTTCGTCGGTGACACATCCAAGCGCGGCGCTTTGGACGGATCGAATATACTTCGCCAGCGTCCCACGCGTGACCTTATAAGGAGGCATCCGCCACTGTTCCCGCCGGCTGCGCATCTCTTCATCGGCCACCTCGACCGCGATCGAGTTAGTGGACGCATCGATCGTGATCTTCTCCCCATCCCGCACCAGTGCGATGGGCCCGCCTTCCTGCGCTTCCGGAGTGATGTGACCGACGATAAACCCGTGTGAACCACCCGAAAATCTGCCGTCCGTGATCAGTGCGACATCGTGGCCGAGTCCCGCGCCCATAATCGCCGACGTAGGCGTCAGCATTTCCGGCATACCGGGCCCGCCTTTCGGGCCTTCATACCGGATGACGATCACATCGCCTTTCTGAATTTCGCTTCGTTCGAGAGCCGCCAGCATCAGTTCCTCGGAATCGTACACGCGCGCCGGTCCGGAAAACCGGGTACCCTCCTTGCCGGTGATTTTGGCCACGCCCCCGTCTGGCGCCAGGTTGCCTTTCAAGATCTGAATGTGCCCCGATTGCTTAATCGGATTCGAAAAGTCATGCACGATCTTTTGTCCCGCTGCGAGTCCCGGCAGATCTCGCAGATTCTCTTCCATCGTCTTACCCGTTACCGTGACGCAACTGCCGTCCAGCATGCCATGTCCCAGAAGCAGTTTGAGCACGCCTGGCACGCCACCAACCGCGTGCAGATCTTCCATCACGTACTGCCCGCTCGGTTTGAAATCGGATAGCAGCGGAGTCCGGTCGCTGACGCGCTGAAAATCGTCCAAATCGAGAGGGACATCCACAGACCGCGCCATCGCGATGAGATGCAGCACCGCATTCGTCGATCCGCCCAGCGCGGAGACCACCACCATGGCATTCTCAAACGCCCGCCGCGTCATAATGTCGCGCGGTTTGAGATCCAGCTCCAGCAAATTTCGAATCGCGGCTCCCGCTCGAAAGCACTCGACCATCTTCAGCGGATCTTCGGCCGGCGTCGACGAGCTATACGGAAGCGACATTCCAAGCGCCTCGATAGCCGACGCCATCGTATTGGCCGTGTACATCCCGCCGCACGCCCCGGCGCCGGGGCATGCGTGGCGAACGATATCGCGCCGCTGCTCTTCGCTGATGCGGCCCGAGAGGAACTCGCCATAGCTCTGAAACGCCGAGACCACATCGAGCTTCCGATGATTGCTATGTCCGGCCCGAATCGTGCCCCCATAGATCATCAGCGACGGCCGATTGAGCCGGCCCATCGCCAAAAGGCAACCGGGCATGTTCTTGTCGCAGCCCGCAATAGAGATGTTGGCGTCGTACCATTCGGCCGCCATGATCGTCTCGATCGAATCGGCAATTAGATCTCGCGATTGCAGCGAAAAACTCATTCCGTCCGTGCCCATCGAAATCCCATCGCTCACGCCGATGGTGTTAAATCGCATGGGAACGAGTCCCGCTCCCGCAACTCCCTCCTTCACTTTTTCCGCTAGCGTCAGAAGATGCATGTTGCACGGATTGCCGTCGTACCAGACGCTCCCGATTCCGACCTGCGGCTTGTGCATGTCCTCTTCAGAAAGGCCCGTCGCGTACAACATCGCTTGCGATGCGCCTTGCGATTTCGGCTGTGTGATACGCGCACTGTATTTGTTAAGTTGACCCATGGCTGTAAACAATCAGTATAGGATTGTGCTAACAATTTATGCAGCGGCGGGAGCGGCCAATGCGCAAAGCTAAAATCCTACGCCTCCATATCGGCGAACGGGACCTTTTCAACGGCAAGCCGCTCTATGAGGCCATCGTGAAAAAATGCTACGACATGAATATCGCCGGCGCAACGGTATTCAGAGGGCTGGAAGGATACGGCGAGACAGCCGAGATCCACCGCCATCGCCTGGTAACGCGCGATCAGCCTATTATCGTGGTGGTCGTCGATGCCGAAGAGCGCATCAATGAATTGCTCCCCATTGTGGAGAGCATGATGAACACCGGCATGATTGCGCTATCGGACGTCGATGTGATTCGGGTCCAGCGTAATGTTCCAGCGAATACCGGTCGCAAATGACGGCTCGGACGGCGCTCTGCGAGCCTTCGATGTGATCGAGGAGAAACTTTGGACACCGGCGTGATTTAGAATCGAGAAAGCTCTTCTACGGGGACGTAGCTCAGATGGATAGAGCGGTCGCCTCCTAAGCGACAGGTCGGCAGTTCGAATCTGCCCGTCCCTACCACTCCAACGTCCGCCTAAGACAGGCTGGCTATTTTAACCATTACCGCGTCAAAATCAACCTATGAAGAACAAAATACGTTGGGGGGTTCTCGGCGTCGCCGCCATCGCGACGAAAAAGGTGATCCCCGCCATGCAGAATTGCGTCCGCGCTGAAGTGACAGGCATCGCGTCGCGCGATATCGCGAAGGCGGAAAAGGCCGCCGCCGATATCGGCATCCGCAAGGCCTATGGCTCATACGAAGCCCTGCTCGCCGATCCCGAAATCGATGCGGTCTACAATCCGCTGCCGAACCATCTGCACGTGCCCTGGTCGATCAAGGCGGCCGAAGCGGGCAAACATGTTCTGTGCGAGAAGCCCATTGCGATGTCGAGCGCCGAATGCCGCGATCTGATTGCCGCGCGCGGCCGTACCGGCGTGAAAATCGGCGAGGCCTTTATGGTGCGTCTGCACCCGCAATGGCTGCGGACGCACGCCGTTATTCATTCCGGGCGCATCGGCGAACTGCGCTCGATTCTTGGTTTCTTCAGCTACTACAACGCCAATCCGCAAAACATAAGAAATGTTGCGGACTACGGAGGCGGGGGCGTGATGGACATCGGCTGTTATCCCATCCACATCTCGCGTTGGATTTTCGGAGAAGAGCCGCTGAAAGTGAAAGCGGCTGTCGAGCTTGATCCTGTAATGAAGACGGACCGGCTGGCATCGGCCATTCTCGAATTCCCCTCCGGCCAGTCGATCTTCACGTGCAGCACGCAACTTGCGCCCTACCAGCGCATGCAGTTCTTTGGGACGAAAGGACGCGTGGAAGTGGAAATACCGTTCAACGCTCCGCCGGATCGCCCGGTCCGCATCTTCATTGAAGACGCGAACGGTCTCGAGACTGAAGAATTCCCGGTGTGCGATCAGTACACGCTGCAGGGCGACGCCTTTTCCCGCGCGATTCAGGAGAACACGCCGGTTCCGGTGCCGCTCGAAGACGCGCTCGGGAATATGGAAGCGATCGAAAAAGTCCTACGCGGGTGATCGCTCAGGCATGAGGACCGGCTCACTCAAAGATCGGCGCTATCTTCGCCAGCACCTCGTCCATCACCGCGTCCGGAATGCTTTCCAGTTTCTTGCCGCCGCGGGCGGTGGGATCGAGAGCCCGGGGTTGGTCGCACCGTACAACCCCAGTCGTTTTGGTTCCACTACCGGTCAGCGCCACAGCAAACCCTGCCGCTCGCGCGAAATTACCGCCGCTGGTGACCGGAAGAACCACAGGCAGCTTGGTAATCCGATTAAACGCCTCCGGCGACGCGATAAGCACCGGACGGCGGCCTTTCTGCTCGCGTCCGGATGTAGGATCGAGGCTGACCAGCCAGATTTCGCCGCGTTTCATCAGATGAGCTCGCCGCCGACAGGCTCGGAATCAAGCCATTCTTGCTCATCCTCGGCGCGCGGAGCCTTGGGATCGCATTGGGCCAGCAACTCGTCCAGTGTATAGCGTCGCCGCTTTTTCGGCTCCACGACGAGCCGTCCGCTATCAACCGCGATGCCGACCGCTGCGCCCGGCTGCAGTTGCAGGACATCGAGCAACGCGGGAGGTATTGCAAGCATCACCGAGCCGCCCACCTTGCGCAGATGACTAGTATACATTGGGCTCCTCCTCACAGTTATATCCGAGTATAACATGCTGCGGCCCCGAAAATGCCGCATCCTAACCATCCGGCGCGTTACGCCTGACCTTGCCCCGCACCGCCCATTCCGCTCCTCCAAGAATCAGCATCGACGCCAGGAACCCCCACAAAATCGTCGCCACGGAATACTGAAATGGTCCGTATTCATGCTGCAGCTTCACGCGGAACCAAGGCCACGTGAGCAGATTGATGTACTTGAGTACTTCGAGCAGAATACCGACGCCCACCGCGGCCGGCAGGATCTCGCGGGCGCGTACCTCGCAATTCGGCAATATCCAATAAATGAGAAACAGCGCCAAAATCGATATTGGAATTGCCGCAAGCTTGAACGCCACGTGCCCCAACACGCCGAACATCGCCCCATTCGATCCAAATGCGTTCACCAGCATTTGATTATTCAATGCCGTGAACATCGTCGAAACCATGGCCAGCGCGCCGCACGCAAAGATTAGCCCCAGGCTGACAATTTGGTTTCGTAAATACGACCGGTTCTCACGGCATCCCCAAATCCGGTTGAGCGCTACCTCCATGGGCTCGAAAACGCCATTCGCCGTAAACAGAAGCAGCAGAATCGAAACAATCTGAATCGGGCCACGCGATGCTACCGTGGCGCGCAGGTTGCGCTCGATGAACGCCCCGATCTGGTCCGGAAAATAATCGCCGACTGCAAAGTACACGGCCTCGCTCGCGGCGCGCCAGTGGAAAACGTTCTGGCACAGCGACACCATCACGATCAGAAATGGAAAAAACGACAACAGAATGTTGGCGGAAATCGAGAAGGCGTGCACATGCACCTCGGTTTGCGCCCAATAACGGATGGTCGGATAGCAGGCGCTAGCGGTGCGCAAAATCCGCCCCCTGCGGGCTGCCGGCGTTGCATCGCGATATGGGTGATCCAATTTCCAGAGTAGTAAATCGCGGCCTGAACAAACCGGAGCTTATAATGGACCAAAGGGGGATCTATGCTTTTACGATCCGCTTCCTGCCTTGGGGTGGCAGTTTTCGCGACTGTCTCGGTTTTCGCACAAGCCGGCGGAAAGCCATCCGGCTCGGCGCCCATCAGCTCGGGCCCGGGTTCGATCTCGAATACGGCTGGCCGGAGCACCAGTCCGTTTCCCGGCGCCACGAGTCCGAACAACACTCCTACCCGTCCCGTTTTTTTATCGGGCCAAGTCATGATGGACGATGGAACCCCGCCTCCGGAATCCGTCCCGGTTCAGCGCGTCTGTTCGTCCAACCCGCACACCGAGACATATACCGATAACAAAGGACACTTCAGCTTCGAGGTCGGCCAGCATGTAGGTGTGATTCCGGACGCAACCGAAGACAGCTTCGGAAGGCCGCCGGGCATGAGCAATAGTGCCAGTTCCTCGGGAACGCCCGGTTCCGGAGGCGCTAACGACGTAAACCGCTTGCTGATGGGCTGCTTGTTACGCGCTTCTCTGCCGGGTTACCGCTCCGACACCCTCAATCTCACGAATCACAAATCTTTAGACGATCCCGAGGTTGGGACTATCATTTTGCACCGCATCGCAAATGTGGAAGGCGCCACCATTAGCGCCACGTCGGCTTTCGCTCCTAAAGATGCAAAAAAGTCCTTCGAGAAGGCCGAGGCAGACCTCCGCAAGAACAAATGGGAAGACGCCGAAAAAGAGCTGACGAAAGCGACCGGCATTTATCCCAAGTACGCCGCGGCCTGGTATCAACTGGGGCGCGTGCAGGAGTATAACAAGAACACGGATGCCGCGAAGAACTCCTTTACGCAGGCCATCGCGGCCGATTCGAAATACGTGAATCCCTATTGCGGCTTGGCCACCATCGCCGCTCGCGAAGCCAAATGGCAGGAGGTTAAGGACACCACGGACCGCCTGCTGAAACTCGATCCGGCGAACTTCCCCGATATGTGGTTCTACAATGCCCTCGCCAACTACCGGCTCAAGAATTACGACTTGGCGGAGAAGAGCGCGCGCGCCGGGATCAAGGTGGATACAGACCACGCGCAGCCTCGCACGAACCAGCTTCTCGCCGCGCTGCTTGCCGACCGTAAAGACTATGCGGGCGCAGCGCAGTCGCTAAAGGATTATCTGCAGGTCGCGCCGAATGGTCCCGAAGCCGAAACGGTCCGGAAGCAACTCGCGAACGTCGAGCAGAAGCTGCAGGCGACCGCGCCGGTGCAAAAATCCGAACGGAATTGAGTCGCGTTACGATAAGCCGTGGTTGACGTTTTCCTTTGCCACGCCCCGGCCGACGGGGCGATTGCGGCGCAAATCGCGGCGCGCTTGGAACGCGGAGCGGAAGCCAGCGTCTGGCTCGATCCCTGCGGCCGCGATGCTTCACAAACCGTGCCAGCCGCCTGGGACGGCGGATCGTCGTCAACGGCGATCTTGCTGCTTCTCTCGCCCGACTCGCTTCCGCAAAGCTACCCCATCGGCGATTGGCAGCCGCTGCTAAAGCACCTGGAAGGCAATTCGGCCCCGGACGTCGGAGTTGTTCTTCTGGACTCTTGCCCGTTCCCCAAACTGCTCGAGCGCAAACGATTTTTCCGCTGGAGCGATGGGCCGAACGATATTCTGCGCCGCATCGAGCGCTGGATCGTAGGACTCCATCGCGATGACCCACCGTCCTACGCCCCCGCCCCGCTGCCGTGGTTCCGAGGACGCGAACGGGAACTTGCGGCGTTGTGGTCGACCCTGGTCGACGAGTCCGGCATGGTGGTGCTTTCGAACCCGCAACCACGCAGCGGCAAATCGGCTCTGGCGCAAGAGTTCGCGCGGCTTGCGAGCGGCCATTTCCGCGATATCGTCTGGCACGGCTCCGGCGATCTTCGAACGTTCCTCCCGCGGCATCGGCAGCTTTTGGTCTTGGACGATCTCTCCGACGACCCGCCGGCCGTTGCATGCGAGCAGGGCCGCGCATCCGTCCTCATAACTACACGCCGCCGCGACCTGAACTTCCCGCCTCACGCGCGGATGATTGAAATCGACTTCTTGGATCACGACGATCCGATAGAATGGCCGTCCGATCCCAGCGAGATGAAGCTGCTAGAAGCCATGTCAGTCTGCCGTCCGCAGTCCGTCCCGCTCCAACTGTCCGGCCGCATCGCCGGCTTAAACGACCCGGACGCGCGTAACATTGCCGGTCGTCTGGCGGCCCGGCGTCTGATCGATCCCGTCGAATCGACGGGCACATATTTCCGCCTCATTCACGGCACGGAGCCTACGGACACGCTTCGCCTGCGCCACTCCCAAATGCTCCACAAGGCGTTTTCGGATTGGAGAAAGCATCTGGAGCCGTGCAGAATATTTCTCGGCGAGTTGGACGCGGGTTTCGAATGGGCGCTGGTCTCGGATTGGACCCTTGCCGTACGGCTCGCGGCTCACGCCTTCGCATTTCTGCGCGCGGAGGAGCGCTTGCCGGAAGCGATTCGATTGTATTCGCGCCTGCGCGACGCCGCGCGTGAACGCAATGACCAGGACGCCGTTCAGAACTGCAGCGAGGAATTGGCCTGGATTTCAGACGGCCAGGGCGTCACGCGTTCTATCTATGTCAGCGCCGATCAATTGCGGTTCGAGTTCGCCTAACGTTTTTTCCAGATTCGAAATCCCCACGCCTCGAGCGATGCCGCGGGCAAAGCGGTCGCGGTCTTGAACCGGTTCCCTTCGGGCGTGACCTCGTCGAATTGGCCGCTGGCTTCGATGGTTCCGAAGAACGGGCGGCTCGAACAGTTGACCGCCACCAGAAATTCTTCCCCGCCGCCGCGGCGGAAGAACGTCAGCACCCGATTCTGATCCGAGTTGCCCACCCACTCCGTCGCGCCCTGCTGCAAGGCGGCGTGCGCGTGCCGTAGCGCGATGATCTGCGTGTAGAACTTCGGAAACTCCGGCCGCCGCTCTTTGATTTGCCAGAGCACCGGCAGCTTTTCGAACAGCGCTGGCGCTCCCGATTCCGCGGTATCGCCAACCTCCATGCCGTTGTAGAGCGCCGGCACGCCATCCATGGTGAATACCAGCGCGGAAGCGGCCAATGCGCCGCGTTCCCCGAATCGCACGATGGCCCGCTTCTCGTCGTGATCGTCGGAGAAACGCATCTCCATGGCGTCTTTCGGATATTGCTCGTGAGTCTTTTGCCAGGATTCCTTCAAAGCCGATGCGGGCGCACCATTCTCGAAGACATCGGTCAGCGTGCTGTGGAACGGCCACGCGTAATCCAGGTCGAACGCCTGGAACAATCCCGCGGCGTTGGCTTCCGCGATTACAATGATACCCGGCTTGACCTTCTCCAACTCACGGCGCGCTTCATTCCAGAAATCCATGGGGACCATGGACGCGGCGTCGCATCGGAACCCGTCGAGATCGAAATCCCGCAGCCAGTACTTCAACATGTCCACCATGTATTTCCGAAGCTCGGGATTCTTGTAGTCGAGCCCCGCGACATCCTCCCAATCGGGAACCGGCGAAATCACATGACCCGCGGCGTCGTGCTTGTAGTATTCGGGATGCTTCATCAGAACGCTGTCCCACGCGGTATGGTTGGCGACGATATCGATAATGATCTTCAACCCCTGCGCGTGCGCCGCTTGAACCAGGTGCTTCAGATCGGCGGCCGTGCCGTAATCCGGATTGATCCCGTAGTAATCGCGAACCGCATAAGGACTGCCGAACGTCCCCTTCTTCTTCACTTGCCCGACGGGATGAATCGGCATGAGCCACAGGACCGTGACTCCGAGCTTCTTGAGCCGTGGGAGCTGGGCTTCGATCCCGCGAAAATCCCCAGTGGCCGAAAAGTCGCGAGGGAAGATTTCATAGATGACGGCCGAGCTTACCCAATCGGCCCGCTGAGCACTGCAGAGTGAGGCGGCAAGCAGGGCCGCCAGTAGAAGTCTGCGCATGATTCAGTTTGGCAGTTGCAGACGCGAAATGGGCGATAATAAATCGATGTACTTGGCAAAGGCTTTCGTTCAGCAATCGGAGTTCTTTGCCGCTGTCGCCCAGGCAGCCAGCGCCTTACAGCCTCAAGTCGTCAGCGTCACTCCAACGCTCGGCAACGATTGGAACGGAGAATCGGCTGTATTTCTAGAGGTCGTTCTCGCCGATGGAATTCCGCGCGCCGAGCTTGTTCCGCTCACGAGACAGATTTCGCAATCGATCGTCCAGCAAGTTCAGCCCCTCGAGGAATGGGGCGTCCTTCCCTACTTCGATTACCTGACGAAGTCGGAGCAAGCTAGACGGTTGGCGTGATCCGTGGCCTACGCCGAGGAATTACTTGAGTTAGCACGGGAGATCGCGAACCTTCACCCGGACACTCCTCACCAGCCCAGCTTACGCAGAGCTGTTTCGACGGCCTATTACGCGCTGTTTCATCTCCTCATTTCCGAAGCCACCGCGAACTGGCAGCGTCCCGAATTACGCGCCACTCTCGGACGCGTTTTCGATCATGGTCCGATGAAGCAAGCAGCCGACAAGAAAGTCGCGGAACTCAACAACTACCTGAAGACAAAGCCGCCAGAAGGTCCCGAAAAGACTGTCGCCCTCCATCTCCGCAACGTTGCGGACACCTTTGGACAGGCGTACCATCATAGAAACGAAGCAGATTACAACACCGCTCGCGAATGGAACTCGACGGAAGTTCTGCTGCACATCGATCTCATCGTCGACACATTCAAGAGCTGGAACATCATCCGGGAAGAACCGCGGCACAGGCTTATTTGGTCTCCATGCTTGCAAGCAGGGAGCGGAAGCAGAGTGAAAAAAACCGTGAGAGGCCGCCCGCGTGAGA
>JBEKUT010000257.1:0-10087 GCA_049514735.1 Bryobacteraceae bacterium
GAAATATTGAGCTTCGGCGAGGAACGTGAACCAGCGGCGGAAGGCTTGGCGGTCGTGATCGTCGTCGAGGCGGAGGAAATCGGGCGTGCCGTCTTCGTTGCGGTCCGTTGTTTGGAGTGTCGCCGATAGGTCGGCTGTCGCGGGGAGATAGCCGGGGGCTTCGATGCGTAGCTTGACGGGACCGGGCAGAATGCCAGCTCTTATGCGGGCTTCGTTGCCGCTGACTTGTTCGATTGAGGCGCGGTGTGCGCCTTCGAGAATCGATACGTGTATCGCGCCGGCATCGGCTTTCAGGGTCGCGGTGTCGTGGCCGTCTGCTAAGAGTTGTGCGGTGCTGAGTGAGACTCGCAGCGTTGATGTGGGATGGTGCGTAAAAGCGTCGCGGGCCCGGAGGAAGCCGAATAAGAGGAGGATGCCGGCGGCGGTTGACAGCGCCAGGCGCGTGCGGAGATGCAGGTGTACCAAGTGGAAGAATTATATCAACGGGTCAGGGAAAAGTTGCGTTGCAATTTTTCTTGCAGTCCGATTTCGACTGTTTTGAGCCATTTGCAATCGCGCGCTCATTGGAAGTGCAAGAGCGCACTTTAGATTAGAGCCAGAGAAAAGAGCTCATGAGCAGTCTTATCCTGGCCTATAAAAACTTTGCAGCGAACAAGAATATTAGCCACATCGGCCTTGGTGTTTCGGCGCTGAATACGTCGAAGGTACTCTCGCGTCGTGGTATCGACGTGGAGGTGTGGCCCGTTAACAAAGCGAGCGATCTCGCGTCCCGTTTGAATGAGCGCGCCGCAACACACGTCGTGATCTCGGCGCCGTGGATGCCGTCGTCCGACCTTCAAACCCTTCTGACAACATTTCCCGCGACGCGTTTTGCAGTCAACTGCCACTCCAATGTCGGATTCCTTCAAGCCGATTCGAATGGCGTGAAACTAGTTCGTGAAGGCATGGACCTGGAAATGGGTTCCACGCGGTTTCACGTGGCCGGCAACAGCTTCAAGTTTTGCCAGTGGATCAAAGCCGCGTACAACGCCCCGTGTGTTTATCTGCCGAATCTCTATCATCTGGAATCGGCGCCAACGGCGCGGCCCGCTTATTCCAGCGGGACATTACGGATCGGAAGCTTCGGAGCCATTCGTCCACTCAAGAACTTCATGAGCGCGGCGGGCGCGGCCCTAGCCATGGCGAGGTCGTTGAAGGCAAATCTTGAACTGTGGGTATCCACGGGACGCACCGAAGGCGGCGGCGACACCGTCATGCGCTCCATCCACGCCATGCTGGATGGCACGCCCGGCGTGAAACTGATACAGGCTGGATGGCAATCGTGGCCGGGATTTCGACGGACCGCGGGCAACATGCACCTGCTGCTTCAACCCAGCTACACGGAGTCGTTCAATATGGTCACGGCCGATGGCGTCGCTGAGGGTGTGCCGTCGGTGGTTTCGGAAGCAATCGATTGGGCGCCGGATCATTGGAAAGCGCAAACCGATGACGTGCTCGACATCGCGCGCGTCGGCCGTTCGCTGTTGAGCGATGCACACGCAGTCGCCGACGGATATGCCGCCCTGACCGCGCACAATCAAAAAGGAACCGCATCCTGGATCCAGTTTTTGCAATGATTCACACGATCAACATGCAGTCGCCATATGAATAGAAGCGGTAGCCGGCGTCCACCGCGTGACGATAAGCCGCCAGTACAAAATCGGTTCCGGCGAGCGCGCAAACCAGCATCAACAGGCTTGATTGCGGCAGATGGAAGTTCGTTAGCATGGCGCCGGTCTTGCGGAACTCGAAACCCGGACGGATGAACAAATCCGTTTCTTCCGACCTCCCTAGCGCGTGGCTTTCCACGGCGCGAACGCTGGTTGTGCCGACGCAGACGAGGCGCTTGGCGGTTTCTATTCGCGACAGATTCTGGCCGGTGATCTCGAAATGTTCGGAGTGCAGGGTCTCGCCACGAACGGGTTGAAATGTTCCAAGACCGACGTGCAGCGTCACGTGCGCGATTTCGGCGCCGCTGTTTCCGCACTGTTCCAGAATCTCCGGCGTGAAATGCAAACCGGCGGTGGGAGCGGCCACAGATCCGGTCTGGCGGGCGAAGACGGTTTGATAGCGGCCGCGATCTTCCGGCCGGTCCGGACGCTTGATATAGGGAGGCAAGGGCACATGTCCGACACGCTGCAAGACGTCGTAAATCGGCTCGTTCGTGTGGAAGCGCAGGGTGCGCTCACCGAACTCGCCGCGGCTTAGAATCTCGGCTTCCAGACCTTCGTCGAAGATTATGCGCTCACCGGTTCGAATCTTGCGGCCAGGACGGACCAAGGCGCTCCAGGTCAATTCATCGCCTTCAACGGGCCGAAGCAGAAATACCTCGACGTGTCCGGAGAGGTTTTCGTGGAGCTTCGGGTTGTTCTTTCCTACAGGAAGCGAGTGCACTCCGGCGCGATGTCCGAACAGCCGCGAAGGAAACACTTTAGAATCGTTCAAAACCAGGCAATCGCCGCTGTTTAGAAAACCAGGAAACTCCCGGAACATGCGATCTTCGAAGCGCTGTTCTTGCCGATAAAGAACCAGCATTCGCGACGCGGCGCGGTCGGCCAGCGGCTCCTGCGCGATCGACGCCTCGGGCAGTTCGTAGTCGAATTTCGAAAGGTCCAATATGTCCTCAACCTAAAATAGAGCTGTGAGAATCCTGGCGATCGAGTCTTCGTGCGACGAAACGGCCGCGGCTGTCCTCGAGGATGATTCGACGGCCGCGAGGCCGCGGCTTCTCAGCTCGGTTGTCGCTTCGCAACTCGCCACACATTCCAAGTATGGCGGCGTCGTTCCCGAACTTGCATCCCGCGAACATTTGCGGGCTATCGTTCCGGTGGTGCGGTTGGCGCTGGAGCAAGCGGGCAGCGCCTGGAACGATATTTCAGCAATCGCCGTCACGCAGGGTCCGGGCCTTGTTGGATCGCTACTGGTCGGCATCACCTATGCCAAATCGATCGGCTTCGCACGGCGCATTCCTCTGATTGCGGTCAATCATATTGAAGGGCATATCCACGCCGTGGTGCTGGAAGCGGGCGACTTGGTCGCTTATCCGGCGCTGGCCCTGGTGGTGAGCGGCGGTCACACACACCTCTTCGAAGTTCGCGAAGGATTTGAATACCGGCTGTTGGGGAAAACGCGCGACGACGCCGCTGGCGAGGCTTTCGATAAGGTGGCCAAGCTGCTCGGTTACGGTTACCCAGGCGGACCGTTGATCGATCGACTGTCGCCGCACGGCAATCCTCGAGCTGTGAAATTCACGTCCGCCAAAATGAAGGGCAACCCGCGCGACTTCAGCTTTAGCGGCCTGAAGACCGCCGTTCTGCGATGGGTGGAAGCACGCGACATGACGGCGGAGATCGACGCGCGCCGACGGCTGATCGATCCCGGCATCGGCGATTACCTGCGGGCCACTCCGCGGGAAACGCTCGACCTGCTCGCGTCTTTTCAGCGGACGGTGATCGATGAATTGCTCAAGCGCGCTATCGCCGCGGCCGAGGATATCGGCGCACGTTCGATGATCGTCTCCGGTGGCGTAGCGTGCAACTCCGGATTGCGCCGGACCGCACATGCAGCGGGTCTGCCGTATCCCGTGTTCTTCCCAACACCCGGCCTGTCGACAGACAACGCGGCTATGATCGCAGCCGCCGCGATCCCCAAGTTCGGGCGGGGCGAATTCGCCGATTTCACCCTCAAGGCGCAGGCGAATTTGACGCTGGCCTGAGCGTGCGCCATCCGGGCCGGCCGAAAACTTTCTCACCCGGAACGTAGCCGGACCTCAACAGAAGCCACCACCGCGTGGGTCATTGTTCGATGCAACTTTGGTCCCCTCACGGGCTGCTATCGTGGAGTGCAAGTGTGCTGCCGTTCCAATTGATTTATCACCCGGGTTACGACCTGAACCTGGGCGCCCACGTTTTCCCGTCGCGGAAATACCGGCTCATTCGCGATTACCTTTTCGACCACGGCCTGGTTGAACCCCGGGATTTTGCCGAACCAGAACCTGCATCGGACAGCGATGTTCTGCTGGTGCACGGCCACGGCTGGATCGAACGCCTGCAATCGGGAACGCTGAGCTTCGATGAGATGATGCTCCTCGAGATTCCGTACTCGGATGCGATGGTACGTGGTTTCTGGATCGCTACTGGCGGCACTATTCTTGCGGCTCGGAATTGTCTGCGCGACGGGATCGGCTTCAATCTGGGTGGAGGATTTCATCACGCGTTCCCCGATCATGGCGAAGGATTCTGCGCCATTCACGATGTTGCAATCGCGATTCGTAAGCTCCAAAGAGAGGGTCTGATCGCCAAGGCCATGGTGGTGGATTGCGACGTGCATCACGGCAACGGAACAGCGGGAATCTTCGCCGGGGACAAAACCGTGCTGACTCTTTCCATTCATCAGTACAATAATTATCCGAGCGAGAAGCCTCCTTCCACCATCGATATCCACTTGCGCGACGGCACGGGAGACGAGGAGTATCTCAAAGAACTGGAACAGGCCTGTGAGTTCGGGATCAACGGTTTTTCCCCGAACCTATTAATGTATATCGCGGGCGCCGACCCGTATTTCGACGATCAACTCGGCGGCCTGGGGCTCACGATGGAGGGCCTGATCGCCAGGGACCGCTTAGTGTTCGAGATGTGCCGCTCCCACAATGTCCCCGCCGCTGTCACGCTGGCCGGCGGCTATGCGCGCAACGTCGAGGACACCGTGAAGATCCATGTGAATACGGTAAAGGCGGCTCGCGATTGTTTTTCCGAATGAGCGGCTTCTAAAGCGGTTGCCGGAATTCATGCCCGCAGAAAGCGGCGGATGCCAAGATCGTAAGTTAGTCCGCCGATAATGCCGCCCAAAAGCGGCCCGACGATTGGAACCCAAAACACGAGGCTGCCATCGGTGAGTCCGTTCTTCTTGAATCCAGCGGCCACGGTGAACAGGCGCGGTCCGAAATCGCGGGCGGGATTAATGGCGTACCCGTGCATGCCGCCGAATGACATGCCGATCACGACCACTACGAGCCCGATCAGCAGGGGTCCTAGATTTGCGGGCGGCTGATTGCGATCGTCCGTGATGGCGAAGATCATCATCAGAAGCAAGGCCGTGCCGATGATCTGATCCAGCAGTCCAGCCGATGGCTGCGCGGGAAATGCGGGGAAGGTGGTGAAGATGCCGGCGGTGTGATCGAGGTTAGGGTCGGCAGCCAGGAACGCCGGATGATAATTCCAGAATAACAACCCAGCCGCGACAAAAGCGCCGGCGATCTGCGCCAAAGAATACGGCAACACTTTCGCCCAGGAGAAACCGCGAAACACTGCCAGAGTTAGCGTGACAGCTGGATTTAAATGCGCGCCGCTGGTCTTGCCGGCGATATAGATGCCCATGGTGACCGCAAGTCCCCAGGCGAGAGTGATATTCGTGTACCCTCCATTGACCACTTCACCGGGCACGCCGTGCCCGAACAGTTGCACCATGGCGACGACGCCATCGCCGAACAGGATCAGTACGAGTGTGCCGAGAAACTCGGCAAGGAGTTCGGCAGTCAGGTTCGATTTCATCGCTATCGCGTACAGCGTAACGCATAATTGAATGATGTCCGGGAGCTTGTGGCGCGATCGCGACTTTATGAAGCTTTGGACGGGGCAGACGGTTTCCCAGTTAGGCTCCCGAATCACTCGCGACGGCGTGCCGCTGGCGGCGGCGATGGTGCTTGGCGCCGGACCTTTCCAGATGGCTATTTTGAACACGGCCAACGGCGCCGCGGTACTGCTGCTCGGCCTCTACGCGGGCGTGTGGGTAGACCGTCTGCGGCGGCGGCCCATCATGATCTGGGCGGACGCGGGGCGGGCGCTTCTGCTCGGCGCCATCCCGCTGGCCGCATTCACGCATCGTTTGACAATGCCTCTTCTATACATCGTGGCCGCTTCAGCCGGCGTTCTGACGGTGTTCTTCGACGTGGCGTATCAAACATATCTGCCATCGCTTGTCGAGCGGGAAAATGTGTTCGTAGGGAACAGCAAGCTGGCCATGAGCGCGTCCATCGCCGAGGTTCTGGGACCGGCGCTTACCGGCGTGCTGGTGAAAGCCTTGACGGCTCCCGTGGCCATTCTGCTGGATGCCGTGTCGTTTGTGTTTTCGGCCGTATCGGTTGCAGTCATAAGAAAACCGGAGCGGAAACCGGCGCCGCGCCGGACGGAGTCGCCTTTGAAGGACGCGATGGCCGGGTTGCAATTCATCCGGCGCGAGCCAGTGCTGCGATCTTTGGCGGCCTACTCAGCCAGCATCTTCTTCTGTTTCGGCATTATAAGTCCGCTGTATGTCCTTTTTGCGATCCGCGATCTTCAGATGGGTCCCGTGCTGCTGGAATTATCCATCGCGTGCGGCGGCGTTGCCAGCTTCATTGGATCGGCCGTGGCCAAACGCGCTTCACGGCGCTTCGGTACCGGGTCGACGCTGATTGCGTCGGCGGGGATTTTCACCTTGGGCACGTTTCTGATTCCCTCCGCGCACGGGCCTCTCGCGGTTCGAGCGGCATTTCTTATTGCCGCTCAGTTAATATCCGATTCGAGCATGGTGGTTTACAACGTTCACGAAATCTCAATTCGCCAGACCATTGCGCCAGAACAGGTTTTGGGCCGCGTGAATGCGAGCATGCGTTTGCTGACGTTCGGGATCATGCCTTTTGGCGCGCTGGCAGGAGGCGCTTTGGCAACTGCAATCGGGATGCGCGGGGCGATGTATCTGGCCGCCACGGGAATGGCTCTCGCAATCGGGTGGTTAGCTGGAGCATTCGGACGATGGCAAACGCCGTTTCCGGGGGAGGGCGAACACTTTTCGCGCTAGCCCGGGAGCGTTCGACGCCGGCAGGTCTGATCGCGGCCGGGCGTTACTGCGGCGAGTACAATGCATAGCGGGCATGAAGAGGAATACGCTAAAGAGTTTGCAGATCCGGAATCTGCTCTCTTTCGGCGACGACTCTCCGAGAATTGAACTCGGCGATTTAAACATCCTCATCGGTCCTAATGGCTCCGGGAAGTCAAATCTGATCGAGATCATTGGACTCCTTCGAAGTACACCCAAGGACTTCGCCGCCGAAGTTGGCGATAGCGGGGGAATCGCCGAGTGGCTTTGGAAGCCGAAGTCTAGTGGCAAGAGTCCGGCGGCTTCGATAAAAGTCGACGCCTCACCCGCGGGAATAAACAAAACGATTTCTTACGAGCTGTCGTTCACTCGTGTGGGCTCGCAACTGAAAGTCGTTGACGAGCGCATTGAAAACGAGAAGCCTGATGAGGGCCATGATAAGCCCTACTTGTATTTCGATCTCAACGGGGGAAGACCCATGCTGAACGTTGCTGGTCATCCCCGATCCTTGAAGCGAGAAGAGGTAGATACGCAGCGCTCCATCTTGTCGCAGCGTCAGGATCCCGATCAGTATCCGGAAGTGACCTACCTGGGCCGTTTTTTTGCGAGCTTCCGGCTCTATCGGAATTGGCAGTTTGGCCCCGCCGCCGGAGTGCGGGACCTTTATGGCGCTGGCCAAAAGAATGACTTCCTTGAGGAGGACGTCAGCAACCTCGGGGTGATGTTGAACAGGCTCAGGGCAGACTCCGCCGCAAAAGCGGAGCTCCTACGTCATCTCAAAATGTTTTACGAAGGCGCGGAAGACATATTGACGCCGATTCAAAGGGGACTGGTTGACCTGCGCGTCGAGGAGCAGAACGGAATCTCGATTCCAGCCTCTCGACTCTCGGACGGAACGCTGCGATGGCTTTCGCTCCTGACGATTTTGTTGCATCCCTCTCCGCCCCCTTTGGTCTGCATCGAGGAGCCGGAATTGGGGTTGCATCCCGACATGATCCAGCCACTGGCAAAGCTCCTGTTAAGTGCGTCCGAGCGAATGCAGTTGGTGGTGACGACTCACTCCGGCGATCTGATCGACGAGATGTCGGGAATTCCGTCGGCAGTAATCGTCTGCGAAAAACACTCTGGTTCGTCCGTGTTGAAGCGTTTGGACCCGGAGCGGCTCTCGGAGTGGCTCGAACGATATCGGTTGGGGCAACTTTGGCGCACCGGAGAAATCGGGGGAAATCGCTGGTGATGGTTCGTATTTATGTCGGGGGCGGCTTCGAGGGAAGCACAAAGAGCAACTGCCGCAGGGCTTTTGCGGCATTCTTAGGCAAGGTTATTCGACCAGGGTCGTTTAAAGTCATAGCATCCGGAAGTCGCCAAAATGCATATGAGGACTTCAGTTCGGCGCTTCGACAACATCCCGAAGAATACGTGCTCTTGCTGGTCGACTCTGAGACTGCCGTGACTGCCAAGCCGTGGCAGCATCTCAAGACGCGCGAGGGTGACAATTGGAGCCGTCCCGATGGCGCCGGTCACGACCGGGCTCACCCGATGGTTCAAGTGACGGAGGCGTGGTTCCTGGCCGATCAAGATACGCTCGCGGCGTATTATGGCCAGAGATTCCTTAGAAATTCGTTACCACGTCAAGAGGACATCGAGCGGATCGAGAAGAATAAAGTTTTCGAAGCTCTCCGTCACGCGTCCAAAAAGACGCAGAAGGAGAGCTATCACAAGACGAGGCACGGATTTGACCTGCTCGAACTCATCGATCCCGCTTTGGTGAGAGAGGCTTCTCGTCACGCGGATGATCTATTTGTCGTATTGAGTAGGGAGACGGCGCACTGAAAGCAGGGCCGCGTACTTAGTAAAACAAATACTTCTGCCACTGGTTATCGCTCTTGGCGAGCAGCCGCATCAAGTGCCGCGAGGTATGCAAACTGAACGGGCGTGGCGCGCGGGCCAGTTTCATGCCCGCTTCTTCGGGCGTGCGGCTGCCCTTGCGATTGTTGCATGTGTGGCAGCACGCCACCAGATTTTCCCACGTCGTCTCGCCGGCGCGCGAACGCGGCATCACGTGGTCGAGCGTCAGCTCGGCCGAGGGCAATATTTTGTGGCAGTACTGGCAGGTGTAGCGGTCGCGCATCAGAATGTTCTTGCGGGACAAGGCGCGCGTCTGGTGCGGGATGCGCCGGTACTCAAGCAGCCGGATCACGGACGGCATTGGCAACACCTGGCGCGAAGAATGCACCATGCTATGCGACAGCTCTTCCGCCGAGGCGACGCCCTTGAGCACCAGAACCAATGCGCGGCGCGCGGCACACACGTTGATCGGCTCGTAGCTGGCGTTCAGAACGAGGACGGGCTTATGCAATCGATCCAGGCTTGGCATCATTTAGGCTCCCGAAAGTGGTCGAATCCGGAATAGAAGCGGTGTCGCGTAGCACGGGGACGGAAAAACGCCGGTCAGCCCGCGCAAGAGTGAGCAACGTCACGCGAGCGGCGCCCGCGCGCTTCAAGGCAGACGCGCATGCACCAGCGGTGGCTCCCGTGGTCAAAACATCGTCCACCAGCAGGACCTTCAGGCCCGCCACTCCGCTCTTGGCTCGAAACGCTCCCGAAACATTTACGCGCCGTTTGGCGCTCGTCAATCCCGCCTGAACCGGAGTCGCGCGAATACGCCGGACGAGCCGTTTCAACGGCACGTTCCAGCGCCGGCTGACGGCCGCGGCCAGCAACTCCGACTGATTAAAGCCGCGCCGCCAAAGCTTCGTCCAATGCAGCGGCATCGGGACGATCACGTCGAAATTCAGCTCGCGAGGCAACGCCGTAATCATGAATCGCCCCAGCGGTCCGGCCAGGGTCTCGATCCGGCCGTACTTGAAAAGATGAATCAGCTTGCGGAGCTCGTCTTCGTACGAACCGAACGAATAGGCGGCGTCGAACGGAGTGAATCCGCGCCGGCACAAACCGCAAAGCCCTTGATCGTCCAGCGGAAAACGATTGATAAACGGCGTCTTGCAGGAGGCGCAAGAGTATTCCGCGGCCATCGGGGCAGGTTTCGCCAGGCACGCGGCACAGACTGGAATCCGGCTGATGGCAGTCAGCGGAGCGGAACAAATACGGCACCGATCAGGGAAAATTAGCGCAAAAAGATGGGAAGCAACGTCACGGACTGGCCACGGTATGACAACTTTGAGAGGTTTTGTTA
>JBEKUT010000258.1:0-12694 GCA_049514735.1 Bryobacteraceae bacterium
GAGATCCGCTGGTATACGTTTCGGCTTCCCGACAAGCGGCGGCCGGTTCTGATCCTCACCAGAAATGAGGTCATCGAGCGCCTGAACGAGATTATCGTGGCGCCCGCGACACGAACCATTCGAGGCTTGCTGACCGAGGTCGTCTTGACGATGGAAGACGGTATGCCAGCGGCATGCGCGCTGAATTTCGACCACGTCGCGCTGGGGCAGCGGAGCCGCATTGGCCCGGTCGTGTGCAGCCTGCCCGAGACACGATGGGCCGAAGTGCGTCGTGCACTCCTGGTGGCGTGCGGTTTCGAGGAACGAGAAGGCCGTTGAGTCGACAACGGCGCGTAGTGGCCGACAAATACCAACTCGACCGCGTGCATCGAAGGACGGCAAGACGGCGACTGTGACCTTGAAAGGGGCTGGCGCCGGCGGCCCGGCATTCACGGCAGTATTTGTTCTCGACAAGCATTAGGCGCGCTGAATCGCATCTTGCAAGAAGCCGCCAAACCGAGTGCAAAGAATTTTCAATATTTTTCAATCCCGCATCCCCAGTCCCCTCAGCCACTTAACATCACACCACCCGCCCGCCACCCACCGGCCCGCATGCCCCATCCTATATATTTAAGTCGAAAAGCAATGCCAACTGCCCTGATCTCGAAACCCGGCCACCCGAAAAAAACCAATGCAAAAAGACGGCACGCGGAAGCAGACAGCTCATTCCAGCCTCCGCACAGCCCCTCGAAAAACAGCAACTCACCTCGCATGAGTCACTTAACTCGGTGTACCCACTCTCTCGAAATACTAGAGAGTGGGCCCAAATGTGCCGCTGATCTATGTAATGGCTAGAAACAGTTGTCAATTCTTGATTAGGCGAACGTTATATCGACTCACTCCCGGACCGGATGTTCAAAAAGCGCTATTGATTTGTCGTTGTCGGTTGTTCCGGCTCAATGCTTGGCGTGAGTCGGGGTATCCGGCAGCGCGGCGGCGAGCACGAATACTAAAGGCGCATTCCAATTGATCGCAATTTCGTTAGACGAATAAGATGCCTGATCGTCTAGCCACATGCGCATCGGCGGACCTTTCGGCACCTTTTGCATCGCTTGATCCTGGCGGCCGGGGTTGGGGCCACCCGAGAGGAGGCCGGGCCATGGCTCGGGGTTATTGTCGGCGCCGCTGGGACGATGGTGTGGATGCCGGAATGGATTGGACCCTAACTGGGTCACCCACGAAACTGAGAATGCGTTGCGCCCGAGCAGATAGTGCAGGTTTTCAAATGCCGCATTCGTATAGCGCGGATCGGGATGCAGCACGTTCGAGATGAGCAACAGCACGCTATAATTTGCGGCGACGCCGTTCGAGCCCCACACATAATCGCTGTTTTGCATACTGATCTGGTACGGGCTGGCGATTGTCCGATTCGCGATGTCATCCGCGGCTTTCAGCGTCGCGTTCTTGATTGCCGTGACGGCTTCATTCGAGCGGCCGGCCATCGCGTAGGTCCACAATCCCATCGCTCCGACACTGGCCCAATCCGGAGGCTTCGCGGCCGACGATAGAAAGCTTTCGTAGTTGGCGAGGAAATATTTGTTGTATTGTTCGTCGTTTGTTGTGCGGTACAACTCGGCTGCGGCCCACAGGCGTTCGTCGGAGCAGTCGCGATCGCCATACTCGCCGGTGTTGACGCCACGCGGATTCGAAAACGTAACGTTCGGATTTTGGCTGAGCCACGTCCAGGCGGTTCGCGCGGCTTGTAGCGTTTTTTTCGCATATGCGGGATCGTAGGGCGCGAACGCGCGCGATGCGATGGCCATCACGGCCGCGAAATCGCCGGTCGCGCAACTCGATTTGAAGGGCGCCGATCCGGTTCCGATCACAAGCGACGGCGCTTTGTCGGCCTCGGGCATCACGAAGCCCGAAAAATTCGTGCTGGTTTGTTTATGCCACACGCCGCCGTCTTCGTCCTGCATGGAGAGCATCCAGTCGAGATTCCAGCGGATCTCATTCAGCATGTCGGGAACCTTGCTGCCGGATTCTGGGATGTTGAG
The DNA here is from genome assembly GCA_049514735.1 of Bryobacteraceae bacterium. Lineage (GTDB taxonomy): Bacteria > Acidobacteriota > Terriglobia > Bryobacterales > Bryobacteraceae > JAICMB01. The sequence goes on from JBEKUT010000258.1 coordinate 2,037, forward strand.
GTTGATGGAACCGAGGCGGCCATGGTAAATCTCCCAGGCCCACAATAGAGTCCCAGTGGTGATTCCAGAATTCACGACGTAGCGCCCGTAATCTCCGGCATCGTGCCAGCCTCCGGCACTTGCGTGCGGACCGGTCTTGCCGCTGGATGCGTCGTACGCACCAACCAAGTGACAGGCCGCGTGCTGGAAGCTAGGAAAATCGGGGCTGAGGTCGACTTTCGTTCCGCAACGCTGCGCATAATACCCGCGCATGGTGAGATAGAAGGCGCGCGAAAAGACGTCGCGGTGTATTCCGAAATCGTAGCTGCGCCCGAGGCCGACGATGTCGAGGTAATAATCGCCATCGGCGCGGAGCGCGGAGAAGTCCGCGAGTTGAACGGTATCGCCAGACAACTCGTCGTGACGCGGGTCGGACAGCTGGCCTTTGAAGACCGTCTGGCCACCAGTGGTCCTTCGCACGGAGAACTGAGAGGCAGGCGATGAAACGGCGATCACCGCGATTTTGGCTGCGTCAGGAAGGTAGCCGACCTGGTCGATGTGAACGGCTGGACTGACATCCGCGGCGCTCAGTGAGAGGAACGTCCAACTTAGGACTGCTGCTCGGGACAGGATCACGACTTCAAATCTACACCTTTCGTGTACCCGTTCACTAATCGGCCCATGTCAAAGTGTATGTATGCGAGGTGTGCAATGGCGATGGTGCGTCATCCTGCTTTTGGCTGGTATCGCTCCGGTATGGGCCGCGTCCGGCAGTCTCGATCCCGAATTTGCGAAGGTGCCGTTCGATGAATGGTTAAAAGGCGGGGGACAGGCTCATTTTAAGTGGCGAGCGCACGCCAATCCGGCGCAGCTTTCGATGTACCAGCGTTTGTGGACAAAGATCGAGGTGGAACTGGATGGCGCCGATCTCGCCGAGCGGCGCGGGAAGGGGCGAATGCTGGTATTCAGCCAGTTCACGGACGAAGCTGGAAACCGCTACCAGGACCATGGAGTTATTGAGCTCGGGAAACTGGAAGAGGGCATCCGTTCCCAGAATCTGCTTTACACACAGCACGTTTTTGTCACGCCCGGGGAATACCGCGTCGCCTTCGCGATTTTCGACGGTGAAACGGGTGAGCACAGCGTCAGGGAAGAGCGTCTGCGAGTGGGCGCGCTGAAGGGCGATCCGCTGCCAGTGAACGCCGGGAGTGAATTCCCTCCAGTTGAGTTTGTCGGTGAGACCGCCGCTCCCGATGCGTGGTATCTGCCCGCCGAAAAAGGTCGATTGCACTTGACTTTCGCGCCGCGCGAGCCAGTCCGGGTCGAGATCATTTTGAACCTGACTCCTGCCGAGGACCTGGCGGGAAATTCCGTGGTTCAGGATCGAAATCTGAGTGGTTTGATTCCGATGCTGAAGATTCTCGCTCAGGCGGCTGGACCGGATGCGCCGGTGAGCGTGGAGGATCTCGATCTCTCGAGGCGGCGCGTGACGTTTCATCAGAACGACGTGCACCCGCTCGATTGGAAAGAGATGCGGCAAACGCTGGAGGAGAAGGGCACGGGCGCAATCGATCTAAAATCTCTGGAGGACCGGGAGCATAATGCGGCATTCTTTGTCCAGGAAGTGGCGCGCAAGATCGGGCCTCCTCCGAGCCATCCGCCGCCGGTGATTATCGTGCTGAGCAGTCCGGTGTCGTTCGTGTCGAAGGAAGATCTGCATCAGATTTCGGTGGAAGCGCCGCCGGGTGGGCGCGTCTTCTACCTGCGCTACCGCGCCCCTTCGGAGAAAAAGAATCCGGCCATGATGATTCCGTATGAGAACGGCCGGCCGATTGGTGGTTTCGGCCGCCGGCGCGGCCCGCTGCAAGCGCCCGGAAACGGGGGCGTTCAACTCGATCAGTTAGCGAATACGTTGAAGCCGCTGTCGCCGCATATTTTCAATATCGACACGCCGGAGGATTTTCGCAAGGCATTGGCGGCGATGCTGGAAGAGGTTGCGCATTTATAGCGGATTGTTTTGAACCAAACCAGAACTGCTCGCGTACGTCATTACTGGGAGGAACCCTTTGAGCCCGTCGCTCGATGTCTCTCCAGTGTCGTTTCACGAGGCCGTCGCACGATTCCGTGCGTTTCTTCGGTCTAACGATCGGCCGGAGGTGGTCGCCTGGATCAATCCCGAGGATGTGGTGGCGGTCAAATCACGGCTGCATGTCCGGCTGCGCGGGCCGGATCGCAGATGGATGGATGCGCAGTGCCGCTATGAATTGGGTCTCGACCGGAAATTGGGAATTCTTCTGCAACAGGTGTGCGAGGCGCGGGGGATCTCGTGTTGCCAGGTGTATATTCCCAAGAATGCTCGGGATGCGGAAGCGCTCGGTATGTCTCCGCGGCTTCAAATGTCGTTCGTTCAGGAAGTTCGGCGAGCCAATGGCGTTACAAGCCGGTTATATTGGACGTGGTTGAATATGCGTGGGCAGGCTGATCCGTTTAAGCTGAGGGGGTAGAAGGGGACCGCTCCCTGCCGGTCACGGCTCGGTTACGGGCGTTCGTGGTTGTTGGTTCGTCGTTGAGAAATGGGGAGTAGCTTCACGGATCGATAAGGGCACGGCGTTGGCGAAGGGCGGCGGTGGCGGCGCGATGACATTTCAGGCATAGCGTCCGGATATTCGATAGGTCGCATTCTCCGCCGCCCTCGACTACGGGTACGATGTGATCGGCGTCCCACAGCGTACGGCGGCTGTTTGGTTTGATGCCCCAGGATGTCCAGCCGCGCGCGCGGGCCGCGCCGCGCAGCCGTCTGAGATGATGATAGGCGGCCTGGCAATCGGTTCCGCATTGCGCGCAAACGCCTTTGTCGCGCTCGAAAACCTTGTCACGGAGATATCCGGGATCGGTGCGGAGCTTCCATTCCTCGACGCAAAATTCGGAACAGAACGTATGGCGGCGTTTGGGAACTTCCAGGTTGCACCAGCGGCACAGATTCCGGCCGTTCTCCCCTTTTTGAAGAGTCGCGCGGTCTACCCAGCCGCCGGGCATGGTGCGAACGGTGCTCATTGCGAAAACATTTTAACATCGAAATGTATTTGGGCGGATCGGACCGCTGGATACAATCAAAGGGAATGTCACTTATCGTCGTTGGATCCGTCGCGTATGACGGACTTGAAACGCCTCACGGGAGCGTGGACCGTATTCTTGGGGGGGCGGCTACGTATATCGGACTCGCGGCCAGCTATTTCACGGATGTCAGATTGGTGGGCATCGTCGGAGACGATTTTGCCGCTGAGGACCGCGAACTGCTGGCGGGGCACGGCATCGATCTGGAAGGGCTGGAACAAGTCGCTGGCAAGACGTTTTTCTGGAAGGGCGTCTATTCGGCCGATATGAACGACCGTAAGACGCTTCAGACGGATCTGAACGTCTTCGCGGATTTTAATCCCCGGCTGCCGGAGAGCTATCGTGCACAGCCGTATCTCATGCTCGGGAACATCCAGCCGGCCCTGCAACGCTCCGTGCGCGCGCAGATGAACGGCGTTCGGCTGGTGGGTGGCGACACCATGAATTATTGGATTGCCGATTATCGCGAAGAGCTGCTCGGGACTATTCGCGAATGGGACTTTCTATTGATCAACGATTCCGAAGCGCGCATGCTTTCGGGTCAGTACAATCTGAAGCGCGCGGCGGCGGCCATCCTCGATATGGGACCCAATACGCTGGTAATTAAACGCGGCGAATTTGGAGCCATCCTGTTCCGCCGCGATTCGCACTTCATGGTGCCGGGCTATCTGCTCGAAGAAGTATTCGATCCCACCGGCGCCGGAGATTCTTTCGCGGGGGGCTTTATCGGCTATTTGACGCAGCAAGGGTACGATCTGAAGGGCGGGCATGTCGACAAGAAAGACCTCAGCCGCGCGGTGATTTATGGATCGGTAATGGGCAGTTTCTGCTGTGAAAGATTTGGCGTCGACCGGTTTCGGACCCTCACCCGCGAGAACATCGATGCCCGATTCCGCGAGTTCCGGGAGTTCACCGAATTTTGAAACGGGCGTCCGTTCTTGTTCCCTTCTCGCTCGCGATGGTTAGTGCGCTGGCTTGTTTTGTGGTCCAGAAAAACGGCTGGACGCTCTACTATGGCGATGCGGAAGCGCACCTGGAAATCGCGCGCCGCATCGTGGATTCCAAGACTCCAGGGTGGGGGCAAATCGGCGCTGTATGGCTGCCGCTGCCGCATTTGTTAATGCTGCCGTTGGTACGCAGCAATTTCATGTGGCGCACGGGACTGGCCGGCACGATTCCATCCGCAATGTTTTTCGTTCTTGGCGGAGCATTTCTATTCGCGGCCGCTCGCGAGGTGTTCCAGTCGACCACCGCGGCGCTTGTAACGACGGGCGTATTTGCGTTGAACCCGAACATTCTGTATTTGCAGGCCACGCCGATGACGGAGTCGATCTTCTACGGAAGCTTGATGGCGCTGTTCTATTTGACCGTGCTGTTCGAGCGTACGCAATCGCGGGCTGCGATCGTTGCGGCGGGGCTGGCTACAATCGCGGCAACTCTGACTCGCTATGAGGGTTGGTTCCTGATTCCGTTCGTGGCGTTGTTTTTCTTCCTGCGGGAGCGGGAGAGCAGGCTGCACGCAGCGGTATTGTACGGCGTGGTTGCGAGCCTGGGTCCGCTCGCCTGGATTGCCGACAATGTCTGGTGGTTCGGCGATCCGTTGGATTTTTATCGCGGACCATATTCGGCTAAAGCGATTCAGAAGGGACTGCCGTATCCGGGCCAGCATGAATGGCTGACGGCGTGGCATTACGTGATCTCGGCGGGATGGTTTTGCGCCGGGTGGGTGACGGTAGCGCTCGGACTGGCCGGCATTTTGGTGGCGGTCGCGAAGCGCGCGTGGTGGCCGCTGGCGTTGTTCATTCTCTCGCCGCTGTTTTACGTCTGGAGCATGCACTCTTCGGGGACGCCGATCTTTGTTCCGAATCTGCCGCCGCACGGTTGGTACAACACACGATATGGATTATGTTTTTTGCCGCTTCTGGCGATTGGCTGCGGCGCGCTGGTCCTAATGGCGACGGAACGGTGGCGCATTACGGCGGCTGCCGCGCTGCTGGTATTAACAGCCGGGTTTTGGATTGCATGGCCTGTGCCGGAACGCGTCATCACGTGGAAAGAATCGAAGCACAATTCCGACGCGCGGCGCGCATGGACGCACGCTGGCGCCGAGTATCTCGCGGCGAATTACCGGGGCGGCGGCATCCTGACGACGCTGAGCGATGTCGCCGGCGTTTTTCGCGAGGCCGGCATCCCCTTGCGTGAGACCCTCAACGATGCGAATGAGCCGCAGTGGGTCCATGAAACGTCGCAGCCCGATTACTTCCTGGATCAACGCTGGGCAGTGGCGCAAGCCGGGGATGCGGTTTCTTTGGCGATGAAGAGAACGGGCTCGCATGGCGTGAGCTATACGATGGTGGAAAACATCCAGGTGGAGGGCGCACCGGCGCTTGAGATTTACCGGCGAGATAGCGATGAACATACCATTCACTAAGGCGCATGGCGCGGGCAACGATTTTCTGCTGACGTGGGCGGAGTTGGCGCCGGAAGGAGATCTGGCGTCTGTCGCCCGTGCGATTTGCGACCGGCACACCGGCATCGGAGCGGACGGCTGGATTATCGTCGACGGCACCTCGATCCTCCTCTTCAACGCGGACGGAAGCGAGGCGGAAATTTCAGGTAACGGCACGCGTTGTGCCGCCGCGCTCCTGGTGAATGCCGGTCTGGCAGAGCAGGATGTTTTCGTCAAGACGGGCGCTGGGCTCAAACATTTGCGGCTCATCGAAGGACAGGGGAGGCGGTTTCTGTTTGAGATGAACATGGGCCTTCCGCGCTGGCGCGAAGACGAGTTGCGGCATAATCTCTCGCTTTCTTCCGGTCCCGTGGAGGTGACCGTTCTCGATGTGGGGAATCCGCAGTGCGCCATGCTGGTGGATGAGATCCCGGGGAACTGGCGGGAGCTTGGCGCCGAAATAGAAGGGCACCTTTTTTTCCCCAAGCGGACCAATGTTTCGTTTGTTCATGTTCTCGATCCGCACACGGTGGAGGCGCGTTTTTACGAGCGCGGCGCGGGGGCTACGCTAAGCTCGGGAACGGGGTCGACGGGCGCGGCATTCGCCGCAATCCTGCGCCGTGTCGTCAGTAGCCCGGTGCGCGTTGTCACGGAGGCCGGCGATCTGAATCTTCGTTGGGACGACTCGGTCTATTTGACGGGTCCGGCGGTCATCATCGGAACCGGCGTATTTTTTTCGCAATGAACGCTGCCACAACGTTCGGCATGGCCGTCAGGTGACCGGCCTCTCAGTTGCGCGATCGCGATTTCCGGACAGCAGGGCCCAAACTTCGATAGCCGCAGAGTATTTGCCGGAGGCCATGAATGGTTTCTCAATCAAGAAATAGGGGCTCGTCCGGGGAATCTGTGGGTCACTGGTCGAGTCTCAGTGCTGGGATTGAGTGAGGAAGCGGTGGAACTTGCGACAGGTGGAGTCGAAGGAGCGCTGCACGTGTTCCCAGCCGTTGTGGATCAGCGGGCCGCCGTCCTCATGGATCACGTTGCGGACAAGTTCTTCCGCTGATCTCTTTCTCAGACGAGGCTCTTCGTTCACGTCGCGGATGATCTCCCCGCCGAGCAGCCACATATTGTCGACGTGGTTTTGGATGGTCTTCTTTGACAGTCCCGATTCAGCGAGGTGAAGGAGGAACGGCGTGAAATATTCGACGAGCCTTCTGCCGGGCGGAAGGTCCTTCGCTTCGCCCATCCAACGCTCCGGCCATTCTGAAAGATCGCGGCAATCCCGGCAGTAAGGCAATAGCGCGGCGGGCGTCGATGGGAGAGAATCGGGATTCGTCTTCATCTTCGTATCGACTCCAGATAACTCATGCGCCTCCCCAGAATTCTGAACCAGTGCCATCCCATCCCGGGGTTTGTCTACGGGCAAGCCGGTTTCACCGAAGACAAGCAGGCCATCCTCGTCACGGTACGTCCGCGGAAACGATCCGCTGCCATTTGCTCGGGTTGTCATCAACCCGCGCCCGGCTACGATCAGTCTCCCACGCCGCGACGGTTTGAGTTCATCGGCTTCTGGGGCTATCTGGTTTTTCTGGTCTATTGCATGCGACGGGTCAACTGCAAGCAATGCGGCGTGCTGGTCGAAGAAGTGCCGTGGGGCATGGGTAAACACACCTCAACCAAGGTTCACATGCATTTCCTGGGGCATTGGGCGCGCAAACTTTCCTGGAAGGAAACCGCCGAAGAGTTTCGCACTTCCTGGGATAAGGTCCACGACGCCGTGGCGTATCTTGTCACCTGGGGGCTGGAGCATCGCGTCCTGGGAGCGATTCGCGCCATTGGCGTGGACGAGATTCAGCGCGGTAAAGGGCACAAATATCTGACTTTGGTGTATCAGATCGACCTGGGCCGCACGCGACTGCTGTGGATTGGCAAGGAACGGACCGTGAAAACCTTCCAGGAGTTCTTCGCCATGATTGGCCCGGAGGTCTCGGCGAAGATCGAGTTCGTCTGCTCGGATATGTGGAAACCGTATTTGGGCGTGATCCGCGAGAAGTGTTCCCAGGCACTCAATATCCTCGACCGGTTCCACATCGTGGCCAAGGTGAACCAGGCTCTCGACGACATCCGCTCCGCCGAAGCCCGACGCATGAAGGGGGACGGATACGAACCGGTTCTGACCAAGTCCCGCTGGTGCCTTCTCAAGCGGCCGGCGAATCTCACCGCCAACCAGAAAGTGAAACTGAAAGATCTGGTGCGTTACAACCTTCAGAGCGTTCGCGCCTATCTGCTCAAGGAAGACTTCCAGCAACTCTGGAATTACGAATCCACCACCTGGGCCGCCAAATTCCTCGACCAATGGTGCCGCCAAGTGATGCGCTCGCGGATCGAACCGATGAAGAAAGTGGCCAGAACTTTACGCGCCCACCGCGAACTCATCCTCAACTATTTTCGCGCCCGGAAAGAGTTCTCCAGCGGCGTCATCGAGGGTCTATTTTCGCGCCCGGAAAGAGTTCTCCAGCGGCGTCATCGAGGGTCTAAACAGCAAAGCAAAAGTCACTATGAGAAAATCCTACGGGTTCCGAACCTTCCGCGTCACCGAACTGGCGCTCTATCATTCACTTGGCAAACTGCCCGAGCCGGAACTCACCCGCAGATTTTTCTGACGAATCCCTTTTTTCAAGTAGGGCCGCCTTCGGCGCGGCTTCCAGCAGGCCGGCCCCTCGCAGCGCGTAGCCTGCGAGTTGCGCGGCAGAGCCGCCATTGGAAACGGCCCAGGTCGGGAGTGCGAAATCGTTTGTCATTATCTGGTACACCGCAGCGCCTCGCACATTACCGGGCAACGCCTGCATCTGCGGGAGTGGCACTGTGAGCCGAGGCCAACGACGTCAGACGCCGCCGTTCGGCACGCGTCCATTGATAAATCCGCTCGAATTCGTCGGGAGATGGTTTGTCTCCAGGATGCAAGAGAGTATAGCGGGGGAGCGGCATTCTGCGGCTGCGCACGACGGCGGCGAGCTCAGCCAGGAGGTCATGTTGCTTCTGGGCGTCATACTCGTCCCAGCGGGATAGGTTCATATGGCTACGGGCCTCGTGCACATCCTTCTCGATCAGCCAGGACATGGGGGCAACATAACTATACCAGGGCCATTCGGTTCGCTCAGAGTGGCAATTCTGACAGGATTTTTCCAGGATGCGTACCACGGCGGGATCGACATCGGCGCCGGAGAGCAACGGCCGGGACGAATTGGTCTTCAGTCCGAACGGATGGATGAATGCCGACGCGACGGCAAGCACGCCGGCACACGCTATGGCATAGCGGGGCCGCTTCCGGAGGATCTTCTTCATATCCATACATACCGCCGGCAGCGGCAGTTTATTCCCGCGTTCAATTTACACTTGAAAAGCCGACGGGGCGGGAATAATCGATGCGTCACGGAAGTACATGGGTGTGGAGAGCAAAATGTCCAAATTCATTCTTCACGACCACAACGACGACGGAATCAACCGCAGGGGATTCCTCGAATGCATGGCCTGGGCGGGAACGGGCGTAGTATGGACCGTCGGCAGCGGCGTTCTCAGCTCGCGCGCATTCGGGAAGCCCGTCCCCGCCGGCGAGGCCAAAGGCGAGATGACTTTCGTGCAAATCAGCGACAGCCACATCGGATTCAACAAGCCGGCAAATCCGGACGTGGGGAGCACACTGCAGGCCACCGTTGATAAGATCAACGCCCTGCCGCGGACGCCGGAGTTCATCATTCACACGGGCGACCTCAGCCACACGTCCAAGCCCGGGGAATTCGACACCATGGACCAGTTGCTGAAGTCCGCCAAGACCAGCCAGATTTTCTATGTGCCCGGCGAGCATGACACGGCGGCGGATGACGGCAAGCAGTATCTGGAACGCTACGGCAAAGGCACCCAGGGCAACGGCTGGTACAGCTTCGATCAAAAAGGCGTGCACTTTGTCGGACTGGTGAACGTGGTTGGACTGGAACACCTCGGAAAACTGGGCGCCGATCAGCTCCAATGGCTGGAAGCCGACCTCAAGGCGCGCTCCAGCAGCACGCCAATTGTGGTGTTCGCGCATATCCCGCTGTGGTCGGTCTATCCCGATTGGGGCTGGGGCACCGAAGACAGCGCGCAGGCGCTCACGTATCTGAAGCGCTTCGGGTCAGTGACGGTTTTGAACGGCCATATCCATCAAGTGTTGCAGAAGGTGGAGGGCAACGTGACTTTCCATACGGCGATGTCCACGGCGTTCCCGCAACCGGCGCCCGGAACCGCGCCGGCGGCTGGTCCGATGAAAGTACCCGCTGAGCGGTTGCGGAGCGTGCTCGGTATTACGAACGTGCAGTATGTGGCGCGCAAGCACAGCCTGGCAGTGGTGGATTCGCCGCTGGTGCCGGGGAACTGATTCCAATGAAACAACTGCTAGTGATGCTAGCTGCGGCATTCGCCGTTGTGGTGATGACCGCGCGCACGGAGACTGGCGACGGCAAGAGCCTTTTCGAAAAGCGGTGTTCGGGCTGCCATTCGCTCGATCACGATAAGGAGGGGCCGCGGCTGGGAGGCGTTTACGGTAGGGCCGCAGGATCTGTGGCGTCGTTTAATTACTCGGACGCACTGAAGAGTTCGCATATTACCTGGGACGCCGATACGCTCGAAAAATGGCTGGCCGGTCCGGACAAGTTCGTTCCGGAGAGTGACATGGCCTTCCATGTGGAGAGCGCCACCGAGCGGAGTGCGATCATCGCGTATCTAAAAGAAATGCGGTGAGGTAGCCAATAGGACCTGCCATTCCTGCCAATGATTCGCCGATTTCGAGTGCCAACGAGCCTCGGGGAGTTCCTTTTGTGCCCCGCTGTCGTGTGAGGAGTGAAGGCGGCAAATATGTACGCGACCACGTCTGAGACTGCAAATACCAACGCCTTTTGCGTTTGGCCAAACGAAGCGCCGTCTAAACAGCGGGAACCTAGTGACGTCGACCTGGTGGCGCGATTGCAGGTTCGCGATAAAACGGCTTTTCATGAGATCGTCGAGCGCTACGCATCCAAGATCTATCGCGTTTCCTATGGCATCCTGGGCAATCCCGACGATGCGAATGACGTCGCACAGG
>JBEKUT010000259.1:0-10035 GCA_049514735.1 Bryobacteraceae bacterium
TATGTCCGATCTCGTCACCCCGGTCTAAATTTTCTTGCGAAACATCTCTCGTGACGTCCCCGCCGGCGATTTGATCCAATTGAGCGGCCACCACCGCAAGAGGCGTTGCAATACTGCGGGCCAGCAAGGCGCCCAACAGCACGACCATCAACGCGGCAAGAAGGCCAAAGCCGATCATGGCGGTTGTGAGCCGCGAGATCAAGGCCGCGGTTTGCTCATCGATCTGGGCCAAATTCTGGTCGCACAATGTCTTGTAGCTGGCGATCGTGGCGGCAACTTCGCTGAAGCGCGGCACGGACTGCTCGCGGTACATCCTGGCTGCTTCGGAGGCCTTACCCGCCTGAAGCAGTGCCAGCAACTGGTCATTCGCCCCGCCCCATTGAGTTGCTATTTGCTGGGTCTGTTCCAACAGGCGCTTGCCTTCTTCGGAGACTTCCGCCGCTTTGACCTCGTCGAAGGCGGCCCGGCGAGTCACGCGTGTCGCCTTGATCTGTTCCATACTGTCCGAATCGAACTGCCTGTAAACCATCATGTTGGCCACACGCTGCGCAATCGCACCCGTGTCCGTCCAGACCTGATCGACTAAGGCGATCTTATGGCTTTGTTCTTTCGATATTTCCAAAACCGCATGGATGGCGCGTATGGACCAGAGCGCCAGGCTCGCGAGAACCACGACCACCACAACGGTCCCCCCCGAAACCAATCCAAGTTTTTTCGCTATTTTCGCGTTTGCGAGTTGCATCGTCCGTTCCTTTTTTCGACTAGAAGTAGAAGGCCTGTATCTGCAGGGTGAATTCGTTGCTCGGCCGGACCGGCGAGCCGTTCTGTGGTAAAGCCCGCAAAATCTGGACCGTCCATTTCAGGTTCTGACCGCGCGTATAGTAGTTCAGGCCGCCGCCGGCGCGATTAACATCTTTGATGTTGTTTACCGCCGCGACGAAATGTTGTGTTTCGAACCGCGCGAAAGGCTGGGCCTTCAATTTATGAAAATAGTAGGCCGCCTCCGCCAGGAAATTGTTCTGGTCCGGAATGGTGATGAACTTCTGGCGGCCGTCGAAGTGCAAATATTGCAGGTTGAAGCCGGCTTCATCGCCGCCGCGCACCGGAGTATCGTTGGCGATATTAGCCGTTTCGGAACGGTAGCCGCTCTGCTTATCGCCACCCACATCGATCGCCAGGATCTTGCGTCTGCCGAGCGCGGTGCCGGCGTAAGAATATTCCTTCTCGCGGTCGAAAAAGTCATATTGCAGATAAAGGGCCGGCCGCAGAGCGTTGCGTCCATTGGAGTCGCGCTCGCCCTCAAAGATGCCGCCACGATACTGCAAACGGCCGTCGAAGAAATAGCCGCGGCCTTGGAAGCCCATGTCGCGCAATGCCGTTTCCTGAAGGGCGGTGTTGTTGACCGTTGAAACGGAACTGATGTCGATCGAATAGTAGCTGAGGGTCGACTGCAAGGCCTGGCGCGACGACGGAACGATCATTTCGCCGCCGGCAAGTTGAAAATAATCGCTGAGTTTATATTGGAGGAAAGCGTCCTGGATGATAAAGCCGGTCGCTAGATTTTTTGGAGTGATGCCGAGTTTCGGATCGTCAGTCTGGAAGAAGAAACTGATGTTCTCACCGATATCTCCACCCATCATGAAGCGCGCGCGCCGCAGATAGAAGTTCTGTTGATAGCCCTGTGGGCCGGCCGAGGGCGCGGTTGCGTCCTGTGACCAATCCGCCCAAAATTGAGCTTCAATTCCGAACTTGACGCTGACATCTTCGTTTTTGATTTCAAGCTGTGCGGAAGCCGGCGCGGGGACGAGCACAAGCATCAAGACGCCAGCCGCGACGCCCGGCAGCGTGCGGCGAGAGAGAGGCTGGAACATATTTTTTTGAATACTCCTATTGGCCGTTGCCGTCATGCCGCATCGCAAGCCTCAATAAGTTGGCATGGATCGACATAGCGACGCCTGCGTCAATTGCCAAGCGCGCAGGCTCCAGTACTGTACTTATCGCGGGAACGCCCAGTTTTCTTAATCGGGTGTCAACGGAACATTTGCGAGGCAGGCGACGGAAGGCGATGGCCTGCCCTACTCAGGGAACGAATGTCTGGGGAGCTACGTCAGACCAGAGTACGAGAAATGCTTAGACCGCCTATCCTAATCTGCTTAGCGATCGCGACGCTTCCAGTAGCCGCGTCGGAAGCCGATGCTCTCGCGATCTCGGCGAAAATCCAAGCTCGATTTCTGCCGTTTGGAACGATTCTGGAACCGGTTTACGCATCGGCGGCGAGTAACCAGATCGTCGACTACACCGACTGCGGCGATTCCGCTCTGTGGACCGGCGCTTATCTTGCCGCTGAGGCTTTCCGCTATAACGTGACGCAGTCGGCCGATGCGCTCAACAACGTAAAGGGCGCACTGGCCGGGCTCAAGGCTCTAAGCGATGTCACGGGGGACAATCGTCTGGCGCGCTGCATGGCGCTGGCGAGTTCGCCTTATGCGGGGTCGATCTCGAGTCAGGAATTGTCCAACACGATCAACCAGAGTCCGCCGTGGATCTGGGTGGACAATACTTCACGCGACCAGGTGGTGGGCGCATTCTTCGGGCTGGGCGTGGCTTACGATCTGGTGAACGACGCAACAGTGAAGAGCGATATTAGCGCGCTCGTGACTCGGCTCATCGGGTACGTCGACCAGCATCTGTGGTCGCCCAACAACGACATTACGAACACGTTCCTGGTGCGCCCCGAGGAGCTTCACATGCTGCTGGTTGTTTCGAGTCACGTGGGCAACAAGGTCTCGGGACCGCTGCTGCTGCCGGGGATCGATACCGGCGTCGACGTGGATGTCTTGAGCGACAGCTCCTACTATAAGTTCAACCTCGATTACATGAGCTTCTATAATCTGGTGCGGCTCGGCAATGACAGTTCGTTTTTGAGCGCTTACCAGATCGTTCGCAACTACACTTCATCGCAGCAGAACGCGTTTTTCGACATGATCGATCGCGCGCTGCAAGGGGCCGATAGCGCTCGCGACGCCGAGGCGCGGAGTCTGCTGGATCAGTGGCTGTTGCGGCCGGTGCGCGATCCTTACATCAATCTCGCGAACACTGTGAAGGTATGCGGCAGCGAAGCCTGCAGTCCCGTTCCCGTCTCGCTGCGGCCGCCGGCGGACTTCATATGGCAGGTCGATCCGTTTCAATTGACAGGCGGCGCGACCAGTACCATTGAAAGTCCCGGCGTCGATTATATTTTGCCTTATTGGATGGGACGTTACTACGGCGTGATCTCCTCCGATGCAGTGCAGTCGTCGGCCGCGCCGAGCATTGCCGTTGCGCCGGGTTCTCTGGCCACGCTGTACGGCGCGAATCTCGGCGGAGGCTTAACAGTGACCGACAGCACCGGAGCGCAATTCCCTGCCGCATTAGGTTATACGTCGCCGAACCAGATCAATTTCGTTGTTCCGTCCGGGGCCGCGCTGGGCGACGCGACGTTCACTGTGGGCAACGGGGCGACATCTCCGCCGCCGACTACGCTCATCCAGAACGTGGCGCCGACGCTGTTCAGCATGAATGGAACGGGAACGGGCGTGGCCGCTGCGACCGCAGTGGAGGTTCTCACGGCAGCGCCTCAGCAACAAACGCCGGCCGCGGTTTTTTCGTGCGCCGAATCGGGCTGTACACCGGTGCCGATCGATGTGGGCGTCAGCGGAACTATCTATGTGACGCTCTATGGCACGGGGTTCCGCAATCGCTCCTCGCTCGCAAACGTGCAGGTTACCGTAAACGGAGTAAGCGTGCCGGTGCAGTACGCCGGGGCGCAGCCTAGTTTCCCCGGGCTGGACCAGGTGAACGTATCGCTGCCGCCGGCTTTGAGCGGGACGGGGACCGCGAATGTGGTGCTAACGGTCGATGGGCAGGTCTCAAATACGGTGATCGTGAACATTATGTGATCGTTTGGAGCACTCAATTCGAAGTCAGCGCCATCAACAGCGTGGCGCCCAGCAAGGCGGGAGGCAAGACCAGCAACCCGATCTTAAGAAACCGCCAGCCGCCGATTTGTACGCCTTCCCGACGCAGCGCGATCAGCCATAGCACTGTCGCCAGCGAACCAGTCACCGACAGGTTGGGGCCGAGGTCGACGCCGATCAATACGGCATCGCGAATGCGATTCGGAACATGGGCCGCCTGTACCGCCGCGCCCGCGAGCAATCCGGTTGGCAAATTGTTCGCAAGGTTTGAAAGCGCCGCGATTGCAAACGAGGCCGTCAGCGATCCCAAGAGAGAAGGCAGGGCGCTCGATTCCCGCAGCAGGCGGCCGACAAGTTGTAAGGCTCCGGCGCGGTCGAGCGCTTCCACCAGGACGAAGAGGCCGGCAACCAAAGGTAATACGCTCCAGGAAACTCCGCGAAACGAGTCTCGAACAGCGCGCCCGCTCGACCATGTTGCGAGGAGAACGGTCAGGAGAGCCGCCACCAAGGTTGGAAGCCCGAGGTCGAGTCCAAAAGCCGAGAACAGAATTAAGACAACCCCGGTTCCAACAATCCCCCAAGCGGCCCGGCGTCCCGCGTCCGACAGGGGCGTAGCCTCGGTAACATCCGCAAGCGGCGCACGCAAATCGTGTCGGGAAAGCCACCACAACACTACATAGGTGGCGGCGATGGAGTATAGGGAAGGAAGGAGAAAAGTCCGCAACCATGGGATCAGAGGCGGCAGCGTTCTTCCGTACACCACCAGATTCGCGGGGTTCGAGATCGGCAAAACGAAACTTGCCGCGTTGGCGATGAAGGCGCAAATCAACAGATACGGGAGCGCATCGGCTTTCGCCCTTTTAACCGCTGCGTAGACGGCTGGGGTGAGAACCACCGCCGTGGCGTCGTTCGACAGGAACACTGTGACCACAATGCCGACCAGATAAACCAGCGCGAAGAGCCGGACGCGGGAACCCTTCGCCGCGCGGCTGGCCAACATGGCAAGCCAGTCGAATACGCCCTCACACCGTGCCAGTTCGGCGAGCAACATCATGCCGGTCAGGAAAAGATAAACGTCGGTTCCTTTCGCCATCGCCCGCCCCGCTTGGGCGGGGGGCAAGAGGCCGCAGACGACCAGCAGGAAAGCACCCAGACAGGCCCACACAGCCTCCGGCCATCCTTTGGGGCGGAAAAGAATTCCCGCGATCGTCGCGGCAGCAATCGACCAGATCAGTGCTGCGTTCATTCGAAATCCCTGCATACGGACTGAATCTCCTGGATCGTCAAGACGTTAGGAATATTCTCATGGGGCATATAAACTTTTCGACGCGCTCCGCCGATACCTCTGAATTAGATGGCTAGAGACATCGCCCACGTACGGAACACCGGCGACTTGTTGGTAAGCAGCGGCGAAATTTCCATGGGATCGTCGCGTCCGCCCATGATCGCAGTATCGCAGCGGCGAAAAAACCAGCGCGGCAATCAAATGCTGGAGTCCGCTCTGTGCTTCCTGCCCATGATGGCTATGTTTTTCGGGTTCATCGATGTCTGCTACGCCGTTTCCATACAGAGCCTGTTAGCGGCGGCAACGCGGGCTGGATCGCGTTGGGCCATCACGTACCAATCGACATATGACGGTGCAGCCTGCACCTCCCAGGCGGCGTGCACCGCGCAAGTGGTGCAGGACAACGCGGTGGGGTTTCTAGCGGGCACAAAGATCGACTACGTTGTGGTGAATTATTACGTTCCCAATAATCTAACCACGCCGGTGATGAGCTGCACCGGCGGCACATGCACCGCCAGCGGCACGGTAGGGCTGCCGGATACTTATACCGTCACCACCAGCTCCGGTACCACCAGCGTGACGATCACCTATGCGAATCAGCCTGGAAACATCGTGGAAGTCAGCGTTCCTTCTTACCCTTTGCTCTGGATGGCGCCACTCGCGGGGTTCTCGGCGGGGAGTCAAGTCACTGACTCTGGCGGCCATACGGGACTTGGCTTGACGCTCTCCGCCTCGGCCGTCGACGTCTTGGGCGGTCTGCCGCAGGGAGTAACGCCGCCCACGCCCTGAAGCAGTAAGTGTTTTCTAACGGAGGGATTTCTCATGGTGATCCGTTCAAAATCCGAGTCCGGTCAAGCGATATTGGAGTTCTCCATCGTGACCATTTCGCTGGCCATGATGCTGGCCGGCGCATTCACCTGTGGAGAGATGCTCTATAAAGCTCTGCAGGTAAGTAACATAACACGGAGCGCTGCCGTATTGATGGTGCACTCGGTGACCGATCCTACTGCCGGCCTGAATCTGGCGGTTGCGGCGAATCAGCGCATCCTGGTTCGCGAAGCAAATGGATTGGGCATGGCTTCCGACGCGCAGTTCGATCCAAGCAGTACGGGCACGGCGGCCATTTTTCTCTCCAAGATTATCTTAGTGGGCAACAATGAATGTGCCTCGGGGATTAGTCCCATACCTAACGGCGCGCCGCCTTGGAACGCGGGCAATTGTCCCAATTATGGCAGTTATGTGTTTGCATATTACGTGCCGATCGGGAACAACACGCGTTGGGCGAGCGCGTTCGGAACGCCGCCGTCGGGCGATGTTCAGTCCGATGGCACCATCTCAGCCGCTAACATAGCTTCGGACACCAGCGACCGCGTCAACACAGCGAAGATCACCGCTGTGATCACGCTGGCCTCCAGCCAGTATGCACTTGTCTCGGAGACGTACGCGGATGTCAGCGCCATCTCGGTATTTTCGATTTTCAAACCGCCGGTGATTTACTATCGCACAGTAACATAGGAGCGCCATATGTCTCATCTCGCAATGAGAACCCGGAAGAGCCGCGGATTTATCCTGCTAAGCTACGCGGCTATGCTGTTTTTTACGGTTGGGATGATCGGCCTGGCGGTCGATGCCGGAACCATGTACATCATTAAAGGCCGGCTTTCCTCCGCGGTGGATGCGGCTGCGCTGGCGGCGGGCAGATCGATCAATCTGGCCGACTCGGTGAGCGCCGCGGCCACAGCCGCGACCGCCACGGCAACGCAGATTGTCAACGCTAATTTTCCGAGCGGTTTCCTCGGCAGCGGCACGATGAACCTGACCACTCCCACATTTACTCAGGAAACCGACTCGAACGGAAATCCCACTGGGATTCTGGATATCGTGGTTACCGCTTCCGTTCCCGCGCCGACCTATTTCATGCAGATTTTCGGCGTAAAGACCGTCAACGTCTCCTCAACGGGAACGGCCACGCGCCGCGGAACGGTAATGATCATGGTGCTGGACGTATCGTCGTCCATGAACGCGGGAAGCCCGACGACGGCGTGCGCCGAAATGAAGAGCGCGGCCCAGTCGTTCATCACCAACTTCAGCCCCTACGATACCGTCGGGGTGATCACTTTCAATTACACGGCCCAAGTGCTCTATGCGCCGAGTACGAACTTCGGGGACGGCACGTTGAACACGGCGCTCGGAAACATCACCTGCGGCGATAACACGAATACGACGAGCGCGTTGTGGCTGGCATATGAACAAATCAAGAGCGTCGGCCTGCCCCTCGCCTACAATACAATCGTTCTGTTTACCGACGGCTCTCCGAACGGGATTACAGCGAATTTCCCGGTTCGAACTCAATCCGATACCCGCTATGGCACGGATGTGACCGGCGCTTGCACTTCGATGACGGCCACTTGCACGATGCCGGTGGAGTGCACGGGGGCGGCTTCGCAGACAGTTACGGGGACCATACCGCAGGGTTCCGGCCAGACGGACACGGGATCGACGACAGGTCTCTTCCCGGGGGTCAACACAGACGCCTGGGCAGTCATACCTGCCACATGCAATGCCGCTCTTTCGAGCACTTTTTCGCCTGGGAGCGGGTACGTCCGGCAATTGATCGCCTACATCCCGGATTTCGATAAGTACGGCAATTCGACACATGGCGTACCGGCGACATCCACTCCAGCGACGTGCCCTGGATCGACGTGCACTGTCGCCACGGTCACCCTGAAATCGACAGGCGCGTCTTACACATATGACACGCGGGATTTCTGGGAATTTCAGGTGAATAACGTGTGCTCGGGCGCCAGCGGAGCGGCCGCGACGGCTTGCTCCAACGATTCCACGCCCGGCCAGCAATATGAAGGCGGTGTGTGGTCCTCTTTCCCGAACCCGGCGGTCCTACCTTCGTCGGGATCGAACTTCTTCACGGCGGGTCCCTATAAAGGTTACATGCGGCCGGACCAACCCACCACTATCGTCGCGGCAACCATGAACACGGCCATGGCGGAGGCTTACAACATCCGCAACGACGCCTCCGGATGCGGGACGAACGGGACCGCCTGCGCGACGCAATACAACCCGGTAATCAATACGATTTACCTGTTAGGTAATGCGGGAGACGCCGCGGACCATGAGTTTCTCCCGATTATGTCGAACGTGCAGACGATTCCCGCGCTGCCGTACGATTCCACCTGGACGCCCTACACCAATCCCGCCTATCAAACGAGTCAGGCGTCGGGCCTGTATCAGGTTTCAGCCGACAAGACGCAACTTACGGCGCTGTTTCAGACATTAGCTTCGCAAGTGCTGCGTCTCAGCCATTAATATGCGGACTTTGATTTTACCTTTCGTTTTCATCGCTGGCGCGGGGGCGTCTATTCCGGTTCGGGATGCCTGCGGCGAGGACTCGGCCATTGTCGCCAATGTTCAAGAGAACGACCGCATTCAAGTCCGTCACGGCGTGATTGGCGAGACCGTGCCCTGCTACGCAGTATCGGTAACTCAGGGTGGCGTCGAAATCCGGGGTTTCATTCTGGGCAACACGGCGCCGGCGATTCAACAATTCGAACGAGTGCGAGCTCTGGAAACGCGCCTGGCGATCCCAAGTTCCCTAGCAGCGCCGGGAGGAACAGCCGCGGCGATCTCCACTGGCCCGCCTTTCGCGCCTTGGCGGGGCTTTGACGTCTCCGGCAAACGAATGGAAGTCGATCCTTCTACCTCGAAAGCCACCCTCGTCACATTTTGGGACTGTGAGAGCAAGGCCGCCCAGCGCAATGCACAAAATATATTGAAAACGGAGTCCGAGTTCAGGGCGAAGGGCCTAAAAGCCTTTGGATTCGTGGAGGCGGCCAACGCGGGGCGCGCAGGTTACTACTTGGACGACATGGGCCTGGACTACCCCCAGGTGCTCGATGAGCGAAGGCTGGCCTCAAAGTACAAAGCGGATTCAAACAAGGGCACCACGCTTGTGATTGACGCTTCGAACACCATTGTTGCGATGAGCTCGAATCCCGCGGAGATCCGCGCGGCGGTGGCAAAATTGTTGTCATCGGAATAGCACTCAGGTCCCTGTTTCCGGAACAAACAGCGTGAACAGTCCGGCTCCGGCAGTCGCCAGCGCTGCAGGAGGCCACGGCGACGCCGTAGATTCCGGCGCCAACGCGATGGGCGCTTCGTTGACGGAGATCAGGACATCGCCCCAATGAACACGCGCTTTTGAAGCAGGCCCCTTTTTCTATTCCGCCCACTGACTTCCAGGGGTCGCGGAGTATGAAAATTTCGAAGCCGCCGTTGATCGGCAACAATTGGTCGCTGGGATGTATGCCGGCTCGTTCTGCCGGTGAGCGTACCGTCACGATTGCGACGAAAATGAGACAGCCATCGGAGTAGTGAAATGTTGCGCCGACGGAGTATGGATCGGCGGCAGGTTGCGTGTAGGCCGATGCGACCGGTTGGGCATACGCTTTCGTGGTGATGCTATGGAGGTCGCTGTTCTTGCGAAACGTTTGCTTGTGAGAGGGTGGGTACACTGAGTTAAGTTATTGAACGCGTGTGGTTTGCTCTTATGGAGAGGACGCTGCGGAGGCAGGAAATGGGGTTCTGCTTCCGCAGTTCGTTGCGTGGGTGGGAAAACGCGGGTCGGAGTGACATTCCTGATTTAAAGTAAACGGCTGGTGAGCGGGCTGGGCTAGCGTGTCGGCGGAAATCATTGAAAACAAGTATAATTTTCTTTAAAGATTTTCGGCAACGATATTTCCGATATGCCAAAGCCGCCACATCACGATATTGTTCTAT
>JBEKUT010000260.1:0-10029 GCA_049514735.1 Bryobacteraceae bacterium
GAAAGAAAGCGCTCAGTCCGGAAGCTGAGAAAGCGGATCGGACGCCATTGTTACCGCGCTGCGGCGATGGCCCATTGACAGCGCGCGGACCCTGCACGGATAACAACGCGGGGGCGCGTCGTTCATCGCCGGTTCAAATTCCGAAATGGTTTGACGACCCCGGAACTCTCGAAGCCCGCGATCTGGCCGTGGATAATTCCAAGGATCAGAGCCGCATCAGTTTGCCGAGCGCCTTCATCGCGCCATTTATCTACGAGTTTCGGATTGCGCATCAATGAAGCGTCTCTTCACGTTCGCCGCGCTTGTTCCATGGGCCATGGCGCAACAAACGACGCCGCTTCCATCGCGCGATCTGGTGCGCGCGCCCGCCTCGTTTAAGAAAGACGCGGCCAGCGGCAAAGCCGAGATCGCAACCGGATATGCGTTGGTCATCGGCGTTGGACATTTCAGAGATACTCGCGTCAATTCGTTGCGCTATGCCGAGAGCGATGCACAGGAAATGTTTCGTGTCCTGATCAGTCCGCATGGCGGATACAATCCGCGGAATGTTCATAAGCTGATCGGTGCCGACGCCACGCTCGAAAACGTAAGACGCGAGATCGAACAATGGCTGCCCGCGGTGGCCGGCGCTCAGGACCGCGTTTTGATTTATTGGGCGGGACACGGATTTGTAGAAAAAGGGAAAGGCTATCTCGCGCTGTACGACACCAGCATCGACCATTTGCTCGATACGGCGTATCCCATGGCGACACTGGGCAAAATCACGGGGTCGAGCATCAAATCGAAGTGGAAGGCGCTGCTCACCGACGCGTGTCATAGCGGCGCGATTCAGCAGATTAACGAGAGCCTCGATAATATCGGAAGCGGTACGGGCCTATTTACCTTCAGCGCCAGCCGCGGCGATGAACAGTCGTTCGAAGATCCGTCGCTCGGCGGCGGCCATGGACTGTTCACTTACTATCTGGTGCAAGGTCTGGAAGGTCAAGCGGACGATTCAGGCGACGGGATAGTTACCGCGGAGGAACTCGCTTACTACGTAACGCAGCAAGTACACGATCATGCGCGCAAGAAAGGAGCGACTCAGAACCCCAACAGCGGCAAGAACGAATACGACGGCGGCATGATTCTGGCCTTCGATGCATCGCGCCTTAAGATGGATTCCGCGCTGGGATCGAAAGAGGGACGCATCGTCGTCCAGTCCAATATGGACGATGTGGAAATCCTATTGAACGGGACATTCAAAGGAGTGGCCGGTAAAACATCGCCGCTTGATTTGCCTGGACTTCTACCCGGCGATTACACCATTGAGGGCGCGCGCCGCGGATACGAACCGGACGGCCCGCGTACCATCCAAGTGAGGCCCGGCGAAGTAACTACCGTTCCTATTAACATCCGCATTAAGAAGATCGTCAACAAGAAGGCGGAAGATTCTTTCAATCAGGGCTATAGCTTGTATGAGAAGAAGGGGACTCAAGAAGCTTACAAAGAAGCGGCCGCCGATTTTGAGCGATCGCTGCAACAAGATCCCACTTACAGCGAAGCGGCGCTGTTCGCCGGCCGTGCATACCACATGTCGAACAATCTGGATCAGGCCGCGAAGGACTTCAAGAAGGCTCTCGCAATCGATCCCGATTACACGGAAGCGCGCGTCAGCTACGCCGGCATGCTTCTCGACAAAGGCGATACCACGGAAGCCATCCGGCAACTCAGCGAAGCGGTGGCGCGCGAGCCGCGCAACGCGCTGGCTTACTCGCACATGGCGCACGCTTATCGCATGGCGGGCGATTACGAACAATGTCTCTCGGCTGCGCGCAAAAGTATCGAGTTGAACCCTCGCGAGCCGGTAGCGCACTTGTGGCTGGGCGATTGTCTGAGGCTGCAAGGTCAGATCACGCTAGCTAAGACCGCCTACGATCACGCATTGCAACTCAGCGACTATGACCCCGGCTTTTCCGGCCGCTTCTCTTATTACGTGATCGGATCTTTTTTAGGACCGCTTGGTTCGAAGAAAGCCGCCAGCCGCCGCGACGTGAATCGCGATGAGCGCAATCTGGCATATCTGGGATTATGCAGTTGTGAGTTGGAAGCGAATCGGCCCGACACAGCCATTCCGGCGTGCGACCAGGCACTGCATTGGGATCCCGAGGATGCCTACAGTTACTATCTGCTCGGCAATGCGTATCTCATGAAGTACGATGCGGCGCATGGCGGCGAAAAGGAACTGCTGCTTACGGCACAGAAAAATTATTCGAAAATGCTGGCTCTCAATAGCGACCTGGAAGAGTCCGATGTGGCGCGCCAGCAGCTCAAAGAAATCGAAAAGGCGCTGCGGCGCTACCAGTAGGGGCCGGTCATAGGTATCATTACGAGATGGCCAAAGATCGCCGAGCATTTCTCGTCTCCGCCGGATTAACGGCGCTCGCAAGCAAGCGCGTAACTGGCGCGAACGATCGTATCCGTATTGGTGTTCTCGGTTCGGGCGGGCGCAGCCGCGAATTGCTTTATGCGTTAAACGTGAGCGGCGGCAACGAAGTTGTCGCTGTCTGCGACGTCTATGAGCCGCGCCGCCAGGCAACCATTGCTAAGCTCACGTCGTCGCCGAAAGAGTACGGCGACTATCGTCAAGTGCTCGACGACAAAAATATCGACGCCGTCGCGATCGCCTCGCCGGATCATTGGCACGTTGCCATGACGAAAGACGCTGTGGCCGCCGGCAAGGACGTCTATGTCGAGAAGCCCGTCACTCACACGCTCGAAGAGGGAGATCTACTGATCAAGGCTGTGCGGGCCACGGATCGCATTGTGCAGTGCGGGATGCAACAACGCAGTTGGGAGCACTTCCGGACGGCCGCCGACATGATCCAAGCAGGCAAGATTGGTAAAGTCACTCAGATCCGTACGTACTGGTTTCAAAATTATCAGCGCGATGGCGAACCACCGACGATCGACGCTTCGAAGCTCGATTGGAAACGATGGCTGGGCTCCGCGCCCGATCAGCCGTTCGAAGCCGATAAGTTTCTTACGTGGCGCTGGTATTGGGATTTCGGCGGCGGCGCGATGACGGATCTATTCACGCATTGGATCGACGTCGTTCACATGGCGATGAAAATCGATGCGCCGCGGCAGGCGCAAATGCTCGGCGGCAAATACGAGTTTGTGGAGCGCGATTGTCCCGACACCGTGAATGCCAGCTACGAATATCCGGGGTTCCTGGTCTCTTACGATGGCGCCATGGTTTCATCGATAGACGATGGCGGCCTCGCCTTCCGAGGCACGGGTGCGACGTTGAAACTGACTCGCGAGCGTCTGCAGGTCTTTCCGGAAGGCCGGAACTGGCACACGCCAGAGCAGGAGATTATCTCGAAAGGCGACGGCACCATCACGCATATGGGCAATTTTCTCGATTGCGTCCGGTCGCGCAAGCAGCCGAATGCTCCGGTGGAGGTGGGCGTTTCAGCGGCGCGTCCGGGACACATCGGAAATATGGCGTATCGCAAGGAAGCGCGATGGATCAGTCAGGATAAACTGACAGGCTAGCTCACTCACTGATATGGCAGCGCACCTCAATCAGGATGTCGGCTTCGATGAAGTCCGCTGGGCGCACATGCGCAAAATCAGTTATGACTCGCGAGCCTCGTTCGCGGGACCGCCAGAGAAGAAACTTATTGCCGCGGGGACTCACCTGTATCGGCTCGTGAATTTCGTCACGGGGATATATTTCGATTCACCGTGGTGGATGCCGGAGCCTGTTTTTGCCGAATTGCGGGATGATGCGAGCCGAAGCGCGCACGGAGGAGGCCGGCTTCTAAGAAACTATGTAGCCCAGTATATGGCGCTTCCAAGTGGCGATACTCAACTGTGCGTCGTTGAGATCGCGTTGACAGCAGACGTGTACGGATGGATCGGGCAATCTTCCGCGCTGTTTGGCAGACCGGGCGGCATGGAACAAGTATTCTTACCGAATCTTGCTGAGCGCGGGAGCCCCCGAAACAGCATGCACGCGACGGTTGTGCGGACCTACTGGTTGAAATTCTGATGGCAGGCAGGTCGAGGGCTAAGTGCCGAACACGTTGGTATTGAGAAAGTCGTTGCGAAATTTCCCCTTAGGATCGTACTTCTTCGCGAGTTGAATAAAATCGTCGAGCTTCTCATAACGAGACCGTAGCTCGCCCGGTGGCATCGTGAATAGCTTGCCCCAGTGAGGGCGCGCCTGATATGGGCCAAGCTCCCTTTCGATGACCGGAAGCACCTGCCGGACAGCAGGCCAATCGGGTTTCCAGGTAAAGTGGATGGTCACGCTCGGCCGCCGATAGCAGGTACTCATCCATAAATCGTCGGCCGCAATGGTGCGGACCTCCGTGATCAGCAAATGAGGAGACACTTGGTCACGCAGCCGCTCTATTGCCAGAATCGCGTCGACCGCGTTGCGACGCGGCACGAAATATTCCGACTGTAATTCTTTGCCTGCGCTGGGAGTGAAGCCCATGCGGAAGTGCGGAAGCCGATCGTACCAGGGACCGGGCACACCCATTTGCTCGGTGCAGTTTTCGGCGGAAAGCTCCGCAATCGGATGCAGATTGCGTGTCGCAAGCTTCGCGCCGAAGAATTCGCGAGGCGCCGCAAACGCAGGTCCGTCGCCCACGCGGCTCTTGATCCAGACTTCATTGATGCGATGCTGCTGCCAGTCCGTGAAGAGACTCACGCTGTATCCGCTAGCTTGAATCGCGTCGAAATTATCCTTCATCTGAGCGAACGGCATGTCCTCGTAAACGTACTGGCGCACTTTGTAAGTGGGCTGTATATCGAGCGTGACGCGGGTGATGACGCCGAGAGCGCCAAGCCCGACCACAGCGCCTCGGAATGCTTCGCCATCGGCCTTGCGGGACAGAGTCACCACGTCGCCCGAAGCCGTCACGATCTCGAGCGCCGACACCGCCGTCGAGAGATTGCCGTTCTTTTCGCCCGAACCATGAGTCGCGGTGCTGACGGCTCCGGCAACCGAGATATGGGGCAGGGAAGCGAGGTTGTGCAGCGCAAAGCCTTTGCTCTCGAGGAACGGACAGAGTTGGCCGTAGGTGATGCCCGCGTGGACCGTGACGGTGCGCTCGCCGGCGTCTAGCGCGACCACATCGTGCATCGGCTTCAACGAGAGCAGATTGTCGCGGCTATCGGCGATGGAGTTGAAACAGTGGCGTGTGCCCAGCACTTTGACCTTATCTTCCGATCGCAGTACGGAGCGAATCTCGTCAACGGACGAAGCCTCTTGGAGCCGGTCCGTGCTGTAGGAAAGATTGCCGGCCCAGTTGGTCAGCTTCTCCTTCGACATCAACGCCGCCAGTGGAGCAAACATAGGCCGGGCCACGGCTCCCGACAGTAATTTGAAAAAAGTTCGTTTGTTCACGCTCGATTAGGGATGATAACAAAAAACGATTCCGGCGGAACAAAGACGCTGCACACGCCGTAGTAGATGATATTCGGAAACGGTAACAATGCATCGCCGCGCAGGTGGCCGATAGAATGCCGATTAAGAACAAAATGAATGCGGCAGCCGTGGGACTGCTCGCAATTATGTTTTTCCTGGCTGGCGGCGCGGCACTGCGCGAATCCGCGGCCACGGACGAAGTGGCTCACGTCGGCGCCGGCCTGAGCTATCTGCAGCGCTTTGACATGCGCTTCAACGAGGAGCATCCACCGCTCGCCAAGGTGCTCGCCGCGATACCTCTTGTTCTGCGCGGAACACATGCCGATTACTCCGGCACGGCGTGGCAAGTGTCGAACGATTTCTTCCCGGCGTATGGCGCGCAGTGGCTTTTCGGCGATGCTATTCTTGGCCGCTGGAACGATTGGAAATCGACTTTGATGTGGGCGCGATTCCCGATGCTGGTTCTGACATTGCTGTTAGGTTGGGTAATCTTTCGCCTTGGAACGCGCCTCGGCGGGCCTTTGGGAGGACTGCTGTGCCTCGCTGCTTACGTCACTACTCCGGCATTTCTGGTGTTCGGTCCGCTCGTAATAACAGATCTTCCGGTGACGCTGTTCACTGTCATCGCGTTATGGCAACTGGGCGAGATCTGGGCGACGCCGTCGCGTAAGAACGCTCTGCTGTTTGGCGCTGCATTCGCGGCAGCGCTGCTTTCGAAATTCACCGGGCTTCTGATCCTGCCCGTGATCGTGACTCTCTTTGTGCAGACACGTTTCTGGCCGACTGGCGCTCAGCCGGCGGAAAAGGATGCCCGCAAAGCCTGGCGAAGGGCACGCTGGGGTTGTGTTCTGCGTGGCGTTCTGTGGGCGGCGTTGTTTGTCTATGTTGTATATTTCATCCTTTCATGGAATCAATCGAACGAAGCGCTCAATCGCGTTGGAGGCGGACCGTGGGCCGGATTGATCCGCCGTCCGCTGATGCCGCTCTGGCTGTACCTCCGGGGCCTTCTGATGGTTCTTGTCATGGGATCGCGTCCGACCTACCTCTTCGGGCATGCCCTCTCGCATGGTGTGCCTTACTATTTCCCGATTGTGTTCGTACTGAAATCGACGCTGGGTTTTCTGATATTGCTTTTGCTCGCTGCCGGCGTTGGGATCGCTCATCGGGCGAGTGTTATTCCCGATGAAGTACGCCCGCATTGGCGCGTGTTGATCGTTGGCTTTTTTGTCTTCCTTACGGTCTGTATCCTGAGCCGCCTGGACATCAGTATCCGGCATTTCATGGTTCCGATAGCATTGTTGATACTGATGCTCGCGCCTTTACCGCGGATGATCGCCGCCGTGGCGCATCGCCGTGTCTGGCAAGCAATAACTGTCGCGCTGGCAGTGAGCTGCTTCGTGCCCATGCTAATGGCTTATCCCTATTACTTCCCGTTCATCAATAGTCTCTCGTTCGGCCATCCGAATTACTATTTGTTGAACGATTCGAATGTGACATGGAACGAAGGATTGCCGGCGGTGGAGGGCTTTGCGCGGCAGCAAGGGCTGTCGAAAATCCAACTGGACTGGACGTCGCTTTCCGATCCGGCGCTCGTGGCGCCCGAAGCGCAGCCATGGGACTGCCAGGCCCCCGCCGACAGCGACGCTGGCCAATGGGTCGCCGTCACCGCAGTCGCGATCCTCGAAAATCACAATTGCGGCTACCTGCAGCAGTATCCGCACCAGCAACTCGCGGGCGGCGGATTCTACGTATTCAAGCTCCCGGCGACCATCCCAGCCGCAGGGACACCGGGCGGTCCTCCGTTAGCATCGGAGCGCAAAATGATGTGGGGAATGCCCTTCGATATGCGCGCTTGGACCATCAACGTGGAGCGCCATCCGGAGCAGCTTCCGGCGGAAATGAAAGCCCAGATGGAAAGCTACCAACGGGAAGCGGAGCGGCAACAAGCCCGTAAGAAATGATCACTGCCCCGTTCGGCCGGCATCGCTCCGCTTCTCCCGCTGTTCCGCAAAATACTTGTCCAGGGCATCGAGTTGTTCCTTGTGCGGAGCCGTCATTGGCCTTATATGATCCCCTAGTTCCAACGCCAGATTGCTGGCGGTTTGATAAACGGGCCACTCAGGCAAGCCTTTGCCATTCGGATCGCCTGCCTCCGCAAAATTTACCCAATAAGACGACATCACATCGGCCAGCTTGTAATCCATATATTCATAGGGACGCCACTTACTAACTCCCACGTTATCGAACGCATAAGGGATCTCGGAAGCATGGAATGCGCCCAGCTTATCGCTTTCCGGTCCCGGCGGAACGCGAGTGAAGTAGTAAAGATATGCCTTGTTCTTGCCCGTCTTGTTTTCCATACGGGCCCACGTGCGCATCTCCCAGGTAAAGAGATAATCCGTGAAGCTCTGGTAGAACGACGCTTTCGCTTCTTCGTCCGTATTGGCCGGATAGAGCTTGAGAAGAGCATCGCTCTCCGATCCGAAACGAGCTTTGATCTGTCCGATGAAGGTTTTCGTGGCGCCGCTGGAGGGCCACATCGTGAGCGATTTCGCTTCGTCGGCATTCGACCCGATGAGTATCGGGACATCGTTCTGTTTCCCCGTGGCGAAAATCGTGTAGACATCCTGTGGCAGCATCCAGCCATCCACGTTCGGGGGGAAACTCAGGAATCCCGACGACTTGAGAATTTCTTCCGCCGGTTTCGCCCGCAAAGCCGCGATGTTATCGGCACCCATGGACTTCGCAAACTTCACGCCCGTTGCCTCCGCCTCAGCCAGCGTCCTCACGGATTCAAACACGCCGCCGCTTTCTCCTATCGCACGATGGAACAGGCCGTTCGCGAGCGGCGTGGCCATGAGGTAGTTGACGCTCCACGATCCGGCCGATTCGCCAAAGATCGTGACGCGGTTCGGATCGCCTCCAAATGCCGCGACGTTCTTACGCACCCACTCCAGCGCCGCAATCTGGTCCAGCAGTCCATAATTGCCCGATGCGTTGCGGTCCGATTCCCTGGTCAGTTCCGGGTGCGCGAGAAATCCGAAGACTCCGAGACGGTAGTTGATGGTGATCACCACAACGCCTTTTTCCGCGAGCGCTTCGCCGTCATAAATACCCACGGAACCGGACCCGCGCGTCAGCGCGCCTCCATGAATCCAGACCATCACCGGACGCCGCTCCGTGGCGGATTTTGCCGCCGTCCAAACGTTCAGATAGAGGCAGTCTTCGCTAACCGGCTCAGGTTCGGAACGATAGATCGAAGATGCGGGATAAGTCGTCTGCATGCAAGACGGCGAGAATGCGTCGGCTTTGCGAACGCCCTCCCATGCCGCAGGGGCCTTGGGGGTCTTCCAACGGAGCGAACCCACCGGAGGCGCGGCGTACGGAATGCCTTTATAAACCCGGACCTCAGGGCTGTGGCCCGAAGTTCCGGAGAGGGAGCCATTCGCGATCCGAACGGGATCGTCGATCGCGAACAAGGAAAAAGGAGTGCAAAGAATTAGAGCGGCTACGAAGCGCATTCGAACATTGTAATTGTTCCCATCCGAGGACGTAACTTGCGCCTCACCGCAGATCTTCTTCATGCATTCGAAAACCGTGTTGCTGCATCACCGCCCGAGCCGCTTCCATGGTGTCGGGAAGCACGTAGAAAAACGCTCCGATGCGCTCGGACGCAAAAATGACGCCGCCCTTATATGTGTCCGGTTCCACTGCGTATTCGACGCCGCGTTCCGTCAGCAAACCTTCGAGACGCAACGCTTCCCGCAGTTTCTTCGCGATATAGATGAGGGCCAGTTCCCGGTCTGCGAAAAAATCCGGATCGCGCCGCATCAAGACTGTGCGGAAGCCTTGGCCCGGCCGGCGTCTTCGGCCCGCTTCAGCATCGAAGCCTTGAACGTATCGTACGCGTTCGGATTCGCGCGGTTCATGAACGCGATGGCCGCCTGCGCAACCTTTTCGAGACTCGAAAGGAAGTTCGGATCTCCCACATAGCCGCGCCACGCGGGAACGAGGAACTTCGCCTTTTCCCAGACATACAAAAGTTCGCGTCCGTTTTCGAGGAACAAATCTTGATTTAGCACGCCGGATGTGACAAGCGAAGCCGCCATGTCCCAGTACGTGACCAGCATTCGGAAATAGGCGTCCGCATCCGATCCCGGTGGGCATTGGGCCTGGAACTCCTCCACAGTGTTCGCTGTGAAGGATTCCCCAAACCAGGCCCGCGCCTTTCGTAATTTCTCTTCGCGGCGAAGTTCGTAAAGACGCAGGATGAGGTTAGCGTCCTCGTACGTAGCTACATTTGTCATGTAGATAGTTTAGCCCCGGAAGCGCGCGGCTATTTCGTGTACAGCTTCGATTCCGAGGTATACGCTTCGTCCGTGGAAATATCCAGGTATACGAGACTAGATGGCGTAACTCCGCTCGGTACGACGAAATTAACCTGATAAAGTCCGGCAAACCCGGGAGCAAGGCCGGCAAATGCAACCGTGGCCTGCTGGCCGTCTACAAAAACGGCGACATCGTCGTCCACCGTGCTCAGCGTGGTGTTGGACGGCGCCGCTCCATCGGCAACAGTTGGAGTCACCGATCCTAAACCCGTGACATAA
>JBEKUT010000261.1:0-9987 GCA_049514735.1 Bryobacteraceae bacterium
AAGCCGCAGTTGCCGACAACTTCCGTGGTCACGCCCTGCAATACTTTTTCAGTGCGGTCTTCCTGCAGCACTTGCAGATCGGAGTGGCTATGAAGATCGATGAACCCAGGCGCTACAGCGAGCGAACTGCAATCGAGCCGCGGCCAATCCACCTGGCACTCGATCACGCCAATCTGAGCGATGCGATCGCCATCGATCAGAAGATCGGCGCGAGTGGGCGCGAGCCCCGATCCGTCGAAGAGAAGGCCGTTTTGGAGAAGCAGCACTCTCTATGATTACTGCATGGCCGTCTCGCGCACAAACTTGAGGGCTTCGAGGGCCGCCCCCCGCGCGCCGGCCGTATCGCCGTTGGGCATCACATGAATCGGGATGTCGGCCTGTTCCACTCGCTGGGGCGGCATACCCGCGCGAGTCTCTGCGATGAACCATTTCTGAAATTCGACGCCGGTTTCGAGCGCGCCGCCGCCGATAATCATGGCATCGGGATCGAAAGTGTTCACCATCTCGTCGAGGAACAGACCCAGCGCGTGAGCCTGCACGCGGAATATTTCACGGCATAGAGGATCGCCCTTTTCGGCGAGCCCACGCACGAGTTTTGCCGCCTTACCCAGCGGGACTTCGGCGAGCTGGTGGCCCGGATAGCGCGGCAGAAAATACGGCAGGTACGTCTTTGCGATCGCGGTGAGCGAACAGAGCGATTCCAGATCGCCGGTGCGGCCGCAGTTGCACTCCGGCTTCAAGCCTTCGATACCCGCGATGCTCTGATAGGGAATCAGCACGTGGCCGAGTTCTCCGCCGAAGCCCATTCTGCCCTTTATGACGTTGCCCTCGACGATGACGCCGCCGCCGAGGCCGGTGCCGATCACGACCGAGATGGAAGTATGCCTGCTATCCGCGCCGAAAATCGTGAAGTGTCCCCACAGCGCTCCGGCGTTGCCATCGTTGAGGTAAGTGACGGGGTGATCGAGACGAGCTTCGAGGTTCGCGCGGATATCGTATCCGCACCAATCCGCATGGACGAAGTTGGTGGAACCGGTCGCGCTGAGTACGCCCGTGGAACTGGCCGGACCGGGCGTGTCCAGCCCAACTGCGATAATGTCCGCCAAACGCACGCCTGCAAGGTCGGCGGCGACTCTCAGGCCGTCCTCGATCTGCGTTAGACAAACGTCCGGCCCGTGGACGGACATTGCGGGATGCTCACATAGTCCCGCGATAAGAAACTCTTCCTGCTCATTTATGATGGTGTAATTAATGGCGGTGCCGCCAAGGTCCACTCCTGCAACTACGTTCACGGTAGTCTCTCCATTCGGGTCTGAAATGCAAGCTTAGCAGGAGTGCACGGGCTTGGTCCGGGTCGTACAATACACAGGAGCGTATCGCAATGCCAACAAGTCAACCGATCAAGATTGGTCCGCTGAAAGAAAGTGAACTCGAAGAGGCCGGCCGCATTGTCCGGTTGGCGTTCGGAACATTTCTGGGAGTGCCCAATCCGCTCGAATTCATGGGAGACCGTAATCTCATGACGCCGCGGTGGCGCGCGAAAAATGTCAAGGTGATCGCGGCGCGCGACGGCGGCCGTTTGATCGCATCGAACGTAGTCACGCGTTGGGGATCGTTCGGTTTCTTCGGACCGCTCACGGTGCTGCCGGAATACTGGGATCGCGGTGTGGCGCAGCGGCTGCTCGAAGCGACCATGAAGATTTTCGACAAGTGGGGATTGCGGCACACCGGCCTGTTCACGTTCGCGCACAGTACGAAACACGTTGGCTTGTATCAGAAGTTCGGATACTGGCCGCGCTATCTCACTGTGGTGATGACGCGGCAGCCGGAGTCTACGAGCGTTACCCCTACGCTGCTATCCGCGCTCACCCGCGCGAAACGCGAACAGGCGATCAATGCGTGCCGCAGAGTTACAAACAGCATCGACAAGGGCCTCGATCTCACGGATGAAATCCACGCCGTGCTGGCGCAGCACACCGGCGACGTAGTTTTGACAACCACGCGCGGAGTTCCGGATGCGTTCGCGGTGTGCCTGAACGGACCTGGATCGGAAGGCGGCGAGAAGCTCTGTTACGTGAAGTTCGGCGCGGCGCGCGGCGGCGCGGGCGCTGGAGAACGCTTCGACAAATTGCTGAAAGCTTGCGATGGGTTTGCGGCCTCGCGAGGATTGAAGATTGAGGCGGGCGTGAATCTCGCTCGCGAGGATGCTTTCCGGCGCATGCGCGCGCACGGGTATGCCGTAGCGATGCAGGGTGTCGCGATGCAGCGTCCGCACGTAGATGGATTCAATCGCGCCGATGCCTACGTGATCGACGACTGGCGTTAAAACCTGTCTTCAATCCGTCCCGTAGTTGATTTCGAGCCGCCGAATTTTATAGCCCGACCACAGCACAACCAGGGCGCTGAGCAGAATCAGACTCGGGATCGCAACGATCGGCGAGGCCGGGTCGGGGTTGACCGCCAGCAGCGAAAATGGCGGTCCGATGTTGGGCGGCACTTCCACCGGGCACAGCGATTTCAGATAATAGATCACGCTGATTTTTTGCAGGAAAGCCGGCAGAAAACTGCTGATCGCTTCCCAAACCAGAATCACCGCGGCTGGAATAATCGGGTTGCGCAGCAGGACGCCCGCGGCAAGGAAAACGCTGCCGTAGCCGATGCAGGCGAGCACGGTGACGCCCACGTAGGAGAGCAGGTGATGGATGCCGTCGCCGCGAAACACAAACTCCTGGAGCGTCGGCGGATCGAAGACGGAGTACAGCGCGATGAGTTGCAGAACGGTGCTGGTGCCGAAAATCACGATGGCCGCGAACAGGCCGGCCAGGAATTTTCCCGCCATCAGCACCTCGCGTCGGATGGGCGCGAGAAAGTAGAAGTGCAAACTGCGGTCCAGCATTTCGCCGCGGATCAGGTTCATAAAGATGCCGACGCATCCGAAGAAAATCGCGAGGCGCAAATAGAAGAATTGGAAAATGGTGGCGAAGATATTTGTATCCTGGCCGAAATCCGCGGGATTGTGGAAGCGCATCACGGAGATTGCTCGGGCGATGAACATCGCGAGCGGCAACAGGGCAAGAATGTAAATCCACAACCCGCGTTTGGCGAAGAAAGTCTTCCTCAATTCGAGCCGGATCACCGCCATTATCTGGACCAGCCAGAGATTCATTTGGTGGACTCCTCTCCGCCGATCAGATATTCATATAGCGAGTTCACGTCGTCGTCGGCCGGCGCGACGGATTCAATGCCCACGCCATTGAGCGCCACTTTGTTCAGCATCAGATAAAACTTGTTGGCGTCGCGTGTCTTGATCATCAGGCCGGCGCCGTCTTTGTGGATGCGCGCTTCGATGACGTGCTCCTGCTGGAACATTTTCGAAGCCAGCTCGCCGGGTTTGGTGCAGCGGATCAGGATCTGCATCGGCTGATCCGGGATCTCCTCACGCACGCCGCGAATCTGTCCTTCGGCGACCACATAGCCGTTGCTGAGCAGAATCACCTGGTCGGAGATCGCATCCACTTCGTGGAGAATGTGGCTCGAGAGGATGACGTGCATACCTTCTTCGGCGAACTGTTTGAAGAGCGCGATAGTCTCGGAGCGCACCAATGGATCGAGGCCGTTCAGCGGCTCGTCCAAAACCAGAACGGAGGGTCCATGACAAGTCGCCTGCGCGAGTTTGATACGCTGCCGCATGCCTTTGCTGTAACCGGCGATCTTGCGATTGGCGGCCTCCGTGATTCCAACGCGCTCGATCGCCTGCCACGCTAACGTCTCCGCTTCTTTCGCCGGGCAGCCGTACAAGCGCAAATAGGAATTGACGAATTGATAGCCGGTGAAGCCCTTGGGGAACGAATCGAACTGCGTGCAGTAGCCGACCTCGCGGAAGAATTCCTGGGGATTATCGGGCGATAATCCGAGCACCCGGACGCGGCCGCGGCTCGGCTGGATCAGCCCGGTCATGAGATTCATCAGCGTGGTTTTTCCGGAGCCATTGGGTCCTACCAGGCTCGTAATTCCGGGTGGAATCGAGAGGTTCACGCGATTCACGCCGAGCACGTCGCCGTAAAACTTCGAGACGTTTTCGAAGGCGATTTGAGCGGCGTTCATCGCACCACCTCAAAGGCTCGTATCTTGCGCGAGAGTAGCCACAGGCAGAGTGCGCAGACAGCTAAGAGTTGAATGACGGCGCCGACTACCGGGACTCCCGCCTCGAAGCCGGCATCGCGGAATAGCGCGGCCCACACGGTATGAATCATGTGCGAGATGTCGATGTAGTAGCCGTTGGTGGTGCGCATGATGGCATTGATGGCGGCTCCGAATCCAGTGCCCAGGAAAAATGTTCCCAGAACCAGCGCGCCCGCAATCGGTTTCCATTTCACCCAGGCGGAGAGCGCGAGTCCGAGGAACGACAAAATGAGCACGTAGCCCATCGCGCCGAAGAATATCGCATTCGCGAGCCACAGATTGTTCCAGGCCCATACGGGTCCGGACAATCCGGCTTCGATGCCGAACAGCAGCAGGCCGGGCACCCAGGTCATCAATGAAACGAGCCACGCGATGACGCAGAATTTTCCGAAGACATATTCGGCGCGCGAAATGGGACGGCAAAAAAACAGCGGCAGCGCGTTATTCGTGAGATCCGGCGAGATCAGCGTGGGCGCGGCGAAAGCCGTCAGAATGATCGCGAAAGAGCACTGGATCGTGACGAACGTTCTGAAATAAAGTGGGAAATCGCTGATCAGCGGGCGACCTGGGGGGAAGCGCAGCAGGCGCAGCAGGCTATCGCTGTGGTTGAGGTACAACCCGACACCCATGATGAGCGCCGGTACGAAACAGAGGCTGAAGAAGCCCGTCATCACGCGCGACCGGAACAGGTATTTCCAGGCGTAGCGGGTCAGAATCCAGGATCGCGACCAAGTGGGCGTGAGCTGCCCTGCATAGGCTCGATAGGTGCGTTTGTAGATCGCCATTACTTACCCCCTGGAGCGTCGATGGCTTTTAGGAAGATGTCTTCCAGCGAGTCGCGGCGATAGTTGAGGCGGCGTAACTGCATGTCGCGCTCCGCTGCAACGCGGTAGATGTCGCGGATGTCGACGCCATCGGACATCACCATCTTGATGCGGCCATGACCCGATAGCGCGCACTCGCAGCCAAGTTTTTCGAGCGCGACGGCGAAGGGCGCTTGGTCGCCGACAGTCTCGAGTTCCACGAATCGCCGGTTGGCTCTGCGCTCCTCTTCGAGATTTGAATAATGCACGATGCGCCCGCGATTGAGAATCAGAACCTCGTCGCAGGTTTCTTCGACGTCGCGCAACAGATGCGAGCAAAGCACGATGTGCACTTCGCCCGACTCCTTCATTTCTTTGATGAGCCGGATCATGCGCTGACGCGCGGGCGGATCGAGCCCATTGGTTGGCTCGTCGAGGATCACCAGCTTGGGTCCGTGGACGATCGCCTGCGCGAGTTTCGCAAGCTGCTTCATGCCCAGCGAATAGGTGCCGAGTTTGCGATACCGCGCTTCGCCAAGGCCGACATAAAACAGCGCTTCATGCGCGCGTTCGAGGGCCGGTTCCGACGGCAGGCCAGACAGCTCCGCCATATATCGAATGAAGGCGACCGCCGTCATGTTGGCGATGAACGAATCGTTCTCCGGCATGTAGCCGGCCAGTGTGCGGATTTGCTGTTCGCCCGTTCGAATGTCGAAGCCGAGCACGTGAGCCGTGCCGCCCGCCGGTTTATGGAAGCCGAGAAGCGTGTTTATGAGCGTCGATTTGCCCGCGCCGTTGGGGCCGAGCAATCCGATTGCGCGGCCCGACAACGAGCACGTAAGTTGGTCCAGGATGGTTCGTTTCCCGAAGCGTACGCTCAGATTTTCCAGCTCGATCAGTGTGCTCATTGCTCTTGAGAGTGCAAGCGGATTCCGCCATGGACCGCGTTGGCGATGATATTGGGGATGGCCATGCTTTCCAAGCTCAGGCCAAAAAGCGGGCCGGTGCCGGAGATCACGATCCGGTTGGGCTCGCCATATGCGAAGATCAGCCCCGGCGCGTTGTTCGCCTGCAACGAATCGATGGACGCGCGTTGGGCGGGCGTGATGGCGCTGAGCGATTTCAACTGATCGGCAAGGGGGCCGATGAGCGGTCCGACATTGTGATAGATCAGGCCAGAGAAACTCGCGTAGGAGTCGTGCGGCAGCAGCGCGCGGAATTTATCGGAATGAGCGAGCGTGTAGCCGTTTTGCCGGTTCTGGATGGCGCGCAACAGCATGCCCTTTGTGGCGCCGGCCAGAAGATAACTGTCGGCGAAAGTGTAGTGCGCTTCAAGATTCATCTTCGAGCACGTCAGCGTATAAAACGTGCGGTCTCCGGCTTGTTCTTTAGTCAGATCCAGTTTGCCTTCCGCCGCGGCGTGGTTGTTGAAATCCGCAACCAGCTTTTCGATGGTCCACTGCAGGCGATCCGGACTATAAACTTCGATGGCGAACTGCCAGTTGGGCACCGGGAAGATGGGTCCATCGATGGCGAACGAAGCGTCGGTTCCGAGCGGGCCGGCCAGATCGTTCAGCACGTTGATCCCGCTCCTCTGCTCGAAATCCGAGAGCTGCTGCGCGAAGTTTGAATTCTGACCCTCAAAATAGCTGAACAATTCGCCGAGAAGCGCGTGCGGATTGCGCAGCACAAAGCTCGCGGCCACCAGCGCGTTCGGAGACACGAAGTCGAGGCCGCCCATCGGGCCGGGAGCGCCGAGCCAGGATGCAAATCCGCGCCGTTCACCTCGGAAGTTGAGCGCCACGCGATTGTCGGTACGCCCGCCCATATCTTTGCGTTCGAAGATGAGGTAGCGAACGTCCTGCAATCCGCTGGGATTCTTCGCGTCATCATCCTTCTTCATTACGGTGTTTCGCAGGATTTGTTCCAGGTTTGCGCAGAACAGCCAGCCTGCGCCGGATTGATAGGACTGCGAAATCACCTCATGAAAGTAGGAATGTTCAAAGTCGTGGTCGTCGCTCGCGAAGCGCTTGACGGCGTCGGACATACCGATCGCGACTACATTATTCTTGATCGTCATCACGAACGGGCTGGCGTTCTTGGGCGACTCCGCTTCCGGATCTTCGACGTAGCGGAACGCGGGGGCGCCGTTGGACGACAGCTCACTCGCCTGGGCCTGCAGAAAATCCTTGAGACCCGGCTGCTTCACCTCGGCGAGGATCAATGGCGTGACGTTGTGGCCTTCCCAATCGCCGGCAATCGACAGCACCACTTCATCGCCCAAATAAGAGCTGAACGTGCGCAGCCGATTCACGATATCTTCCACGCTGTGCGCGCCTTTCGGTTGATGCTCGCTCCACCATTCGCGCAGAACTTCGTTCTGTTGAATGCGCTCATTGAAGAGCCGGCTCGCTTCCGTCAAAGTGTCGCCCAGGTTCGGAATTGCCGCGTAGATCACCGTGTTGCCCGGCGCCATGTCCAACAACTTGGAACTGTAGCGCAACGCGGGGCCCGGCATTTCGGCAAGATGTTTCTGAATTCCCGACAGCTCCCCGAGCAGCGCGAGATATTTCGCCGAATTGCGGCTCCAGGCGAATTCGTCGGGCACCGCCGATTTCTCGATGGCCGCATCCGTGGAAGTCTGATCGCCCGGATGCAGCAATTCAGAATGCCCGTTGTCATCGACCTTTACTTCGCCTTCCGCTACCGAGACGCGAGTGCCTTTAACGCCGCGAGTGACCGCGAACACCGTACCGTGCACTGTTATTAAGCAGTCCGACGTGGCGACGTAGAGTGCGCTGCCAATCTGTTTGGCGGCTTGCACGATAACGTTGCCGCGGTCGAGGTGAATCGTGGTTCCGCGCG
The DNA here is from genome assembly GCA_049514735.1 of Bryobacteraceae bacterium. Taxonomy (GTDB): domain Bacteria; phylum Acidobacteriota; class Terriglobia; order Bryobacterales; family Bryobacteraceae; genus JAICMB01. Next base: position 7,851 of record JBEKUT010000261.1, read on the forward strand.
CGTTGCGCGTCAAGGAGATTTCAGCGCGCTCATTCATTTCCACCAGCGATCCATCGGTCAGGCGCAGCATGGCGGTGGAATCCTTGGCGGTGCGAATATGCTGGCCTTCATTGATCTCGCGGCCGGAGAAAACCGGAGCGCTCGATTGATCCGAAACCGCATAGAGTACACCGGCCACGGATTGAACGCTGGCGCGCGCGCCGCCCGACGGCAACATCCGAATCACTCCCCAGGCGCTCAGACCGACGGCCGCGATCAAAGCCGCCGCCATGGCCCACTTCGTGTATTGCGGAAGCTCATGATGCACGATCTGCGGGCGCGGCATGGTCCGCACTTTACCGGTGCGGGCGGCGGTGAGGGCGCGGCGGCAATCGACGCAGGAATGCACATGATCTTCGAGCAGCATCACGCGGGATTCGCTGAGCGACTTCGTCAGATAGGGCCGCATCAGCGCCTGGAAATCGCCGCAGGAGCGCAGCGTGGCCGACGCCGGGTCCGCCGCTGCCGCGAAGATCCGGGCCCGCACGCGCGCCGCCGCTTCCGTCACTACCTGCTCGTCAATGGGCTCATTGCGAACGCTATCGATGATTCTGTCCAAATTGTCCCGGTTCATGACCTGCCTCCCATGTACGAACGAACCTCTTTTTGAAGCTGTTTGCGGCTGCGATGGAGAATTACGGCCACGTGCACCTGTGAGATGCCCAGCATCCTGGCGATCTCGGGGTTGCTGTGGCCTTCGAAGAATCGCAGGGTGAAGACCTCGGCCTCGCGGTGGTTCAATTGCGCGAGGGCGCGGCGCAGGCAATCCTTGGCTTCGCGGCTGGCTTCATCCGACGGCTCCGTCACGCTGCGCGCTGGCGCGTCTTCGAGAGGCACGCTTCTCGCGATCTGTTTCGACCGCACGATGTCGAGCGCCGTATTGACGGCCGCCCGCCGCAAATAGCTCTCTTGATTTTCGAGGACGGCAGCGGCAGCGTCGCGCCGCACCAGCCTTAGAAAAACGGTCTGGAGGACGTCTTCAGCGTCCGCTGCATTCCCTGTAATACGGTATGCGGTGCGAAATACCAGACCGGAGTGGTTCTGGTAGGCTTTTTCCAGGTCGTCTGGAACGGGCGCCGCCGGCTCTTCTCTGGTTGCGAGTTGCATAAGCTTTCATACGGGAAGACGATGCATTTGTTCGATTATTACAAGTAGGACAGACGATCGCCTTTTGTCGTCTGTCTCGGCCTGTGGGACAGACGATCGGATGTAGGACAGACGATCGCCTTTTGTCGTCTGTCCTCCCCCCCAAAAAACAGTCCACGCGAACCGATGGCCTGTCCTACCCGAAACTAAGGCGTTTTACCGATACGTCCCCTCCATCTTACTGACGATGAGATAGCTTCGTGATATCTCTGAAAAAATACATGGAAGTGCAGCTTGAAGACCTCCTGCAGGCAACCCTGCAGTCCTATCGTGCAGCGCTCCAAAGTATGGCCGAATGCGGCAAACAAGTCTTTCCGCAATTCGGCGACGAAATGCGCCAGACCCTGCTGCAGCTTCAAAAGTCACTGTCGTCGGACGCCTCGCCTGCCGCCGTGCTCGAAACGCAGAAACAGGTGGATGTTCAGCTTCGCGAGTGGGGCAATCGAGCTTCGGATTATCTGAAAGAAAGGACCAACGAAGTCAAGGAAATCATGACTTTGATGGCCAAGGCGGCGCAGACCGTCAGCGAGCGCGATCAAAAATATGTGGGCCAGTTTGAGCAGTTGGGCTCGCGTCTGGAGTCGATCGCGAACCTCGAAGACCTGAAAGCGATCCGGCAGTCGCTCTCGCAGAGCGCCACCGAGATGAAGAGCCGTGTGGTCGACATGGCTCGCGATAGCCGTCAATCGATCGCGCAACTCCACGCCGAACTGCGCGTTTACCAGGCGCGCGTGGAAGAGGTGGAACGGCTCGCCTTCCGGGACTTTCTGACGGGGCTCGATAATCGGCAATACGTGGAACAGCAGCTCGCGTTCCGTGTCAAGCGCGCCCAGGCGTTCTGCCTGATCCTGTTCGATCTGAACAACTTCAAGCTGGTCAACGATTCCTGGGGGCATCTCGCCGGTGACGAGCTGTTGAAGCAATTCGCGCAGGAATTGAGGTCGTTTTTCCG
>JBEKUT010000262.1:0-13507 GCA_049514735.1 Bryobacteraceae bacterium
GGCAACCTCGATCTCGCCCTCGAAATTGCTGCCCTGCCCGACCAGATCCGTGGCTACGAGCGCATCAAAGAAGAGAGCATTGCGAAGGTTCGCAAGCTCGCCGAAGAAAAGCTGGAGACCATGCAGTACGCGAGCGTCACCGCTTCGACATAATCATGGCGGTGTGCGGCGGCACGGTAACCGTCATCACGCGATCGTGAACGGCAACATTCGTTTCCGCGTTCAGCAGATCTTTCCAAGTTCCCGGAGTGGCCGGAACCTCGGCCTTCACCGCATTCGGTCCGTTGTTCAATAAAACAATTAATGCCCCGCGCGTGTAAACCAAAATATCGTGTCCCAGGCCGATCTGCGTGAACTTGCCCTTGCGCAAGTCGGGCGTCTGCTGACGAATCAAAGCGAGGTTACGCACGTAGTCGAAGATGTCGCGCTCTTCCGCGGTACGCGTCGCGGCGTTGAAAGCGTTGGCGGGGTCATCCTTCCAACCGCCCGGAAAATCCGCGCGATTCTCGGGATCGTTCCCGCCGCGCAGCCCGATCTCGTCGCCGTAATAGATCATGGGGATGCCGCGCATCGTGAACAAATATGCGAACGCCATCTTAAGGCCCTCAATCGTCGCGCCCGGCTCGCTCATGAAGCGCGCCACGTCATGATTTCCAAGAAATGTCACCAGGTCGTCCGGACTGCTATACAGCGAATCGTGCGCGATGATATACGGCAAATCCGGCACAGCCTTCGTCCCCGCGAACACGCGCCGGATCGCGCCATAAGTCGGAAAATCGAACATCGCATCCATTCCGGAATCGATGCCGTCGTACTTCTTGACGCCGCCTTGGAACAACGCGACCACGCTGGGATCGGTGTCGAAGGCTTCACCAACTGTTTTGAAATCCGGATACTCGTTATGAATCGCGGCGTTCCAATCGTGCCAGAACTTGCGCGGAACATAGGGCATCGTGTCTGCTCTTACGCCATCGATACCGGTTGAAGCAATCCACCAGAGCGTGTTCTGAATCAGATATTCCGCGACCCTCGGCTCATTCTGATTCAGATCCGGCAGATTGTTTCCGAACCATCCATCCAGCACCGGATCTCGCAACGTGGGCCCCGAGTGCGGGTCTAACAAGGTCCAGATCTGAAACGATTCGTTCAGATGATGTTCCGGTGTTCCGTGAAACCAGTCGTCCATGGGAGGATCGTTGACCCACGGATGCTTCGGCCCGGTATGGTTCATCACCATATCGAGAATCACTTTGATCCCGTTCTGATGCGCCTTGTCCACTAGCTCCCTGAACTTATCGAGTGTCCCGAAGTGCGTCTCAACGCTGTAGAAATCAATGGCATGGTAGCCGTGATACCCCGTCTCGTTGCGGTAAATCGGAGTGATCCACAGCGCAGTAACTCCAAGCCCCTTGAGATAGTCCAGGTGATCGATAATGCCCTGAAAATCGCCGCCATGATAATCTCGCGGAGCTTTGCGGTCGCCCTTATCGTTCGAAGGATCGCCATCGGCGAAGCGATCCGGCATCAGCATATAAATCAGATCGTCGTTCGAAAAGCCCTGGAACCGGCCCTTGGGCGCAAGCGGATTGAGCACCTCTAAAGTCGCTTTCGCCGAGCCTTCCGGGTTAGAGAGTTTGATGTTAAACGTCCCAGGCTTGTGAACCTTCACGTCGACGAAGAGATAAGTTCCGGCCTCGTTCGGATGCGAGTTGAGGATCTCAATTCCCCGCTCGCCGCGCGCCTCGACATCGTGCAGGCCCGAACCATGCACCAACAGATGGACCGTGCTGTACGATGATCCCGCCCACCAGTTGGGAGGCTCCACTTTCGTAACCACCGGAGCGGCAACCGCGCTAACAAACCACAACCAAACCGAGATCCTGCCCACTGCCGCTATTATAGGTGTCCGCACTTCGAACATAGAACGTAGCCTAGCGCGTCAAACCACGAACCACGAACCAACAACCACGAACGCTAACCTCGCATTGTTATCCTGGTGAATATGAGTGCATCCGCGATCGGTCTTTCCGGACGCGCGTCCGCGGGGTTCTGGAACTCGACCGTAGGCAAGAAAGCAGTCATGGCGATCACGGGGGTCCTTCTGTTTGGATACGTGATCGGGCACCTGATAGGGAATCTACAAATTTTCCTTCCCAACGGACGCGAAGACATCAACCATTACGCCGTCCTGCTTCATACTTACCCGGCGTTGCTGTGGTCGGTGCGAATTGTTTTGCTCTTCATTCTGGGCCTTCATATCCTCGCGTATATGCAGCTTGGAACCCGTAAACTCCAGGCCCGGCCAATTGGATACGTGAAGAAAAAAGCGGTCGGCTCGAACTTCGCATCCCGGACCATGTATTGGAGCGGCCCGTTCATCGCCGCCTACGTGATCTATCACATCCTCCATCTGACCACCGGAACCGTGCATCCGGGTTTCCGCGAAGGCGACGTTTACGATAACGTCGTGAGCGGTTTTCAATCCTATCCGGTGGCGATTGTCTATATCATCGCAATCTTATTGTTGTGCATGCATCTGTATCACGGCTTGTGGAGCTGGATTCAATCGCTCGGCTTCCACCATCCGCGTTATACGCCGGTGCTGAAGCGCGCCGCGGCCGTGGTCGCGATACTAATTGCAGCAGGATATATTTCGATTCCCGTCGCCGTCATGACGGGGCTGGTTCATTAAAGAATGCCACTCGATTCCAGAGCTCCTTCTGGTCCCATTGAGAATATCTGGGACCAGGCTCGCTTCGAAATGAAGCTGGTAAATCCCGCGAACAAGCGGAAATATACTGTCATCGTTGTCGGCTCCGGCCTGGCCGGAGGCGCAGCCGCCGCCTCTCTGGGCGAACTCGGATACAACGTGAAGTGTTTCTGTTTTCAAGACTCACCGCGCCGCGCCCACAGCATTGCCGCGCAAGGCGGCATCAATGCCGCGAAGAATTATCAGAATGATGGCGACAGCATCTTCCGCCTTTTCTACGACACCGTGAAGGGCGGCGATTTCCGCTCCCGCGAGTCCAATGTTTATCGCCTCGCGCAGATCAGCGTCGAGATCATCGATCAGTGCGTCGCGCAAGGCGTTCCCTTTGCACGCGAATATGGCGGCACGCTGTCGAACCGCTCGTTCGGCGGAGCGCAAGTCTCCCGCACGTTTTACGCGCGCGGACAGACCGGTCAACAGTTATTGCTGGGCGCGTATCAGGCTTTAGAAAGACAAGTCGATGCCGGTCGCGTGACGATGTACCCACGCACCGAAATGCTCGATCTGATTGTGATCGATGGCAAAGCGCGCGGCATCGTAACGCGCAATCTTGTTACGGGCAAAATCGAAACACATCTCGCGGACGCGGTCGCGCTCGGCACCGGCGGCTACGGCAACGTCTACTATCTCTCGACGAATGCCAAAGGCTCCAACGCCACCGCCATCTGGCGCGCGTACAAAAAAGGCGCGGCCTTCGCGAATCCCTGCTTCACGCAAATCCATCCCACCTGCATTCCGCAGTCGGGCGATTATCAGTCGAAGCTGACCCTGATGAGCGAATCGTTGCGCAACGATGGCCGCATCTGGGTGCCCAAAGAAGCGGAAGACCATCGCCGTCCGGACCAGATCCCGGAAGAAGATCGCGATTATTATCTCGAGCGCAAATATCCCAGCTTCGGCAACCTTGTCCCGCGAGACGTGGCATCTCGCAATTCGAAAGCGGTGTGCGACGAAGGCCGCGGCGTCGGCGAGACTGGCCTCGGCGTCTATCTCGATTTTTCCGATTCCATTCGCCGCCTCGGCGTCGACGTGATTAAAGATCGCTACGGCAACCTCTTCGACATTACACGATGGGCGGCCTGTGGGTGGATTATTATCTGATGACTACCATCCCCGGCCTTTTCGCGATCGGCGAAGCGAACTTCTCCGATCATGGCGCGAACCGCCTGGGCGCCAGCGCTCTGATGCAAGGCCTCTCGGATGGCTATTTCATCCTTCCGTACACGGTCGGCGATTACATCGCGAAAACCAAGCTCGACAAAGTCGACACGAATCATCCCGAAGTGAAACGCACCGAGGCATGCATCGCCGAACTGACCAAGCATTTTCTTTCGATCAAAGGCAAACGTACCGTCGATTCGTTCCACCGCGAGCTCGGCAAAATCATGTGGGACGAATGCGGCATGGAGCGCGATGCGGAAGGTCTCACTCGCGCCATCGAACAGATTCGCGAATTGCGCCAGGAGTTTTGGCAAAACCTGAACGTGCTGGGCAGCGCCGATGAGCTGAATCAATCGCTCGAAAAGGCCGGCCGCGTGGCTGACTTTTTCGAACTGGCGGAGTTGATGTGCATTGATGCACTGCATCGCAATGAGTCCTGCGGCGGCCACTTTCGTGAGGAATATCAGACGCCCGAAGGTGAAGCGCAGCGTAACGACGACGAGTTCTCGTATGTTGCGGCTTGGTTCTTCAAAGGAAGCGGCGCGCCTCCGGAGTTAGTCAAAGAACCACTGGTATTTGAATACGTGCATCCGAGTCAACGGAGCTACAAGTAATGAAATTGAACCTGCATATCTGGCGCCAGAGGAACCCCGCTGAAAAGGGACGCATGGTGCGTTACGAGGCAGGGGATCTGAATCCGGACATGTCCATGCTGGAAGCGCTCGACGTGCTGAACGAAGAGCTGATCCTGAAGGGCGAAGAGCCCGTCGCGTTCGAACACGATTGCCGCGAAGGCATCTGCGGATCGTGCGGCTTCATGATCGATGGCGTGGCGCATGGCCCTTTGCCTGCGACCACGGTCTGTCAATTGACTCTCCGCCACTTCAAGGATGGCCAGGATGTTTTTATTGAACCGTGGCGCGCGAAAGCGTTTCCGATTATCAAAGATCTCGTTGTAGATCGCAGCGCGTTCGACCGCATCATCTCGAGCGGCGGTTACATCACGGCGCCCACCGGCAGCGCGCAAGACGGCAATATTATCCTGGTGCCCAAGGAAGCCGCGGATATTTCGATGGACGCGGCGGCCTGCATCGGATGCGGCGCATGTGTCGCGGCTTGCCCCAACGCGTCGGCAGCGCTTTTCACGTCCGCGAAAATTACGCATCTCGGTGTGCTGCCGCAGGGCCAGCCCGAACGCCATCGCCGAGCGCTGCGCATGGTGACGCAACACAACGCGGAGATGTTCGGAAGCTGCACCAATATTGGCGAGTGCGAAGCGGTGTGTCCCAAAGAGATCAAGATAGAAGTGATCGCGCGCATGAATCACGACTATCTCGGGGCTAGTTTGGCTGGATAGCACACAACGACGAACCACGAACTACGAACTAACAACGCTCGGACCTTTTAACAATCCTTAACAGCTTCCCCGGCAACAAAACACCCACTTTCGTCGTTTAATAGTGCAGGAGGTTCCAAAAACCACATAGTGACGAAAGTAATGAAATTAGCGGCAACAGCCGCTTTGTCTGTCTCACTGATGTTCGCTCAGGGATTCAGACCGCGAGACAACGGCGGGACACCGCCCGATCCCGCAACCATGGTCCAAATGAGGGTGGCGCATCTCACAGCCCTTCTTAGTCTGACCGCCGCGCAGCAGACTCAGGCCACAACGATCTTCACGAATGCGAGTACCGCGGCTCAGACCGTTCACACAAGTCTGCAAACGGATCGCGACTCGCTAACCACAGCCATTCAGGCCAACAATTCCGCAACCATCGATCAGCTTGCCGCATCTATTGGCACACTGCAAGGCCAGCTCACGAGTATCAACGCGAAGGCCGATGCCGCCTTCTACGCAATCCTGACGTCAACTCAGCAGACCACGTACAATTCCATGCCCCACGGCCCCGCTGGTCCCGGCCCAGGACCCGGAGGTCCCCCACCTCAGTAAACTCTGCCCACGTTCTGCCCATCCTTCCAATTAGATGCACCCTCACAGCCGGCTGCGCACCCACGCGCGCCGGCTCTTTTCGTTTTGGTCTTAGTACTTCTTAACACTTCCGTTTCCGCGCGGCGTGCGTCTTAATCGTCAGAACAGATAGAAAGTGATACTCACAATGACTGAAACGAACGACGAGAGATACACATTGGACGACATCGCTTCCATTGCCTACGAACTGTGGGAACAGCGCGGCGGTGAGGGCGTGTCGCCGGTAGAAGACTGGCTCGAGGCGGAACGAATGCTTCGCGGCCGGTCGGAAGAAGCAACGCAGTAAGCCCTAAATTTGCAGTAAGCCCCCAAGCATGGAGCGTCCTCGCGGGCGCTCCTAAACTTATCGATCCGCGACTTATCCTAAACGGGCCGTAAGTCTCAACCTTAACACTCCTTTACCGAGTCTGACCCACACACCCCGGTTACTATGGAACAAAGACGCAGTTATAGATCGCCCTACATGGACCCGTTAAAGAAGCGCGCGTGGCTCTCCTGGATTTCCGTGGGAATATTAGCGGTATTGTGCGGTGTCCTGGCGCTGCTTCAGAACCACTGGATCACGGAAGTCAGCCTTGCGGAGCGCGAACGGCTGCAGCAGCAACTGCAAACGGAATTGAGCCATCTTAGCCGCGAGTTCAATAACGAGATCGCGAATGCCTGCGCGAGTCTCCTGCCGAGCGAACAGGAGATCGATGCCCTTGGGCGCGAAAAAGCGTACTCGCTTCGTTATGTTCAATGGAAACAATCGTACGGCCGCATCTTCAGCCGCATAGCGCTGGCAACGCCGGGCCCTGACGGCGAGCGCCTGAAGATTCTCAACCCTGAAACGGCTCAGTTCTCGCCCGTCGAATGGCTCCTCGATGGGAATTCCTCGGCGGACAATCTCATCACCCTACCCGAACGCAAGTTTCGGCCCACCTTCGATCCAGGCCGCGGCCGCGAGGGACCCGGCGAATGGCTCGTCATGGAACTCAACCTCGACTATGTTCGCGGCACACTGCTTCCGGAACTGCTTCATCGCTACCTCGCCTCGGGCGGCAAGCTGGATTACCAGGCCGAAGTGATCGACAGCGGCGACCCCTCGAAAGTTATCTTCCAATCCGCAAAAACGGCCGGCCGCATCGGCGATTCCGCGGACGCGTCCATCCCACTTTTCGATGTCAACTACAATTCGATTCTGAGACCGCGCGGCCCGTCCCCTGGCGGATTTCGTCCGGGTCCGCCTCCAGACGGTCCACCACCCGAAATGCGGCCGCCCTTTGAAGCAGGTCCCGGCCACCGTCCACCTCCCAACGGACCCGGCGGCCCGGGCCGATGGCGATTATTGGTGCGTCACCAGGCTGGCTCTCTCGAGGCAGTAGTCTCTCGAGCGCGAATACAAAACCTCGCGACATCACTCGGCGTCTTGTTGCTGATCGTCGCCACTGTCGCGACATTGTTGCGCTTCTCGCGCCGCGCCCAGCAGCTCGCCGAAATCCAGATGAATTTTGTCGCCAGTGTTTCTCACGAGCTGCGAACTCCACTCACTGTCATTCGGACAGCGGCATTCAACCTGCGCGGCAAGCTCGCCAACCGTCCAGAGCAAGTGGAGCAATACGGAAAATTGATTCAGGACGAAAGCGAAAAGCTGACCGCGCTCGTCGAGCAGGTGCTGCGCTTCGCGGGAACCCGCGCCGGCCACGTAATTCGAGAGCGTGAGCCCGTGACCGTCGAAACGCTGATTGAGGAAGGGCTCCGCTCCAGCGGCGTCGCGCTCGGCTCATCCGATCTAATCGTTGAAATGCACATCGAGTCCGGCCTGCCGCTGATCCTCGCCGATGAGCTGGCCATGAAATTCGCGCTCCAGAATCTAGTCGACAACGCTCTCAAGTACGGTACCGGCGCAAACGGTTGGATCGGAATTTCTGCGTCGCGATCGGCGGATCGAAACGGCTCGACGATTGAAATTCGCGTCGCCGACAAAGGTCCCGGGATTCCTCCCGAAGAGCGCAAGCACATTTTCGATCCCTTCTTTCGGGGCCGCCGCGCCGTGCGCGACCAGGTGCATGGAACCGGTCTCGGACTCAGCCTCGTCAAGAAAATCGTGGAAGCCCACGGAGGGACCATTACGCTCGAAAGCGATACGTTAGATGGCGCCGAATTTATCATGCGCCTTCCTGCCGCGCCAATGGAGTTACAACATGACTTTGCGCATCCTGTTGGTTGAAGACGAGCCCGGACTCGTACTGACATTGTCGGACCTGCTCGCTTCGCAAGGCTACGAAATCGAGACGGCCACCGATGGCGAGACCGGCCTGTCGAAAGCGTCGCAGCTTGCCTTCGACCTCATCATTCTCGACGTCATGTTGCCGAAAAAGAACGGCTTCGAAGTCTGCAAGACGCTGCGGGAACGTGGCGTCGACACCGCGATTCTCTTGTTGACGGCAAGAACGCAAGTGGTCGACCGTGTTTCGGGATTAAAGCTCGGCGCCGACGATTACGTTTCCAAGCCCTTCGATCCGGCCGAGCTTCTGGCCCGCGTGGAAGCGCTCTTGCGGCGCGTCCAGAAAGAAAATCGCATCCCGCTGAAGAGTTTCCAATTCGCGGACGTGGATGTCGATTTCGAACGTGCCGTTCTCGTGAAGGCCGGCGAACGCGTCAACATGGCGGGCAAGGAATTGCAGCTTCTCCAATACCTGATTCACCATCGCGGGCGCGTTGTTCCCCGCGAAGAGATTCTGCAAAACGTTTGGGAGTACAGTAGCGATGTGTCTTCCCGAACTATCGACGTCCACGTGGCGTGGCTGCGTCAGAAGCTCGAAAACAATCCCCAGCAGCCGAAGCACATCCACACCTTTCGAGGCAAAGGTTATCGCTTTTCGGCGTAAGAACTCGCCGCCTCGCATTTCAAGGTATCGTGATGTCCTGATTCTGCCCAAGTCGAATACTTACGTTCGAGACATGGCAGATGCCCTCACGCCCGAAAACCACCGCTTCGTAGAGTCCTGGTTTAGCGTTGCTCAGAAGAAATTGCCGCTGATATACCACTGCGTCGATCTGCTCCGAAGCAGCGAAAATGGGAACCAGCCGTACCCATCGACAGGCCGGCGAAATGTTAGCTTCCTTGATTCGCGCGGTAACGTAGATGGGGTCTCCGCGGCTCTCGATCTCAGCCGGAATCAATCCGATAATCACTGTGCAGCTCTTATCGTGAACAGTTACAACCCGCGGCGTGGATTCGAATCCCGGGTTCTCAACGGTAAACCGATACGTGCCGTAAGGCAGCGGATCAATCGGCAAACGCTCGACCCTGATCTTCGGTCCCTCGTCCCCCGCGTCTATTCTTTGCACGCATAAAATCGCCGAATCGACAGGCAGGCCAAACGAGTCGACGATGACCACGTTCACGGTTGACTTTTGTCCAGATTCATCCAGCGGAACCTGACAGAAGCCTGCGCCCGCCAACGCCATCGCGAACAGAAGTGCGGCACGACTTGACCTTCCCATTGTTTTGCTGTAACCGGACCTCGACTGCCATCGTCGCACGTCCTTGATCGATCGTCGAGCATGGTTCCTTCTGGCCGCGTTAACCGTGGCTGCCGCCCTCAGCGCGGATCTCGCGTTGGAGATCCCGCCTGTTCCGGTGTCCGTGAACATTGCCGGCCAGCCCGTGGCGTTCGTTATTTCCGGCACTGTCTCCACATCTCAACCCTTCAACTTAAACCTGCACACGGACCTCTCCGATTTTCAGAACCACCTTACTTCGATCATGCAGACGGAGCTGAATCAGTCCAATCACTGCGGCGAACGTATCTCGATCGAGCAAGCGACGCTGGAACCTGCCGCGCCCACCGGACACCTCAACGTTCAATTGCATTTCGAAAAATGGGCTTGCCTCAAGGTGTTCGGCAAAGAGAATGCGAAACGGCTGATTGGCGGCAACGGGACTGTGCAGGTAATTCTGACCCCGCGTGTTGAGGACGGTAAAGCGGTGCGCCTCGACGCTGAGGTTGGCAAGATCGACGCGGATGGTTCGCTCGGTGAAGTCTTGCGATCCGGGTCGCTGGGCGTCGCCGTGCGTGACAAAATTCGCGCCGCGCTGCTCAAGGCGATTGAGAAATCGACCGGCCTGGAAGCCGCGATCCCGGAGCAGGCCCGGCCCTTCGTCACGATTCAATCGGCAGCATTCGCCGATGCAGGAAGCGGCCGACTGAGTCTGAATCTCGCTGGACAACTCCTGATTCCAAGCGCGCAGGTTTCAGCGGTGCTCGATCAGTTCCGCAAACGCGCCAAATAAGCGCGGGAAGATAGGAGCATGGCGTCTCTCGACCCCGCCGACTGGCCTTCGTTCCGGACCCAGGCGCACCGCATGCTCGACGACATTCTCGATTACGTCGAACAGATTCGCGAGCGTCCTGTTTGGCAGCCGATTCCCGGCGACGTCCGCGCGCGCTTCCGCGGCGAATTTCCCGTTGGGCGGTCCGATCTCGCAGCCGTCCATGAAGAATTCATGCGCGATATTGTGCCCTATGCAACCGGCAATGTGCATCCCGGTTTCATGGGATGGGTTCATGGCGGCGGAACGCCCGTGGGCATCCTGGCGGAAATGCTCGCGGCGGGATTGAATGCAAATCTGGGAGGACGCGATCACGTTCCTATTGAAGTAGAACGCCAGATTGTTCAGTGGATGCGTGGGCTCTTCGGCTTTCCGGAAAGCGCGAGCGGTCTGTTCGTCACGGGAACATCGATGGCCAATCTTATCGGTGTGCTGATCGCGCGCGATGCCGAGCTTGGTTTCGAAACACGCTGCGCGGGCGTTGCGGCGAGCCCCAAAAAGCTCACCGCCTACGCGTCCACGGCCGCGCATAGCTGCATCGCGAAAGCACTGGACATCGCTGGTATCGGAAGCGATGCGCTCCGTCTTATCCCTGAGATCGGAGGACTGCAAGAAGCGATCGAAGCCGACCGCCGCGCTGGCTTCACGCCATTTCTGATCGTCGGAACCGCGGGTACAGTGGATACCGGAGCTATTGAGGATCTGGACGCGCTCGCAGATATCTGTCATCGCGAGCGGCTGTGGTTCCACGTCGATGGTGCGTTTGGCGCGCTCGCGATTCTCGCGCCCGATCTCGCGCCGCGTCTGAAAGGGATCGAGCGCGCCGACTCGCTCGCGTTCGATTTTCATAAGTGGGGCCAGGCGCCCTACGACGCCGGATTCATTCTGGTGCGCGACGGTGTGCTGCATCGCCGCGCCTTTGGCGTAACCGCTCCTTATTTAAGAAAGGAACTGCAAGGACTGGCCGGCGGAGCGCCGTGGCCCTGCGATTACGGTCCGGATCTTTCGCGCGGTTTTCGAGCGCTCAAGGTTTGGTTCACCTTCAAAGTTTACGGCGGGGAAGCGCTCGGATCGACGATCTCCGAAACCTGCGCATTGGCTCGTTATTTGGAAAGCCGGATCGCCGCGACGCCGGAATTGGAATTGTTAGCCCCGGTGGAACTCAACATTGTTTGCTTCCGTTTTCGCGCGGCAGACGCCCAGCGCGTCAATTCCAGAATCGTCATCGAGCTGCAGGAGTCCGGGGCGGCCGCGCCGTCCACGACTATCCTCGAAGGGCGCCTCGCGATTCGAGTGGCCATCGTGAATCACCGCACAAGCAAACGTGAGATCGACACCTTGGTGGAAAGAACCATCGCGCTCGGACGCGCCTTGGAATCGAGCGCCGCCCGCAGTCGCGCTCCGCAGCCAGACGCGGCGTGGGCGCCGCACAGCGCGAGAGAAGCCGCCCTGCGCGATCTCAGCAACCGCATCGCATCGAATCCCGAAGACCTGAGTCTGCAATTTGAGTTCGCCTGTCTGCTCGCGGAAATGGGCCGGACTCGCGATGCGCGGGACGCCTATATCGAGCTGCTGTCGCACGATCCATCGCACCGCCTTGCTTTGAACAATTTGGGCACACTGGTGCATGCCGCTGGTTATAAAACCGCGGCCCGCACAGCCTACGCGCAAGCGGTAGCGCGGCATCCCGGCGATCCCATGAGTCTCGTTAACCTGGGCAATGTCCTGTATGAAGCCGGCGAGTTTCAGGCTGCCGGCGAGCATTTTGAAACCGCCCTTCGCGCCGACCCCGGCCATCGGGAAGCACATCAAGGTCTCGCGTATGTGCTGGTTGAACTGGGCGATGAAGAAGGCGCACGGGCGCACCGCCGCAAAGCTTTCGAGGATCGTGCCGTGATTGCCATGCCGTATCGTGGACAGGGACCTCCCGTGTCTTTGTTGTTGCTGGTTTCATCGGTTGGCGGGAATATACCAACAAACAATTTTCTGGATGACCGTTTCTTTCAGACATTCGTCGTCGCGCCCGAATTTTACGATCTTCAATCGCCGCTGCCGCCGCATCAAGTGGTGTTCAACGCCATCGGCGATGCCGATCTGTGTGCGCCAGCGCTGGCCGCCGCGCAATCCGTCGTGGCTCTCACGTCGGCACGCGTGATCAATCGGCCCTCAGCCGTGTTGGCTACTGGACGCGCCGATCATGAACGGCTCGCGCGTCTGCCCGGCGTGATCGCTCCGTCAACCATCACGCTCCCTCGCGAGCTTCTCTCGTCTCCCGAAGCCGCGTCCACTGTCGCGCGCCACGGCTTCGAATTTCCGCTGTTAGTGAGAACGCCCGGCTTTCACACTGGCCGCCATTTTCTGCGCGTGGAAACTCCCGAAGCGCTGGCCAGCGCGGTGGCGCAACTTCCCGGAAAAGAACTGACCGTCATCGAATTTCTAAACGCTCGTGGCGTCGATGGAAAGGTGCGCAAATATCGCGTCATGATGATCGATGGGCAACTTTACCCGCTGCACGTGGCGATTTCGAGCCATTGGAAGATTCACTATTTCACGGCCGAGATGGCGGAACGTGCGGATCATCGCGCCGAAGACGCGGAGTTTCTGGAGAATATGCCCGGCGTACTCGGACCTCGCGCTATGGATGCCCTCGTCCGTATCCAAGCAACGCTCGGCCTGGATTATGCGGGCATCGATTTCGGTATGAGCGCCGAAGGCGATCTGCTGCTATTCGAAGCCAACGCCACGATGGTTGTGAATCCGCCCGAGCCCGCTGAGCGCTGGGCCTATCGCCGCGCGGCCGTCGAAAGGATATTTGCGGCAGTGCGTCGAATGCTGACGGCGCAAGTTCGTCATGCTTGACGTAAAGCCTCAACGTTTTAAAGGAAGCCGCCGTGGCAGCGATCGCGATACATCCGGGGGAACACCTCGCGGAAGAATTGAAAGAGCTCGGGATGAGCGTGGCCGAGTTAGCCCGTAACCTCGATGTGCCCACCAATCGTGTCACGGGCATTCTGAAGGGCCAACGTGAAATCACCGTAGACACCGCCTTGCGCCTGGCGCATTTTTTGGAACGAGTGCGGAGTTCTGGCTCAATTTGAAAAATCTTTATGAGCTTCGCGTTGCCCGGAAGCGAATCGGACACGCGGTAAATGCGCTTCCCAGATTGAAACGTGGAGGGCGGATGTCCGCGCGATAGAGACATGTTTAGCGGCAGTAGTGTCCGGCTATAAGTCGAACAGATTCATCTGGTTAAAAAATGGGTCCGATT
>JBEKUT010000263.1:0-9847 GCA_049514735.1 Bryobacteraceae bacterium
GAGAGGACCTCTGAATACGGCAGGTCCTCCAGCCAGTTCATGAAGTTCGGATACGCGACGGAAAATCGTCCGTAGCCGATATCGAAGGAGCCGGCCGCGCAAAGTTCGGCGCCGTCCAGGTCGGGACCCCAGGTCAACGTTCCTACGATGACACCGGGCGCGGTGAATATTGGCGAGCCCGAGGAACCGGGCTGGGCGATGCCTGCGTCCAGCGTAACGATATAGTACAGATCGCTCGGAAGCTGGTCCGATCCGATCTGCACATCATAGTCGTCTGAGCGATGCCCGAACAAAATGCGTTTGTAGGAAGCCTCGGGATGGTGTATGCCCACGACATTCGTCCCAACGGCGATCTCGGCGGGATCCCATCCGGAGTACAACACGCCGCTGGGCACGTTCTTAAGCAGGACCAGGCTGTAATCGCCGGTCTCCAGGGCGCCGCTGAGCAGGTAATCGCCGCCGACCTGCGAAGTGATGCTGTCGCTCAACAATGGCGCCGGACCGGAGCATTGGCTGGTTTGATAAGTCCAGTAAGTTTCGATGGTGCGGGCATCGGGCTCATTGTGGATGCAGTGTCCTGCAGTCAGCAGATACGGCTTCAGGTTGTTGTCGCGAGTCGCTACCAGAGAAGCGGTACAGGCGGCTTCAAACTGCTGGCCATCTTCTTCAGTCTGGAAATTGATTTCCGAGACCATTTGCGCGGCCGACGACCAATCGGAATAGCAAGTCACATCGAGATTGCAGGACGCGGCCGGGTCTACCCAGGTTGTGGCGCCGAGCGCCGTAGCGCCTGGTCTCGCTGTGACGCGATGCGACAGGGCGCGAATCTGGAATGGAACCGAACGGTCCTTGCTGTCGGCAGGCCGGTATTCCACGACCGCCGTGTCGCCCCAGGTTGTGCCGCTCCAGAACTCGCCGTTTTCGAACGTGCCTCTCTTGGTGAAGGGGCCCTGCGCCTGACTGACATCGGGGCCGCTATAAATCCAGACTTTCCCGGCGCCCACGGCGAAGTCGCCAAACTGGATTCGTAGGCCTGTTGCGCCCGGGGATTGAATCGTCAATCGCCATAGTGCCGTGCCGTCGGCGAGGGTCTCCCATTTGCCGCCCAGTTGGGATATCGCCGGCAAAGATCGATGCACGCCGATTCGCGGGATCCGTCCACGCGTTGTCAAGACCGCATTCTCCGAGACATTCAGCGATCCCAAAGAGAACGGCGCTGGCCGTGCGAGCCGCGCTGCTACTCCCGGAGGCGCCTCACGAGGCTGGACGGGTATTGCGGGACCCACGAAGGGTTCCTTCCGCTGAGCATTCAAGGCTGCTGCGGCGAGCAGGACGGCGGAGAAGACATAGATCTGGCGCATCACTTAGCGCATCGGCAGATTTGGTCCTTGGAAATAACGGCGGCAGACCTTAGATTGGCGGGCCAGAGGCCCTATTTTGAATACATTATCGCCGCTGGTGCGTTTACTATAATGTAAGGACTTTTTCGCCAGGCATGTTCAAAATCCCCCTGTTCGCTTTCGCCGCCAGCATTCTGCTCTTGGCGCAGCCGGCATCCGTTTCGGAAACAATCACGGTGACTCGCGCCACGCTCGACAACGGTCTGCGCGTGGTGATCGTGCGCGATCCGCTGGCTCCGGTGGTAACGGTGGAGCAGAATTATCTCGTTGGTGGAGACGAGACACCGGACGGATTCCCTGGCACGGCGCACGCGCAGGAGCACATGGCGTTTCGAGGCTGCCAGGGCGTTTCCGCGGATCAGATCGCGGCGATCTTCGCGCAACTTGGTGGGCAGGGGAACGCCGACACGCAGCAAAATATCACGCAATATTTCACCACGGTTCCGACCGCCGACATGAACGTGGCGCTGCGGCTGGACGCTGCCTGTATGGCGAACACCGACGACTCGCAGGAGCAGTGGGATCTGGAACGCGGAGCCATCGAGCAGGAAGTGGCGCGCGATCTTTCGAATCCAACTTACAAATTCTTGACGCGTCTCAACGAGGATTTGTTTTCAGGCACGCCTTACGCTCACGATGCGCTCGGCACGAAACCGTCGTTCGATGCCACCACCGGCGCGATGCTGAAGAAGTTTGCGGCGGAGTGGTACGCGCCCAACAACGCGATTCTCGTGATTGCAGGAGACGTCGATGCCAAGGCAACTCTGGCGAGCGTCAAGGAATTTTACGGATCGATTCCGAAGCGGGCGACGCCGGCGCATCCCGCGATCGCGCTGCGGCCGGTGAAGGCCGAGTCGTTCACGCTGGACAGCAATCTGCCCTATGTTCTGGCGTTCATCGCGTATCGCATGCCGGGGACCGGCAGTCCGGATTATCCGGCCGCGCGCATTTTATCGGACGTGTTGAGCAGCCAGCGAGGCGACCTGTATGCGATGGTGCCGGAAGGCCGGGCCCTGGCCGCACAGTTCGGACTTGCTGAAACATATCAGAAAGCCAGTGTCGCATTTGGGCTGGCCGCTTTGCCGGCCGCCGCCGACTCCACACCAATCATTGCGGAGATGAAAAGAATTATCGCGGCGTACGTCGCGAAGGGCCTGCCCGCGGAGCTTGTCGATGCAGCCAAACGCAGTGAGATCGCTTCCGACGAGTTCGAACGAAACTCCATTCCAGGGCTTGCCGGAAGCTGGTCGCAGGCGCTGGCCGCGGAAGGACGCAATTCGCCGGAAGAGGATGTCGCCGCACTGCGTGGCGTGACGGTTGAGGATGTCAATCGCGTCGCCAAGGCGTATTTGCTCGATTCGAACGCGATCGTCGCGACGCTGAAACCGCAGCCCTCGGGCGCTCCCGTCTCGGCGAAGGGATTCGGAGGCACGGAGCAGCTCACCGCGACGCCGAACAAGCCGGTTGTCTTGCCGCCGTGGGCGGAAGCGGCCGTCAAATCGCTCGCGATCCCGCAACCAGATCTGCATCCCGCCGACATGACGCTTAAGAACGGCATTCGTCTGATTGTGCAAACGCAGAAAATCAGTCCCACCGTGACAGTGCTCGGAAGCATCCGCCATGAACAGAACTTACTGACGCCAGCGGGTAAGGAAGGCGTCGCGGACGTGTTGGATGGGCTCTTCGCGTTCGGAACGAAGACGCTCGACCGGTTGGCGTATCAGAAGGCTTTGGACGATATCGCTGCGTCGGAGTCGGCCGGTTCGGACTTCAATCTCAAGGTGCTGAAACAGTATTTCTCGCGCGGCGTGCAGTTGCTCGCGGACAACGAGCTGAATCCCGCGCTGCCCGAAGACGGGTTCAAGGTGGTGAAGCAGGAGACGGCCGATTTCGTGGGCGGGAATCTGACGAGTCCCGGATATCTGACGGAGCGCGCGCTCGAAAAATCGCTCTTGCCGAAAGGCGATCCGGCGCTGCGTGAGGCCACGCCACAGACCATTGGCACACTCACGCTGCCGGATGTGAAGGATTATTTCGCGAAGACCTTCCGGCCGGATCTGACGACCATCGTGGTTATCGGCGACATCACGCCGGAAGAGGCGAAAGCCGCAATTGAAGCGTCCTTTGGCGCGTGGACGGCGTCGGGCGAGAAACCCGACGTCACGCTGCCGCCCGTTCCTCCGAATAAAGCCGTCGCCGTGAATGTGCCCGATCCGACCGCCATTCAGGACTCGGTGGAACTCGCCGAGGAGTTGCCCATGAATCGTTTCAACCACGACTACTATGCGCTGCAACTTGGGAATCATGTGCTGGGCGGCGGGTTCTACGCGACGCGTCTGTATCATGATTTGCGCCAGGTTGCCGGCTATGTGTATACGGTGGAGGATTCGTTGGGCGCCACAAAATCGCGCGCCGTTTATTCCGTCTCTTACGCTTGCGATCCGCAAAATGTTTCGAAGGCGGCTGCATTGGTCGAGCGCGATCTGATCGCGATGCAGAAGGAAGAGGTGACGCCGGGCGAATTGCAGCAGGCGAAGGCGCTGTTGTTGCGGCAAATCCCGTTGGCCGAATCGAGCGAAGACGCCATCGCCGGCGGTTTGCTGGCTCGCGCGCAAATGGATCTGCCGTTGGATGAGCCGCTGCGCGCTGCGAATCGTTATTTCACGATGACCGCTGCCGAGGTCCGCGCGGCTTTTGAAAAATGGATCAGGCCGCAGGATTTTGTTCAGGTTGTGCGCGGGCCGGCGCCGCAGTAACGGTTGAAGTAGCGCGGGCGATCGCTTTCTCGGGTGGAACAGACGATCGGTTTTCGTCGTCTGTTTTCTGCCAATAGACCTCGCAACTCGTCCCTTTTCCGTCTAGACCTGCTGCGAGGCCTGATACTTTGTCGTCTAACGAAGAGACGGGCCACAAAAATCGATGGCCCGTCCTACGTCAGCTCTTTGGCCAGCTCCGAGGCGCGTTCCATCATCATGCCCACTTCGCTGCTGCAGCCGAGGAAGCGCATGCCGCGTTCACGCCAAAATTTGGCCAGGGGCAAATTGCGAGTTTGCGTGCCCGGCGTAACGTTGTGTGCGATGCAGCTATCGCGGATTTTTTCCATGGCGTCCACCATTTTCGGATGCTGAAAATCGCCGGGGACGCCGAGCGAAATGGAAAGGTCCACCGGCCCCACCATCACCGCGTCGATTCCAGGAATGCTGAGCAGTTCGTCACGGGCATCGACGGCGCGCTGGGTTTCGATCTGCAGCACCACCATGATGTTCGCGTTGTAGTGCTCGATCATTTGCGCGATGGTCACTTTCTCGAAATCGACGAAGAGCGGCGTGAGGCCAAAACCGCGAATCCCGACCGGAGGGAACTTTGTCCAGCTCACCGCTTTTTCGAGCAGCTCCGGCGATTCCACGCGTGGAAAAATAATCCCCTGAGCGCCGGAATCGAGCGCACGCGATACCAGTGGATATTGCATGTCGGCCACGCGAACGATCGGGCAGAAGCCGACGTAACTCGCGACGCGGCAGATATCCTGGACGGTCTCGATGCCGAAGCTGCCGTGCTCGGTGTCTACGAATGCCCAGTGAAATCCCGCCGCGACGAGGATTCGCGCGACATCCTCAGACCGGAATGTTCCAAAGCCGCAGCCAAGCTGCACCTTCCCTTCAGCGAGGGCTTTCTTTACTTTGTTGATTTGCATCTATAGAGAGGGTAAAACAAAGTAACCGCTCCCTTCCGGTCACGGCTCGGGAACGATGCGGTCACGGATCGGGAACGATGCGGTCAGGGATCGGGAACGATGCGGTCAGGGATCGGAAAAGGGGGGCTACACTACGAGCACCTTATGATCGGGGCAACTCAGATTCACGTTCTCATAGATCGTGTCGAGCAGTCCGACATCGTGCTTGGCCAGGAAAGGCAGAATCGAATAGAAGCGTTCCTGCAGGTGCTTCTCGGGATAGACCAGGTTCAAGAGACACTTCGCCTCTTCCGACGCACGGGCATCGCGCCGCAACGCCTCGCGCTCGGTTTTGGTTTCCATCTTGGCAAGCTGATACAGGATCTTATTGCGGCTGCGCTCCAGCGCATTGGCCAGCGTGGGATCGAAGTGCGTCAGCTCATTTTGTAGTTTGCCCAGCGAGCCCGCAACGTCCCGGCGAACAGCTTCGAACTCGTCAACCAGGTGCACCGGTATCAGCTTGCGCGCAATCTGTTCCTTGACCACTGTCTCGGGTTGAAACAGCGATTGCACGCGCAGACCGTAACGGTCCAGCAGCTTCGCCGCGCGATGTTCCAGGATCGTGAATCCGCTACGAGCCAGCATCACGGGCATGCGGCCCAAAAGACGCTGGTACAAAACCTGCGACTGCGCCATGTACGCCAACTCGGCGGGGCCTCCCACGTAGCAAACAGTCGGAAGAAGATAATCCTGCACCACCGGCCGCAGCAAAGCGTTGGGCGAAAGTTGGTCGGCGCGCTCCACCAGTTCCGCGATGCTATAAACCCGATCCTTCGAAGCGTAACCGCCGTTCTGCGGCCGCAGCGAAATGCGGCGATCTCCATCCAGCAGGAAAAATAGCGATGTCTGCGCCTCGATGTGAACCTGCGCGTGATAGCCGGCCTGCTCCAGTTCCTTGTTGCGTTCGAGCAGGTCCTTTTTAAGCTCGTGCGCGTTCTTCAACGCATCGGACAGCACGGGAGCCGCAATGTGGCGTAATGCCGGATTGAGAGGATCGACGTAGAGAATTCCCCATTTGTCGAGCAGGCTGCGCAGAAGCTGCTCGAACGCCGCTCCCATGGTTGCGCCGGGAACATAGGCCTGCGCGACGAGATCCGCCACTTTATCGCCGAACGGAAACGCAGCCAGAGCCTCGCGCAATTGGGAAGTGGGAAACTGCTCCACCGCGACCGAACCGGCCGGACGCTGTCCGCCGTTGGAACCCTGAACTTCGAGCCGCACCGGCTCAAACGCGCTGTCGAAAACGTAAGCGTGGTTCACCTCGGCGAAATCGTGGTCTTCGGTCGCGAGCCAGAAGACTGGAACGGCGGGAATGCCTTGTTCGCTCAATTCATGCGCGAGCCGCGCCGCGGAGAGAGCCTTGTAGATGGTGTAAGAAGGACCGGAAAAAAGCCCCACCTGCTGACCCGTGACAACCGCGACCGTTCCTGGTTTGGCGAGAACATCCAGCGACGGATTTCCGGCGTTCTGCTCGCGTAGTGCATCCACCAGCGCGGCCCGGCGATTGTCGGGATAATGTAATTTTTCCGCTGCCCGGCGAAAAGACTCGGGATCTCCGGGCCAGCCGCCACCGTAGTATTGCGCGACGCGATCAAAATGATACTGGAAGTCCAGGAACAGCTTGGACGAGCCGGGAATTTCACTGTGGCGGAGACAGGCGCTTTCCATCATTCGGAGATGCTCGGGACTAAATAGAAAGATGTTATTCGACAGCCGTAAGGCTCAAAAAAGAGACCGTAGCCGATTCTGGCATACGTACGCGACCTTAGCCTAACATAGAGGAGCCTAACATGGAGGAGCCTAACATGGAGGCAGTCATTCATACTCTGTATATGGACGATCAAGAGTTCCAAAAGCGAGCAGACGAAGAACTGAATTCTTTGTATCGGAAACTTACGCACGCTTCGGACGATGGCGGGTTCGAAGCCGACTTCAATTCCGGAGCGATGTCGATCGAGTTTGAGGATCCTCCCGCGAAGTTCGTCATTAGTCCGAATTCGCCGGTTCGCCAGATCTGGGTATCGGCCCATTCCAAAAGCTTCAAGCTGGATTGGGATGCGGCCCGCGGCACTTTCGTACTGACCGATACCGGACAGAGCCTCACGGACTTGATCCAGTCCGCCATCAGCACGCAACTGGGAGAAGAAGTGGCGCTCTAATGGCCGGGGTCTACATTTCGTATCCGTTTTGCGCGCAGAAATGCACGTACTGTAATTTTGCATCGGGCGTTCAGCCGCGCGAATTGCAGGAGCGCTATTTGCAGGCGCTGCATGCCGAGTTGGGCTCGCACGAATGGAAGTGGACGCCCGATACGGTCTACGTGGGAGGCGGCACGCCCAGCCAGCTCGCACCCGATGCGCTGCAGTGTCTGCTGTCTGGAATCCCCGGCCGTCCGTGGTTGGAAGCGACAATCGAAGCGGCGCCGGGAACTGTCATGCTTAACGCAGTGCGCGCGTGGATCGACGCTGGGATCAATCGCGTTTCTTTAGGCGTGCAGTCTTTCGTGCCGCGCGAGCTGGCGCGAACCGGGCGCAAGCACACAGCAGAGGTGGTGGCACGTGAAGTGGAGCTGCTGCGAAGCCGCGGTATCTCGAACATCAATCTCGATCTGATCGCGGGGCTGCCTGGCCAGACGATGGAATCGTGGACCGAATCGCTCTCATGGATCGCGCGGATCGATCCTCCGCACGTTTCCGTCTACATGCTCGAAGTGGATGAAGATAGCCGCCTCGGCCAAGAAGTACTGCTAAACGGGAAACGTTACGGCGCACCCGATGTTCCTGGCGATGCCATGATCGTGGAGATGTACGAAACGGCTGTAAGAGAACTTGGGAGTCTGGGAATCTTGCGCTACGAGATTTCGAATTTTGCAAGACCCGGCTTCGAATCCGCGCACAATCTCAAATATTGGCGGCTCGAACCCTACGCGGGTTTCGGCGCCGATGCCCATTCCTTCGACGGCACCCTGCGGCATCAGAATGTCGAGCAGGCTTCCGATTACGTTTCTCGTTGGGAGCGGGGCGAATCTCCGCGATTGGCCTCGACTCCCGCCAACGCTAACGAAGAGAAATTTTTCGTTGGACTGCGCTTGAGCGAAGGCGTGCGTCCCGATGCATCGGAGTGGAAGAAATACGAGAAACCGATCGGGAATTTTATCCATGAGGGGCTGCTCGCCCGCGACGGCGGCGTCTTGCGCCTGACGGAACGCGGCGTGCTGTTTTCGAATGAAGTATTCGAGGAGTTCATCACCATTGAATAAGACGATCGATTTACGCAGCGACACCGTGACGCGGCCCACGCCCGAAATGCGCCGTGCGATGGCGGAAGCCGAGGTCGGCGACGATGTTTACGGCGAAGACCCCACCATAAATAAGTTGGAAAAGCGCGCCGCTGAAATACTTGGCAAAGAAGCCGGCCTGTTCGTGCCCACGGGCACCATGGGCAATACCATCGCTGTGAAGATACACACCGAACACGGCGAGGAAGTGATCTGCGAGTCGCATGGACATCTGCTCGATTACGAACTAGCGATGACCGCGTGGTTTTGCGGTTGTCTCATTCGTCCTGTAGTCGGTGACGGCGGCATCCTCAATTGGGGTGACATCCGCAAGAACATACGTAAATTCGGAGCGCAAACTGCCGGCACTTCACTCATCGAAGTCGAGAACACGCATAACATTGGCGGCGGCAGGGTTTATCCCATGTCAACGCTGCATGAGATTTGCGACGGCGCGCACGATCTGGGTTTGAAAGTTCACATGGATGGCGCGCGTATATTCAATGCGGCTGCGTATCTAGGTGAGCCCGTTTTGTACATCGCAGCAAAAGCCGATACCGTGATGTTTTGCCTCTCGAAAGGTTTGGGCGCGCCGGTAGGATCCATGCTGGTGGGCAAGGCCGATGCGATTGCACGCGGGCGTCTATATCGCAAACGTCTAGGCGGCGGCATGCGGCAGGCGGGAGTTCTTGCCGCGGCGGGTCTGATCGCGCTGGAGAAGATGCCGCAGCGTCTCAGTGAAGATCACGCCAATGCGAAATACATTGCAACGGAATTGTCCATGATGCCGGGCGTTCGAATCGATCCGCAAACAGTGCAAACGAATATCGTCGTCTTCGACATTTCGGAAACCGGATTTGTCTCTTCGGAGCTTAGCAAGGCTCTCAAATCGCGCGGAGTCCTGATGAATGGAATCACGCCCGCAATAATGCGCGCCGTCACCCATTACGACGTCGCCCGTAGCGATTGCGAAGAGGCGATCGAAGCTCTTTCCAGCACGCTCGCGCGCTCGCTAATGAATCAGGTGTGAGGTAATTTCCGGGCGTGCGAGCGCACCATTTCGACAAAACCGGTAGCCACTGGATTTTTGTTGTCGGCGCGCCACGCCATCCAAACCGGAATACCCGCGGAATGTATCGGCACGCAATGGACCCCTTCCACGGGGATGGTGCGCGTTGAAGCGGCCGCCAATCCAATACCCAGGCCGGCGCCGATCAGCGTGATCACCGTCTGAAAATCGTTGCCAGTATGTACGATGGTGGGGCTGAATCCCGCCTCGCGGCACGCCATTATCAGATGATCGAAATACGTGGGAGCCCAGCTACGGTCGGGCAGAACGAAGCGCTCGTTTTCGAGATCGCTCAATTCCAGGGAGTGCTTCTTAGCCAGCGCGTGATTGTTGGGCAACCAAGCGACGATACCGTCGGTAAGCACCAG
>JBEKUT010000264.1:0-9828 GCA_049514735.1 Bryobacteraceae bacterium
CTAACCCTGCGTCACGATTACGATACCACCGGCGACAATTAAAGCTCCGCCGATCAGTAATGCAGTGCCGGGGCGCTGGCCGAAAGCGAGCCAGGAGACAATCTGAGCGACGACGAAGAGCAGCACAATATATATTCCGAGAAGACGGCCGAAGTCCCAGCCGGGCGCGTTCACCGTATAACCGTAGGCGAACAACATCGCTGCACCGGCGGCCATTAGCAACCAGCGTATTCGAGAATTCGGGGCGTGCAGGCCGGCTCGAATGACGGCGTCGCCTCCCGCTTCGAGCACCGCCGCGAGCAGCAGGAATCCTATCGCGACACTCCTGGTCATGAACGGACCAGCAGTTCCGTGCAGGCGATTACCACGCCGAGCGCGCCGCTTATTACGGCAGTCCAGTAAAGCATAGGGCGCTTGGCGAGGATCGCGAGAGAGGCGAAAACAATGGCAATCTCGAGAAATATTTCGCCGACGTGCAGACGCAGCGCCTGGCGGCCGCTGAGATGGCTTTCCTTTTCAAGACTTGTCGCTTCCTTCGAAATCTCATCCGACTCTTTGCGGTAGCGGTCGGCGTTGGCCGAATACTGTTGCACCTGTTTCGAGGCGTTGGCGCTCACCACGCCCAGAACGTCGCGCGCGATCTCGGACTCATAACGACGGATCGACTTGGCCTGGTAGAACGCCCACTGGTCCGAGGCTCGCTGCTGCAATAAGAGCTCTTCGGTGGTTTCTATGTGGCCAAGAACGGACACGACCGCTAACGCCGCGGCGATGATGGCCATGGTTGTGGCCACCATCTTGTCGAACGGCGCGCGGGCATGCTCGGCGTGTTCTTTCAGTTCCTCGGTTGCTTCCATTTGTGACTAGAATCGCACACCTTCATTTGCTCCCTTCGCCTGAATGCTCTAACCGCGCGAGCGAATTTTGAACTACTTTGCAGCGCTCGCCGGAACAGCCATCCAGATAGAGGCGCAACTGCTCGCGTGCATCGGGGATGCGTCCTTTGTCCATGAAAATTTGCGCCACTACGAGCCGGGCCGTGGGCGCTTCGACCGAGGCGCGCAGCAGATTGTCGATCGCTTCGGGTGTGAACTTGCGCTCGTTCGCCAGCACCAGGCCCAACGCATAACGGGTACGCGGCGAAGTCCCATTGAGTTGGACGGCGCGGCGGGCGGCCTTTTCGGCTTCTTCGAAGCGCCCGACCTGCATCAGGCAGACGGCCCGATTCATCGGAACCACCCACGCCGCGGGATCGAGTTTCGCGGCTTTATCCAGTTCGGCCAGCGCTTTGTCAAATTGTTTGAGAACGATGTAGTCTGTTGCGAGGTCGTTGTGCGCCGCGACAAAATCCGGGTCGATGCGCAAAGCTTTCTGCGTCGCCACGGTGCGCATCAGCGAACTCTTGCGCGCGCCACTCGGGCCGAGCAGGCCGAACATGTTGTTTCCAATTGTTAAGGAAACGTTCTTGAGCGCCCCCCTAACGCGGTTGGGGTAGGTGTTGGACAGATTGGCGATAGTGAGCGCCATGTCCTTGGTGTAGCTGGAATCTTACAAGACTGACACAGTGCCCGGTTCTTCCGGGCGCGTAACTACACTTCGGAGGACAATGGAACCAGATGCGCAAGAGAATAATGGAAGCCGGCCGTACCACGACACCGGACGAGTTGCACGGCGGATGGCTGGATCTGACCCACCTCGCAACCGTAGAAGTAACTTCGGAAGATCCTCGCTTTCCGATTGAATCGGTGTTCACCAACGGTGGGCCGGGCTGGCGTGCCGCTCAGACGGGCGAGCAGCGCATCCGGCTGATCTTGGATGAGCCGATTTCCGTGCGCCGCATACTGCTCCGATTTTGCGAACCGGCAATTGAGCGAACGCAGGAATTCACTCTGCATTGGTCGGCGGCGCAAGGCGGGGCGGCTACCGAGATTATTCGACAACAGTGGAATTTCAACCCGGGCGGGTCTACGGCCGAGTTGGAAGAATATTCGGTGAGCCTGGAAGGTGTATCCGCGCTCGAGCTTGCGATCCGCCCGGATATAGGCAGGAATGACGCCGTCGCCACTTTGGCCGCGTGGCGCGTGGGCTGAGCATCCAGCAGGGTTGCAAAGACAAGGAGCGCTGATGGTTTCTTGCGGTGCACCTGGCTTTTCCGCATAGCTTCTGGCACTCAAACCCCCGGCGCCCATAATCACCTTCACGCTGGCGAACCAACTCTGGGTCTCTTCCAACTTCGATCGATCCCTCCATTGTGTTCATGCTGCTGTTGGACAATCAAAGTCAACTTGGCGGATTCGATGAGGCCGTCAAGAGTGGAATTGAGTGCGGTGTAACGACTATAATTAGTTCGATTGTGATACGGAGTCGTCCCCGTGACCTGGCAGGTGGCCACGATCCCTTCGGGAAGATTTATGTGCGCGTTAATACCGGTTGATTTACCGATCCAACATGGCTTGCTCAGCTCGACGTGCAGTTTGCGCGTCTTTACTTCGCGGCGCGCTCAGATCGCCGCTCTGTGGCCAAGCGACACCGGAGTGCTGGCAAGTTCTGTTCAATAGCCGCAACCAGACTGACATTGCTCGTCCAGCTTTTCTCGCAAGAGGCGCACTCGCTCAACTGCCGTGACGGTAGACCACGCATTGAGGTAGTTGTTCCACGCCGCCGGATATTCCTGGTCTGGCATTCTTTAATCCCTTAGGCGAGGTGTGTACCAATAGCAGTAACAGTCATTCTGTCATTGCGACGCCTCGCCTTCTCGTTCCGTACAAGCGACTTCAAAATCGCGGCCTTCCCAACGGCGCGCGGCCGTCCAGAAAAGCGCAAACCGAAGCGAACCCCGCTGGTTGTCTGGAATAACGATGCCGCAATAGTCGATGCCTAAGTTGGTCGATGTGGAGTGAGTATCCGCGGTAGTCGCCCAGTTGTCGAGCGAGTAACGAACCTCGAATGCGTTCTCTGAGAGGATGCGTAAGGTGCGCCCGCTCTGAACGAATCCGGACGGATGCTGAACAGACCAGATCTGAACGTCGTGAAGGACGCTCCTGTTCCGGATGTACCGATCCGCAACTTCTGGAATCAAATCAAAAACTCGTCCCTCGCGAACCGAGCGAAGGAGCTTGATATATTCGGCGTGTGCCCAGAGCAGCGGTACCGCTGAACCGGTGGGACGTCCACGCTTGAGATGCCGCTCCGGGCGGTCGTCTTCGTCCCAGACCTGCTCGGGAAGGAGATGAGTCGGTGTGGCCAAACCTTCCAACCAGCGAACGTATTGGCTCGCATCCCGGCCCGCGGCCACTTCGTAATGGCCTCGTTCTCCCGTTAGCAAAGGCCAGCCGCGGCCTTTACCGGCACCCATGAAAGGTCCGCCGTCCTCGCGCTGACCGTAGCCATCGTTGTTGTAGCGGCGCCAGCACGTGCCCGACGGCGTGTCCACTTTGAGCGTGGCGTCGACGACGCGAAGCGACTCCCGGATGATGGCATCGTCTGCAGCTCGAATCCCGTATCGAACCAGTTCGAGGAAACCCGGATCGACGATCTCTCTCGCCGGATAAGAACTATCGAGGCCCTCGGCTCGGTTTTTCACGGTCAGCGCACGCCATCCGGCATCACCCACCGGCAGCGGATCGCCGGGTTGAAAAGGATTGAGCCGTACATAATGTCGCCGCACGCCTTCAAGCAGCGTTCCCTCGTTTGTGACCGTCCAGGTTTCGATGTTGGCTTCCACCCAATCGGCGACCTGCAGGAGCAGCCGTTCGGAATTAGAATCCCCCCGGTCTGCTGCGAAATTGGCGGCGCACACGAGGGCTGCGATGTAAACGGCCAAGGTGGAGGGAGAGTATCCGGCCGCCTCTTCCCAACGCTCCTGGCGGGTAGCCGGGCCTTGCCGGATCAAGTACGCCGCCGCCTTCAGAACCATTGGATAGGGATCAAACTCACGAAGGCCGTCCGACCGCCATAGTTTATGCGCCAGAAGAATGGGAAAGGCCACTTCGTCCAATTGAATACCAGACCAGAACGGTGTCCCATCGACCCAGGAGTTCTGAGCGAAACCGCCGTCATCTATTTGAGATGCAGCCAGATAGATGAGGGATCTCAAAGGTGTTTCGACATTGCCGGCCGCCAGCAGACCGCCGGCGCATTGAACGAGATCCCGCGTCCACACGAGATGATAGCCGCCTTCTCCCTCCGAGTCTCCCTTCGCTTGTCCCCAAGGAATGGCCAGCGAAGCCACGATCGCGCCCTGAAACGCCTTGTCCTCGTGAGCCAGCAGCAGTGTATAGCTGGCGTGGAACAGGTGACCGCCATCGCCCGATTGATCTTCGAGTGCGTCATGTGATTTGTGCGTGCGCTCCCATTGTTCGACGAAGCGGCTGCGTTGGGACTCGAATGGTTGAGCGAGGCTCTGGAACAGAGTCGCGATGGCTCGCTGCTGCGAGTTGCCGAACGCGATTGCGACAACAAATTCCTGAGCTGTGGCTAACTCCAGTTCGCCAGTAAGAGCGACATTTCCGTTCAGCGCCCGATCGAACTGCCAATCAAATTGAAAGCCATGGGAAAGATCCGTCCAGCCATCGCTTGCGCCCACGTATCCCACCGAGAGACGGGAAAACGGAGTACTGCACATTAAAGCGAGCCAGGCGCCGTTCTTCTCAGCCATGAGCAGTTCACGTCCACAGGATTGAACGACAAACGCATTGTTTTCGGAACCGCCGACATCCAGGTGAGGTGCGCACAAAACGTAAGTTTTCAAACGCGAAATCCAGTCCGGATTCGCGTGGACCGTCACTCGCTGGAGGAGGCAAGGCAAGTGGGGGTCTGCAATGATCTCCTTGACGTAAGCGTAGCGGCCTTCCGGGTCCCTCCCTTCAACGCGATATCCCAAACAAGACGGCATGCGCTGAATGGAGGTCTCTAAATAATGTGTCTCCTGATGAAAGAAGGTTTGACCATCGCTAAAGAGAAGCTGGACGTCACGCATCTGCGGCATATCGACGGTCGGGTAATAGACCTCGGTGACAATACCGTTCCAGACGGTAAACCAGATCCGGCTGGCAGCCGAGTAGGCTGTGCCAATCCCGTCCTTGTCGCCGTGCGTCCAACGGGGTTCCCGGCCAGGCCAGCCAAATGCGTGATTATCTCCTCTAATTCTTGCCATTGCCAAATTCCACGCCTGACGCCGCTGCCGTATCTATGATCTGAGTTAGGGAATCTTGTTGGCTGACATGGATCATCAGAAACAACAACTCCTTTCGCGGGCTTTTCCTGAAACAACACCGTTCCGCCACTTGCATTACGGCATCTCCGTTCTCAAGAGAGTCTCCTTTTTACCCGTTTCCGCTATTCTGAAACCGTTAAGGCGATCTACCAAGAACGCTCCGATTGCCTCCAGCGCTTCGTTGGCAGCCGTCAGCTTGCCAACTCCGGAGAGAAAGCCGTGCGTCATGCTTTCCCACACATCCGCTGATGCATCTACGCCGGACTCGACCGCACGCTCCACATAGCGTCGTGTGTCGTCGAGCAAGACCTCGTCATTGCCGACATGAACTCGAATCGGCGGCAAAGACCGGAGATCACCGTACAACGGCGACAAGGCTGGACTTTTTGGATCGAGAGAACCGACGTACGCAGTCACGAGATCAGTAGCCTGAGAGCGCGTGAAGTATGGATCCGCTTCTGCCCGGCTGGACCATGTATCACCAGTCAACGCGAGATCTGTTACGGGGGAAAGAACTACTGCTCCAACCGGCGTTGTTGTCCTTCCGTCCTGCTGGAGACGCGAAAGCAAAAGCAAAGCAAGGGTCCCGCCGGCCGAATCTCCCGTCAGGGCAATCTTTGTATAGCCCCGATCTAGGAGGCCGCGGTAGCATTTCTCCGCATCATCGATAGCAGCAGGGAACGGATGTTCTGGGGCGAGTCGATAATCAGGAACAAAGGCTGCAACATTAGCTTTCGCTGCGATGTGCCCGACAAAATGACGGAACGCCTTTGCAGAACCGAAGTTGAACCACCCACCATGAAAATGACAGAGCACTCCCGCTTGCTGCTCGTCTGCCGGTTTACACCACCAACCAGGTACGCCGGCTACCGTGTCCTCTTCATAGGCGACGCCCTCAGGCGCGCGGACGCCGTTCATGATCTCGTCATAGGGCCCACGCGCTGCCGCGTCGCGTAGCCGTCCTTTGTTCGGTTCGACAATCTTCCGCATGGCTGCCATTGCAGTCTGATCGTCCGGTGTCGCCGAATGGAATGTGATTTGCGCCATGATTATTCCTCTCGTACGGGTGATTTGAATACCTACAGCTTCGACCAGATCTGAACTGGTCAGTAATGTGTCGTAGTTGCATTTACTGGAATACCGTTCCAGACGGTAAACCAGATCCGGCTGGCAGCCGAATAGGCTGTGCCGATCCCATCCTTGTCGCCGTGCGTCCAACGAGGCTCCAGACCAGGCCAGCCAAATGCGTGATTATCGCCTCTAATTTTCGCCATTGCTAAATTCCACTCCTGACGCCGCTGCCGTCTCTATCGTGAGCTGGCGAGTGTTGTTGGCCGACACGATTTCAAGCTATTACTCATTTCTTCTCCAGGTGAACGGTTGCCTCGATCGACATACCCGGGCGCAGCCTGTTCAAGTCCCGCTGGTGGGGGTTGAAGCTGATGCGGACAGGAAGGCGCTGCACAACTTTTACATAATTGCCGGTCGCGTCTTCGGGAGGAAAAAGACTGGTCCGATCTCCCGTCGCGGCGGGCATGTACTCTACTTGCCCCTCGAAGGATTCGTCGAGCGAATCCACGTCAATGGTGGCGCGCTGGCCGACATGCATCTTGCGGAGCTGCGTCTCCTTAAAGTCGGCGGTCGCCCATATGTTTTCGGTTTGTACGATCACGACCAGTTGCTGCCCCACCGAAATTCTGCCCCCAACTTCCGCGGCGCGCTGGGTCGCGATCCCATCGACAGGCGCAAAAATGTGGCAGTAGCTCAGATTCAGAAGCGCCGCGTCCAACTGCGCTTTGGCGGAGGCCGCATTCGCCGCACTCGATCTGTTGTTGGCCTGTCTGATGGCGACCTGACGGGGCGCATTCAGCGTGTCCTCCTGCAGTTTGGTTTGCTGCTGCTGCAATTGCGCTCTCCGCTCATCCACCACCTTCAGCGAGGATGCGGCGGCTGCGCGGCTGGCCTCGACGGCAGCCTGCTCGGAGCCGGCGTTGGCGAGATATTGGTCGTAATCGGACAGGGCGATCTCATGCTTGTCGACTAATTGTTTATAGCGTATGAGATCGGACTGGCTCTTCCGGTTGTTCGCTTCCGACTGACGCAGCTTGGCGACGTTGCTGTCATAGTCATACTGGGCGCTGGCAATCGCCGCCTCCGCATTGACCACGGTCGACGAGTCGGTGTCCACGATGCTGCGGTTCGAGGTCTGCGTAATAGGCAAGTTGGGATTCTGGGCGCCGAGTTGAGCCAGGGCCTGCCGATACATGGCACGCGACTGCTCCACCTGCACCTCGTAATCGCGCGGGTCCAGATCCACCAGCGGCATTCCGGCCTTCACCGGCTGATCGTTCTCAAC
This sequence comes from Bryobacteraceae bacterium, assembly GCA_049514735.1. Classification (GTDB taxonomy): domain Bacteria; phylum Acidobacteriota; class Terriglobia; order Bryobacterales; family Bryobacteraceae; genus JAICMB01. The sequence goes on from JBEKUT010000264.1 coordinate 7,572, forward strand.
GTATACCGCTTTCACCGTTCCGGCAACGCGGGAGGCGATCGGGTTGAGGTGTCCATCTATCTGTGCGTCGTCGGTGGACTCGTAGGTGCGCGAGTGGAGCCACCATGCGATGCCCGCGATCAGCACAACCACGCCAACCACCACGCCGATGAGGATCCGCAAGCGCTTCGTCGCGGGGTCGAGGGGCTTCTCTTTGGCATCGTCCTTCTTGTCTTTGTTCTGCTCGTCACCTTGTTTAGCGCCGTCCTGCTTAGCGTTTTGTGGGTTGTTCCCCTGTTCTTGCTGCTCACCCGGCTGGTCAGGCTTATGGCCATTTAGGTTGGTGGTCTGTTCCTGCTCGTTGACGGGCATGTTCATTTTCCTTTCAGCATGTTTGGAACGAATCGTTCGGCCTGCCCGGTCGCTTTGGCAAGGCTGATACGCGAAAGATTCAGAGAGAAGAGAGTACTGATGTAGTCCTGTTCCGCCGCGGCGACGGTCTCCTGCGACTGCACCACCTCGACGGAGTTGGTAACGCCGGAAGCGAAGCGATCGACGGACTGCGTCAGAGTCTCCGCCGCGAGTTGACGATTCTCCTGCGCTACTTTCATCTGTTCGGAGGCCACCTGCAGATCGACATAAGCCTGCCGCACGTCCAGATCCACTGCGCCCCTGAGATCGTCATACTGGGCTTGCAACTGACTGAAAACCGCATCGGCCTGATCGACGTCGCCCCTAACGCGCCCGCTATCGAAGATGTGGATTTTCAGGCTGGCCGAGACCTGGTATGCGGAAACTCCCTTGTTCGGGTTGATGCCTTCCAGGCCATAGTCGCCGTTGATACTGAGCGAAGGGAGGTACTCGGCCTTGGACGCTCGCCGGGCCTCATCGGCGGCCTTCAACTGCAGGCGGGCGGCCTTGAGATCGGGGCGTTCGTCGAGGGCAATCTTGATCCCTTGCTCGAGCGAGATAGTATCTGGAACCTGCGCCGGCAGATCTTCGCTAAGAATCAACTGTTGGCCGGCCGGAAGGCCAATCAACCGGGCCAGTTGCATGGTCTCCTTCAGTAAGTCGCCGCGCAGGGCGCTTAGTCTCTGCTGTTGCGTGCGAAGCTCCACCAGGCTTTTGTTGCTGTCTATGATGGTCTTGGTTCCCGCGTCGTATTGGGCCGCGGCCAGTTTATAACTCGCCTCGGCCTGCTTTACTTGCGCCTCTTGCGACACGACGTTGGCCTTGTTCGCGATGACGCGCAAGTAAGTGCCGCCGACCGCCAGGACAATCAGCTCGCGGGCGCTGGCCGTGCTCATCCGCGCCGCCTGGAGCAAGGCCTCCGATTGGCGGACATTGTGAAGAGCCGTCAGGCTGAGGTCCTCGCTCACATTTCCCAGCGCAGTGTAGTAATGGAAAGGGCCAACAGTGGTGGGAACTGGAAGGCGTCCGCCGAATGCGGAAGCCGAGAGTCCCAGCGTCTGCAGGTCGACCTTGGAGCTGGTTTCGGTCAATGTTCCGTATATGTTCGGAAGCATCTGGCTTAATGCCGCCAGGCGCTGTGCGCGCGCCTGCCTCACCGAAACATCGGCCGTCACGCCTCCCAGGTTGAATTGAAGGCCGCGGTGTATGGCATCGGAAATGGTTAGAGTAAGCGATCCCAGGGGCGCCTTGGGGTCCGGCACGCTTCCCTGATAACCGCCGGAAACCTGGATGGTGCTGTTGAGAGTGTTCACGCTGGAGGTGCTGCCTGCGCTGCCGGTTGTGGATTGCTGTGCGTCCACGCTCCCCGTGCTTTGCGATAGCGGAACCTGTTGGGCTTTGGGCGTCGATGGCGCCGCTTCCTGTGAAAAGCCTTCGTGGCACACCAATCCACCGGCCGCCATCGCGAGTCTGAGTACAAGTAGGTGCTTTCTTGGCCGTCTGGTTTTCATTTCAGCCCGCTCCCCCGGCGGGCGCCCCCTCGCCTGGTCTGTTCTTGTTCAGCAGAAGGGCGCACAAGAACATGCCGACCGCCAGCCAGGCGAGTAAGCGATAAATATCCATATAACCTTCACCGGCAGCCTGCCGATTGAGCTCCCTGTAGATGGAGCCGCGGGCCAGCGCTGCCGCTCCAGGGCCGCTGGCAACCGCACCATAGGCCTGGGTTAGCGTGCTCAGGTGATGGGCGTAGATCGGATTCGAAGGCTGCATGTAGTCCGCTAGACGGGCCTCATGGAAGAGCGTTCGGTTGGTGACAATGGCTCCAGTGCCGGCGATGAAGATACTGCCGCCTATGTTGCGGACGAAG
>JBEKUT010000265.1:0-9800 GCA_049514735.1 Bryobacteraceae bacterium
TGCCGCGGATTGCCACTGCCATCGCTTTGAATTTTGTAGACGTTGAACTGGCCGCCCGCATTGGAATCGAAGACGATCCATTTTCCATCCGGCGACCAATGCGGACTTCCCGTGATCGGAGCCTTGAACCTGGTCAGCGGAAGCGCATGCTCACCGTCGGCATCGCTGATCCAGATTTCAGATGTCCCCGAACGCGTCGAGTGGAAAACCAGGTGACGGCCGTCCGGCGAATATTCAGCGTTGTAGTCGGTATGCGTGGACGAAATCAGACGCCGGGGTTTGCCCTCTGGCCGGAAGTCCGGCGTCAGATCCAGCACCCACGTGCCTCTCACGAGATTTCGCCTTTGCGCGAAAGCGAGTCGATTTCGCTGCCGCGAAATTGCCGGCCACAGCATCTGCCCGCCGGTGGTGAGAAGCGGCGTGGGAGAGCCTGGCTTCGGCGAAAGCCGCAGATACCAGAGTCCCAAGTGCTCCTCATAAAGGCCAGAAGAGTATACGATCGCCTGGCCATCCGGCGTAAACACAGGCGATGTGTTCCAGCCGTTTGAGCCAGTCAACCGCTCCGGTTCACCCGCCGGCATGAAGTCAGGTGATAATCGTAGCCGATATAGGTCAGAGTTTGGACCCAGGTCCCGGACGAAAACGAGTGAGGAACCATCGGGCGCGATGGCCGGATCTTCATCGCCGAAGTCCTTTGGAGGCGTGGTCAATCGCCGGCGCTTTCTTGTGTCCACGTCAATGGCGACCAGAAACGCTGTGGGGCCGTCGCTATCGCCACACAGGATCCAACGGCCATCGGGCGACCAGGCCAGCTTGGTTAAGCCGCCTCGCAGTTCGGCAATCTCGCGCTCAGCCCCACCGATGGCGGGGATCACCATCAGCCGCCCCCCTTCGCTCTTCGGGATCTCGCGAAGGAACGCGATCTGGCGGCCATCGGGAGACCATGCGGGGACGCCATCAAACTCCGGCGCTGTGGTTAGGCGAAGCGGCACTTCCGAGCCAATGATCTTTACGTAAATATCGAAGTTATCGCGCTTGGGTCCGTTCCAGGCGTAGGCCACCTGGTTGCCATCCGGCGAGAAGCTCGGCCATTGCTCCGATCCCAGGTCGGACGTCAATGGAACTACATCCAACGGTGCGCCGGTGACGGCCGCCGATGTGTGCGGTCGTAAAAGATAGACGCCCGCCAAGAGGACCGGCAAGCATAAGCTGGTCACCCAAATCCAAGGGACGGAGCGCCTCGGCGGCGATACAACGGCGTCGGATTCGCTTTGTTGCCGGCTCTGCCACCACGAATCCAACTCGTGGCGATAAGCAAAAACAGATCCCTGCCGCTCGTGCTCCAGCCGGTAGACCGGGAGCCCGTGTGTATGCTCCCAACGCTGCACGGTTCTAACGCCGCGCTTGAGATAGGCAGCGATCTCCTTCCAGGAGTCCAGCCGGTCGTCCGGAGTGTTCGCCAAGCCCTAATCTTCCCTCACCATACATTACTCAGATGGGCGAAAAAGGTTCGCAAGCTTTTTGAGATTTTTCTAAGAAAGGACACGGCCGCCAAAGTGCGCCAAACCGTGCCACAGTGCGCAAGTTGTTCAAGACGTTAGATGTCGTGCTGTCTCTAACCCGCATTCTCCGTTCAAGCCAGCATGAACATTAGCTTCCTTTCTATTCTCCTCCTGGCAGCGGGCACGGCGATGGACAGCGGGCGCTTCGCCGACGCTGCCCACGATTACGAACTGGCCATTTCACAGATGGCCCCTTCCGGAGTGTCCGCCCTGGACGCTTTCCATGCCCGGGTCAGCCTCTCGACGGCGTGTCTGCAGCTCAAGGAATTTCGAAAGGCCGAGATCGCTCTGCGCGAGATCCAAAATCCGGAGAGTTTAGACGGCCGGGAGCAAGCAACGTTCGAGAACGCCCGGGCCTCCCTGGACCTGGCGCAAGGAAAGCTGACGGCGGCCGAGCCTCGCTTGCGCCACGCTGAGGAGATCCTTGAACAGATTCCCGGCGCGTCGTCAGAGCTGGCGGTTGTCCTCAATAACGTCGCAGCTATCGAGATGCGGTCGGGCCGGTACCCCGCAGCCTATGATCACGCCCGCCGCGCCGTCGACCTGTGGAAAAATTCGACGCCGTCTGGCGCAGATCTGATTCGTGGGTGGGCCAGCCTGGGCTCGATCCAATATTTGACCGGCCGTTACCAGGACGCGGCGTCTTCGCTCCGCAACGCGATCTCGTTGGCCGAGGTGTATTACAGTCCACGCCATCCGCTCCTCGCCGACCTGCTGGATAGCTACGCCATTGTGCTCGTCCGGCTTCACTTGCGCCGAAATGCCAAGGAGGCGCGGCTACGCGCGTCGCAAATCAGGTCCGCTGCCAACGTTCGAGAGCTACCGCCGCAACAGACTTTCGACATTCTGGAAACTCCAATTCCGGGCAATGGAGTCCGGGTTTTGCGTTGAAGAACGCAACAGGGCTGTCGAGGTTCTCCACAGCCGTTCATATCGCTGAATCGAAGGGACTTGCTCGTTTCCGGGCGAACACCCGTAGAGAATCTCAACAACAAACGCAATGATCTTTTCGTAAACCTAACAATTGGCAGCACTTATTTGCGGCCCGAGCCGTGCCCTTCTTAGTATCGGAAAAGGCAGGAGGCGTTTATGACAGTCGTACTGGTTCTCGTTACTTTCTCGATTTTTGCTTTGGCTGATTTTATCTTGTCCCGAGGCAAGGCCCCACACATTGCAGTTGAACAATCCCCCGATCTCGAGCCGGCAATCCTCGACGGATTCGCGGTCTCCGACAAGGTTCGCTATCATGCCGGACACGCCTGGTGCCTGCAGGAACGCAAGCACCTGGAGCGCGTCGGCGTCGACGAATTTGCCGCCACTCTGGCGGGTCCGATAGAGAAAATCGAACTGCCGAAGCCTGGCCAATGGATCAGGCAGGGTCAGAAAGCATGGGGCTTTTCGCGCAATGGCCAGAAAGTCGAGATGGTCTCGCCGATCGAAGGCGAAGTGATCGAAGTGAACGGCGAAGTGGTCAAAGACCCTGCGCTGCTCCGCCAAGATCCTTATGGACGCGGATGGCTGCTGGTAGTTCACGTGCCGGATGAGGAGAGCACGGGCCGTAACCTGTTACCTGCCAGTCTGGTACCGAACTGGATGCGTAGCGCGGTGGAAGCGCTTTACGCTCGTCAACCGCAGCTTGCCGGCGCCACCGCTGCCGACGGTGGACGTCCGGTGGAAGACCCCATCGCCGGAATTGCAGACGCCGAGTGGAGCAAATTCGCGGGCGAATTCTTCCTGACACGCTAAATTCGCCGTGGCTCAAGAATTGCACTCTGAAATACGTTCGGAAGAAAATGACCAAAGCAATCCTGTACGACAGCACCCTTTGTGTAGGCTGCCGCGAATGCGAACGCGCCTGCGCCGCAAAGTGGAAACTGCCGTACGACGACAAAGTCGGCGCCGAAGAGAAACTGTCCGCTCACAAGCTGACGACCATTAAGACCTTCGGGGATAGATTCAGCAGGAGGCTCTGCATGCACTGTGCAGAGCCGACCTGCGTTTCGGTGTGTCCGGTGGGCGCGCTGCAGAAGACTGCGTTAGGGCCCGTGATCTACGATTCCTCCCGTTGCATGGGCTGCCGCTATTGCCTGACAGCGTGCCCCTTCCAGGCGCCTGTTTATGAATGGTCGGCCCGTATCCCGCGGGTCCGCAAATGCGATATGTGCTACGAACGCCAGATGGCCGGGAAGGTGACGGCCTGCACCGAAGCCTGCGCGTTCGGCGCCACGATCACGGGCGACCGCGACGCCATGATCGCCGAAGCAAAGAAGCGGCTCGCCGAAAAGCCCAGCCAATATTATCAGCACATCTACGGGTTGACGGAAGCCGGCGGCACTTCCGTTTTGTTCCTGGCAGCGGTGCCCTTCGATCAGCTCGGTCTGCGGATGGATTTGCCGCAAGAGGCGCTCCCTGTGCTGACATGGCATGCGCTCTCGCATGTCCCGGATGTGGTCTCGATGGGCGCGGTTCTCATGGGCGGAATTTACTGGATCACGCATCGCCGCGAAGAAGTAGCGAAGGCCGAGAAACGGGAGAACAAGCAATGAAATCCCGGGCGTTTCAATCCTATTTCTGGCGAACCGTTTTCATCGCACTGATGGCCGCCGGCGCTTATGCGACGGTCTTGCGCATCATCTACGGCCTCGGCGGCTCGACAAATCTGAGCGACCGGTTCCCGTGGGGAATCTGGATCGGCTTCGACGTTTTATGCGGCGTGGGCCTGGCCGCTGGAGGCTTCACGCTCGCAGCGACGGTCCACATTTTCAATATCGAGCGTTATAAACCGATTGTTCGTCCCGCGATTCTTACCGCATTCTTAGGCTATCTGCTCGTGATCGTGGCGTTGATGTTCGACCTCGGCAAGCCCTACAACATCTGGCGTCCGCTGATCATGTGGAATCCGCATTCGGTGATGTTCGAGGTCGGATGGTGCGTGATGCTCTACACCACCGTGCTCGCACTCGAATTTGCACCCGCCGTGCTAGAACGTCTCAAATGGAAACGGACGCTCGGGTGGCTTCGCAAAGTCACGATTCCGATTATCATCACGGGCGTCATTCTCTCCACTCTGCATCAATCTTCTTTGGGCAGCCTCTACCTCATCGTTCCCAACAAACTCTACCCGCTCTGGTACTCGCCCATGCTGCCCGTTTTCTTTTTCATTTCGGCGGTCGCAGTCGGCTTGGCGATGACGATTTTCGAATCCTGGCACAGCGCCCGCGCCTTCGGACAGGAGCTGGAGTTTTCGCTTCTGCAAGGCCTGGGACGCGTCCTGGCGGTAGTGCTGGCTGTGTTCCTCACCGCGCGCGCTCTCGACCTGCTGCATCGCGATGCGTTCGGCCTGGTGATCGTACCCCGCACGGAGACCTACCTGTTCTGGGTCGAAATTCTGCTGATGCTGATTCCGATGCTGCTGTTGTTCACCGTTCGCCTCGGTCCACGCGCCCTCTATAGCTGCGCTCTCATGGTGATTTTCGGTTTCATTACGAATCGCCTGAATGTGAGCGTCACTGGTATGCAGGCCGCCTCCGGGACCACCTACATCCCTCGATGGAGCGAGATCGCCGTCACGCTTGCCATCGTCGCGTTGGGCTTCGCGATATTCCGCTTCGCCGTTTACGAGTTGCCGATCTTCAACGGACGAAGCATTCGCAAGCCGCAATATGCGGGTTAGTTTAGCCGCGAAGCTTGCCCTATGGCTGGTTGCCGGAGCCGCAGTTATCTGCATCGGATTCGGATACCTGAATCTTCGCCTGCAGCGTAAGCAGCTTGAGGAGACGGTTCTCGAAAGCGCCGACCGTATCACCGACATCATCCAGCGCAGCACACGCTACGAGATGCTGCAGAACGATCGCGCCGCGTTGTATCAATCCATCGACGACATGGGGACGGAGCCGGGAATCCGCCGCATTCGCATCTTCAATAAAGAAGGACGCATCAGCTTTTCCACGTGGGCGAAAGAGAACGGATCGGTTGTAGACAAGCAGATGGAGGCTTGTTACGGCTGCCACCAGCGTAATGAGCCGCTGACGAAGCTCGACCGCAAGGACCGCTCCCGCACCTTCACGTTCAATGGTGAGCGGGTACTCGGCGTGATCCGGCCGATCGAGAATGAACCTACATGTTGGAACGCCGCCTGCCATGCGCATCCCCAAAGCCAGCGCGTATTGGGCGTCATCGACACGCATCTGTCGCTCGCCCATGTCGATGCTCGCGCCGCTCAAAGCCAGGCGCAGGTGATGTGGGCCACTCTGCTCGCACTGGCGCTGATCTGCGTCTTCACGATGCTGTTTGCATGGCGCGTGGTGTACCGGCGCGTGCACGAGCTGATCGGTGGAACCAGAAAAGTCGCCCAAGGCGACTTAAGCTATCGCCTGCCGGTGCGGTCGCGCGACGAGTTGGGCGAGATGGCCGAGTCGTTCAACAAAATGACCGTGGATCTCGAAAAAGCCAACAACGAGATCATGGCCTGGACTCGAACCCTGGAAGAACGCGCGGAAAAGAAGGCCAAGGAATTGGAAAAGGCGCACGAGTTCATGGCCGGCGCGGAAAGAATGGCATCGCTCGGGAAGCTTGCGGCCACGGTCGCGCATGAGGTGAACAATCCCCTAATGGGCATCCTCACCTACGCCCGCCTCACGCGTAAAGCGATCGACAAGGCCGATCCCGCTCCTCCCAACAAAGAAAGACTGATCGAACAGCTTCAAATTATCGAGCACGAAAGCCGCCGCTGTGGCGACCTGATGCGTAACCTGCTGATGTTCGCGCGGCAGTCCTCGCGGACGCTGCAGCACAACGATATCAATTCGCTGGTAAGCCGCGCTGTCCTTTTGGTGCGGCATCAGCTCGAATTGAATGGCATCGAGCTGGAACAGAGTATGACGCCGGATCTTCCGGAAGTCACCAGCGATGCCGGGCAAATTCAACAGATCGTTCTCGGATTACTGGTGAATGCGACGGAAGCCATGCCGCCGAATTCCGGCGGCAAACTGTGGGTCTCAACGTCGCCGATTGCAGACCCGGAAGGCATCGCGATCCGGGTGCGCGACAACGGGCCTGGCATCGCACCGGAAGTGCTGCCGCACGTCTTCGAACCTTTCTTCACAACCAAGACCGACGAGCAGAGAACGGGTCTGGGATTGGCCGTCGCCAAGAGCATCGTCGAACAGCATGGAGGAGAAATCAGCGTTAAGTCCGCGCCGGGCGAAGGCGCCGAGTTCACGATTCGGTTGACGCTCGAAGGAGCGGCAGCCGTGCCTGAACCCCAGCTCTCAGGAGCGTCCGTATGACTGAGAATCTCAAAGGCAAGATCCTGATCGTTGACGACGAACTGGTCGTCCGCGATTCGCTGAATCGCATGTTTCAGGACGAAAGTTATGAGACCAAGACCGCGGCGAGCGGCAGGGAGGCGCTCGAAGGACTGAACGCCGGAGATTTCGATCTGGCTCTCCTCGACATACGCATGCCGGGGATGGACGGCATGGCTCTGCACGCCAAGCTGCACGAGATCGATCCGGATTTAATGGTCATCATCATGACCGGCTACGCGTCGGTGGATACGGCGGTACAGGCGCTAAAGCGCGGCGCGTACGATTATGTCGTGAAACCCGTCGATCCCGACGAGCTGTTGCATCTGATATCGAAAGCGCTGGAGCATCGTGTGGCGCGCCGCGAAGTGGCCCGGCTGCGCGAGAACATGCAGGAAATCTTTCCGCGCACAGAGCTTGTCGGCCGCAGCCCGGCGATGAAAAAAGTTTCCGAGCTGATAGAAATGGTGGCGCCATCCGACGCCACCGTATTGATTACCGGCGAGAGCGGCACCGGCAAGGAAGTGGTGGCGCGCGCGATCCACTCCAACAGCCCGCGGCGCAACATGCCGATGGTTGTAATCCACTGTGGAGCCCTGACCGAATCGCTGCTCGAAAGCGAATTGTTCGGACATGAACGCGGCGCATTCACCGGCGCGCAGTTCCGGCGCAAAGGAAAATTCGAGGTGGCCGATGGCGGCACTGTCTTCCTCGACGAGATCGGCGACATCAGCCTGAAAACTCAAACCGATCTGCTGCGCGTCTTGCAGGAGAAGGAAGTCGTGCGTGTCGGTGCCGCGCAGCCGACGAAAGTCGATTTTCGCTGCATCGCGGCGACCAATAAGAGCCTCGAAAAGCTGGTAAAGGCGGGGACGTTCCGGCCGGATCTTTATTACCGGCTCCACGTCTTCTCCATCGACATGCCGCCGCTGCGTGAGCGGCGCGAAGACATCCCGCTTCTCGCCGATTATTTCCTGCGCAAATTCTGCGAAGCCACCAATCGCGAGCCGCCGCAACTCTCGCAGGCCGCGATGGAGCTGCTGATGTCGCATAGCTGGCCCGGCAATGTGCGGGAGCTCGAGAATGCCGTCGAGCGCGCGCTGGTAATCGGCAAGAATCATGAAATCGGGCCTGGCCACTTCGCGCTGGGGTTGCATACTGAGACGAGCGGCATGGGCCGGTCGCTCGACGAAGTGGAACGGGCCCACATCGAACGGATCATCCGCGAATGTGGTGGAAATCTCTCGCAAGCCTCGCGCGTTCTCGATATCGACCGGACCACGCTGTACCACAAGCTCAAGCGCTACAAGTCGACCGAAGCCGAGGCCAAGGCGCAGGCTTAGGCGCGCCCATCCACATTGTCGGAATCGGCCACGAGGCGCCGGACTGGGATCTGCTCGGCGGCCTGGCTGGCGATCTCGCCCGCACTTTCGAAGTTTCGTGCCACATCGAAAGCGAATGGATCGATCCTCATTTCGCGTTCAATGCGGATCGCAATCAATACTATTCCACGGCGCTGCTGCAGCGGCTCAGCGATCCGCCGCCGAAGCATCGCGTGTTAGGCGTCGCCTCCGTCGATCTGTTTGTCCCGGTGCTGACGTTTGTCTTTGGCGAGGCGCAGTTGGAAGGAAACTGCGCGGTGGTTTCGCACTATCGTCTCGCCGAGCCCGGCCGGCCCGAGTTGTTGATGGAGCGTCTGACGAAAGAAGCGGCCCACGAACTCGGACACACGTTCGGATTGCGGCACTGCCACGATTGGAACTGCGTCATGTCGTCGAGCCATGCGGTGGAACGGCTCGACGTGAAGTCGGCTGATTTTTGCGCGCGGTGCCGGAAGGCAGTTGTCTAACTGGCACATCGCAGCGGAACCACCACCACCGAAGAAGGCGTTCCCATGTCGATCATGTCGGGACCATTGGAGACGCGTTCGTGATCCGGCATTACGTCGGTTGAAGTGCGTGAACCGCAGGACGAGTTTCTTACTCCTTGCCCTCCCGCACTTCTTTACGCCGTACTTCGCTGAGACCGGCCTCCTGGAACGCGGCGTCGATTTCCTTCCGATCGGCGGCTGAAGATGTATAAAGCCGGTCCACAACGCGGTGCGCAGACTCCACTGCACGCTCCTCCAATTCGATAACCAGCAACTGAGTTTTATGAATCGCCGCCTTTTTTTCATTCTCTTTAACGGCCGCCTCATATTGTGACCGGGATCGTGCATCCTGGGCAGATAAAGCGCTGGATTGCCCGCCCCCGGCAGGAGCGACGTGCCCCAACGGCGGATCGGCTTCCGGATCGAAGCCCGGCTGCTTGATGCTATCGATTGCGCGTAATGTCCGGCTCCAGTTCAGTAGCAGGCGGTAGCGTGTCTCCAGCCGCAGATCGTTCTTGACCGACCAAATGTCAAACTCTTCCAGAGAGTCCACTGCTTTCTCAAGTGCCCCGGCGTCTCTCGTTTTCGCAAACTCCTGCAGAGCGGCAACCGCCTCATCGATTTTGTCTGGCATCTTCCCTTCTCTTTTCGCAGCCGGAACTGGCGGATTGGCGCGCTCCTGACAAGCGAGTGCGCCAGATGCCGCCAGCATGAAGATTATCAATCTCATGACCGGCCTTGTTACCAGGTTCCCGCGCCCGCAAACGTCGCCGCAGCCGATGCGTGCGCCTTGTTCGCGTGCAGTTGACCCGCGGCGTTCGATGTACACACCTGGGTAACGGTTCGGATCGGATGATACGTTGTAAACCCCTGTACGCGATACTTCCAAGGAATGGGCCAGGAGATCCTCCCATCCGCTTGGGTGGTCCCCCCGTTACACCATCCGGACCTGACCATATCGTTGGCCCCAATCCGCGTTCCGTAACCCGCAACCACGCGCGTAGTGCCCGGGAACGGCGTGGTAGCAGGACCGTGCCCGGTGTTATTGATGCACGTCCAGAT
>JBEKUT010000266.1:0-9773 GCA_049514735.1 Bryobacteraceae bacterium
GGTCAAGGCGACGTCTTCTCGACCGCCAAGCTGCGTAAGGGAATCGAAAACATGCGCAAGCTTTATGGCGAGTTCGGATTCATCGATTTCGTCGGCGAGCCGAGCTTCGAGCCGGACACCAAGAATGCCACCGTCGATATGTCGCTTTCGGTGGATGAAGGCAAGCAGTTCTTTGTGCGCCGCATCGATTTCAGCGGCAACACTTCGACGCGCGATAAAGTAATCCGCCGCGAGCTGCTGATCGATGAAGGCGACATGTTTAATACGCGCCTTTGGGACGTCAGTATCCTGCGCTTGAACCAGCTCGGATTTTTCGAGCCGCTTAAGGAAGGCGAATCCTACGATATTACTCGCGACACGAAGACCGACACAGTCGATCTCAAATTGAAGCTCCATGAGCGCGGCAAGAATTCCATTCAGTTGAACGGCGGCGTGTCCGGGATTTCGGGAACCTTCATCGGAGCCTCCTACTCGACGCATAACTTCCTGGGACTCGGCGAAACTCTGAGTCTTTCCTCGCAGCTCGGCACCCGCCTGCGCAGCGTGCAGTTCGGATTCACGGAGCCATACCTGTTCGATAAGCCGATTCAGACCGGCTTCACGCTCTATACACAACGCTTCAATTACAACCAGGCTCGCGAAGCGTCCATTCTGTCCGGCCAGAATCTGATTGCCGAGTACAACCAACTCGGTTCCCAAAACCTGCTGAACTATGTTTCGAACGGTTACGGCGGTACGGTGTTCGCGCAGTATCCGTTGCGGCGCAGTTTCGCGCGCCTTGGTCTCACCTACGGGTACGATATTTCTAATGTCACCACGCTGACCAATGCCGCCACGTCGTACTTTACCTATCTCGATTTCCAGGGAATCGGCGGCCCGAATCAATTGAGCGGCATTCGCACCAGCAAGATCACGCCATCGTATACGTACAACACGGTCAACTCTCCGATCGCTCCCACCGCCGGAAAATCGATATTCTTTTCCGCCGGGGTTGCGGGCGCTGGCGGCAACGTGAACACCATCGAACCGACGTTCGACATCAAATATTTCCGCCATGGTTTCAAGAAGGGAAACGTGATCGGCTTTCATCTGCTGGGCCGCATGATCACCGGATACGGCGGCAAGGTCGCTCCACCGTTCAGCCGCTATTACATTGGTGGTGAAAACGATATTCGCGGTTTCGACATCTGGGGAATCAGCCCCATCGGCTTCATTCCCAGCACCGCGAGCATCAACGTTCTCAACAACGACGGCACCCCACGCCAGCAGAGAACCGTGGATCCTATTACCGGCGCCGTTTCCTTCAGCAACGTAACCCAGACCATCCCGATTTATCAGTTGGTGTTCCCCGGCGGCGACACCAACGTCACGACGAACCTGGAATATCGCATTCCGATCGTCGGTCCAGTAACGCTGGCGATCTTCTTCGATGCCGGCATCGATAAGCTGTCCTGGGCCAGCCAGTTGAGGTTGAATCCCGGCCGCATCACACAGCTCAACGACCAGTTCCCGGAAGCTAATTTCACGGGTAACGCGGTGATCGCGCCGGGCACGCAGAAAATTCGCGCCTCGACAGGGCTCGAAATTCAAGTGCTGATGCCCGTCGTGAACGCGCCGTTCCGTGTCTATTTTGCGTACAACCCCTCGACCGTTCGCGAGAATCTGCAGCCGCCGATCGCGGCCGACCGTTCCTTGTTCCCGAACGACGCGACTTTCCAGAACGCCATCTCGCAGTACGGCGCGCCGGTTCCATTTTTCGAGAAGCAGACGTTGTTCCGCTTCACTATCGGACGCACTTTTTAGGGCGGCGTCCGGCCACAATTGGATAGAATTAGACTAAGTGCAAAGGTTAGGAGTTTTCATTGTGACAAGACAGGTATTGTGCTTCTGCGCGCTGGCCGCGAGTCTGGCGACATTCGGGTATGCGCAGCAGCAGAAAATCGCAACCATTCAGATTCAAGCCGCCATTGTAAGCACGAGAGACGGCCAAAAAGCGGCGGCTGAACTCGAATCCAAAGCTACGCCCAGGCGCAAAGCGATCGAGGCCAAGCAGAGCGAGATCAACAGCCTCAAGGACCAGCTCCAGAAGGGCGCCAACACCCTGAGCGACGGGGCCAAGAACGACCTTTATCGCACTATCGATCAAAAGACCAAGAGCCTGAATCGCGACATGGAAGATGCCCAGGCCGAAATGGATCAGGAGCAACAGAAACTCCTGCAGGACTTGGGGCAGAAGATGTACGCGCTGGTTTCAAAGTATGCGCAGGAACACGGCTATACCATTGTGCTCGACGTCAGCAATCCGCAATCGCCCGTCTTTTGGGCGTCGAACACCATGGATATCACTAAGGAGATTATCGATTTATACGACAAGGATGCGGGCGCTACTTCCGCGGCTCCCTCTTCCAAGCCTCCCATCAACACTTCGGCTCCGGCTGGCGCTCGTCCGGTAGCGCCCGGGACAACGAAGCCATAGCGCTCCCGCAGCTTCCTGTTTGGCACGGCGGCGCTATCGTACTCGGTGGCGGCGCCGCGGGCCTGATGTGCGCCATCGAAGCGGGGAAGCGTGGCCGGCGCGTTGCGGTGATCGAGCATGCGGACCGCATCGGAAAGAAGATCCTGATCTCCGGGGGTGGCCGCTGCAATTTCACCAACCTGCGCCGCGGTGCCGAGAACTTCATTTCGGCCAATCCGCATTTTGCGAAATCGGCGCTGGCGCGATATAGCCCGGACGACTTCATTGCTCTCCTCGGAAGGCATAAGATCCCGTTTCATGAGAAGACCCTCGGGCAGTTGTTCTGCGACCGGTCGGCTCACGACATCACGGGCATGCTCGAAGAGGAGTGCCGCGCCGCAGGCGTTCAGATTTTCTTGAAGAAGCCGGTGCGGGAAGTGCGGCGACCATCCGAATTTGAAGTTCGGGCCGGAGATGCTGTTTTCCGCGCTCCCGTTTTGGTGGTGGCAACCGGCGGCCTCTCGATTCCAAAGATGGGCGCAACCGCGCTCGGATACGACCTTGCCCGCCAGTTCGGTTTGAATATTGTGGACTGTAGACCGGCGCTGGCGCCGCTGACCTTCAGCGCGCCGGACCGCAAGAGCTACGGCGATCTAACGGGCTTGTCCGCCGAAGTGATCGCCGCGAACGGTCCTGTCAGCTTTCGCGAGAAGATGCTCATCACGCATCGCGGATTAAGCGGTCCCGCTATTCTGCAGATATCGTCCTATTGGCGGGCGGGTCAGGCGATCGCGATCGATCTGGCGCCGGAGCGCGATGTAACCGCCGCGTTGCGGGCGTCATCGGCTGGCCGCGATCTGAAATCTGCCCAGGGTTCGTTACGCGCCGTTGTGCCGAACCGCTTCGCCGACCGCTGGATCGAGTTGCATGCTCCGCAACGTTGGACCACTGCGGCGTTGGAGAAGGTGGAGCTCCAGATTCATCATTGGGAAGTCCTGCCCGCTGGGACCGAAGGTTACGACAAGGCGGAGGTCACCGCGGGCGGCGTCGATACGAATGAACTGTCGGCGAAAACGATGGAAAGCCGCACAGTACCAGGACTCTTTTTCATCGGAGAAGTTGTGGATGTCACGGGACATCTCGGCGGATTCAACTTCCAGTGGGCCTGGGCGTCCGGGTTCTGCGCTGGAAACGCCTTGTAGCCCGCGGGTTTCGGTCATTACGTTCTAGCCCTCGCGATTTATTCCTTAGCTCCTTCGTACCGCACAGAATTGAGCCGGTATGGGCTGGCGAATCACTTCCGAGGACCTGCGGCTGATCATGCATTTCACCCGCAACTGGTTTCATTATGGAACCATCGGGTTCGCCATCGCTTGTACGATTGTAGGCGCCGTCCGCGGCGTGCTCACGTAAACAGCGAGAGTTGACGGCGCTGGCGTGGTTTGTCGTCGAAGACGCTGCGGCCGTCCAGAGATGCCGATATGCGATTCTCGTGCGCGATGACGGCGTCGAAGTCGGCTTCGGGTGCGTAGTGGTTCTCAACCGCCCTGGTGAATTTGTCGAGCCGCTGGAGTCCATCGATCTTATCGGAATCGCCGAGTTTCGCGCGGTCCAGGGCATTGCGCAGCACCTGGATCGATTCGTCGTACGTTTTGAGCGGTACGGGAAAGGGATGCCGGTCCTTGCCGCCCAGCGCAAATGAGAAGCGGGCCGGATCGGAAAAGCGGCTGGGCGCGCCGTGGACCACCTCGGCGATCAGAGCCATGGTTTGCAGAGTGCGCGGGCCGAGATTCTGGAGCAATAGCAGTGAAGCGAAATCGTGAAGCTCGCTTTCATAGGCGACGGCAAGCACGGCTCCGAGGCGCTTCAGGTCGACATTCTCGGCTCGAACATCATGGTGGCGCGGAACCATCATGGCTCGCGCTTCGCGCAGGGTCGTTTCGGGATTCTGTTGCGTGAGCGTCAACATAGCTTGCTGCGCCGGTTTGGCGTGGCTGTCGACCAGGTTCACGATCGCGCCTTGATTCTGGCCCACGATTGCGGTATGCGGTTCAGAGGTGAAATCGCGGACCGAGGCGGAATGCCAATGATAGCGGCGCGCGAGTCCGGCTTTATCATTCAGGCCTTGCTGCACAACAGTCCAATCGCCCGCCGCGCTCACGACGAAAGAATGCAGATAGATTTGGAATCCATCGGCGATGGCGTTGTTGTCGATGCGGGCCGTGAGCCGGCTGGTTCGAACCAGAGATTCACCGTCGAGGCTGGTGCGATCGGCGACATCGCGCAGCTCGTTCGGCGTATTGCGGGAGTGCTTGCCGCGTCCACCGCAGACAAATATGCCGAGTTCATTCGCGCGCGGATTCAAGCCACGCTTCAGCGCCCCCATGACGGAGGTGGTGATTCCCGATGAGTGCCAATCCATGCCCATCACCGAGCCGAAGGCCTGGAACCAGAACGGGTCGCTGAGGCGGGAGAGCAGTTCCGGCACGCCATGGTGATAGACGATGGCCTCGCTGATCGCGGCGCCGAGCTTCGTCATGCGATCGGCGAGCCAGGCGGGGACACGTCCGCCGTGGAGAGGGAGGTCGGCGAACCCGGAGCGTTTCATAATTCCTGGCACTACACGCTGTCTTCATTTTAGTTATGTCGAGTTGGCCTGAGCGGGGCTTGCGCAACGTGCGCGCTACCTGATAGCATTCCCGAATGAGCCATGCCGCCTGGGCCGCAACCGCCGCCGCGGTCCCATCAAGGACGGTCACTGCGCGGCACTCCGCTCTCGTCCGCGTCACTCATTGGATCACCACCCTCTGCTTTCTCGCCCTGCTGGTCAGCGGAGTGGAAATCCTCATCTCGCACCCGCGCTTCTATTGGGGCGAAGCCGGCAACGTACATACTCCGCCACTCTTCAAAATCCCGATCCCGGCCTCCCGGTCATCCGTGCCGACCGGCTACGGGTACGTGCTTCCGGATCAAAACGGCTGGAGCCGCTATCTCCACTTTCAAGCTGCCTGGCTGGCTGTCTTGACCGGCTTGCTGTATGTCGTCTCTATCTCGTTAACTGGACATTTGCGGAAAGACCTGTTCCCGCATAGGAAAGATCTTTCGTGGCGGGCATTCTCCACAGCAATCGCGAACCATCTGCGCTTCAAGCGGCCGAGCCGGGAAGAAGCCTGGTCGTATAACACGATTCAGCGGATCGCCTATTTATTGGTAATCTTCGTTCTTTTTCCATTGATCATATGGACTGGCCTCGCGATGTCACCGGCCATCGCGTCCGTGTTTCCGTCCGCGGTCGCGGTATTGGGTGGCCAGCAATCCGCGCGCACCATCCACTTCTTCGTCACCGTGTTCCTGGTCCTCTTCCTTGTCGTTCACATCGTCATGATTTGTCGCGCCGGGCTGAAGAAACGCACGCTCGCGATGATCACAGGCCGCACTACAAATATGGAGCGCCCATGAGAAATCTTTCACGCCGAAAACTGATCGCTAGCGGCATCGCAACGGCAGCGGGTGTATCGGGCTTGGCTGTAGCCGACGTTCTGGCAAGGCGTTATGGTTTGATCCCGCCCGATCACGGCGTTCTCTATGGCGCGGGCGAAACTCTAACCTACGCCGCGCAGCGGCTGTTGACGAGTCACTCCATGGCCCGTGAGTTTCCCCGCAGCGAGATTTCGAACCCTCCGTTCGCCAACGGCGCGCCTCCCAAGAGCGAAGCCTTCCAGCGGCTTCAGGCCGCTGGTTTCACCGGCTGGCGGCTCGCGGTGGACGGCATGGTCGCGCGTCCCGCATCGTTTTCGCTTGCCGACCTGAAGAGCCATCCCTCCCGCAGCCAGATCACTCACCTGGCCTGTGAAGAAGGCTGGTCTTATATTGCCGAATGGACGGGCGTGCCGCTCTCGCATGTCTTGGATGTGGTGGGGATTCTGCCGCAAGCCAAGTATGTGGTCTACTTCTCGTTGCAGGAGGGCTGGTGGGACAGCCTCGACATGGCCGATGCCTTGCATCCGCAGACTCTCCTCGCCTACGGAATGAATGGCGGTGAACTGCCGGCGGGTAACGGCGGGCCTCTTCGGCTGCGGGTCCCACGCCAGCTGGGCTATAAGAACGTCAAATATATCACGCGCCTGGCCGTAACCGACGATCTGAAACGGTTCGGCAAGGGCCTTGGCTCCTCGGCGCCGGAAGCCGGTTACGCCTGGTACGCCGGCATTTGATTGGGCCGGGAGTGGTCTGACACCGATTTTACCGCAGGGCATAATCGAACAAAGCGGTCACTGCAAACAAGTTTCTCAACGGAGGCGCCCTTTATGCGGTTAGCGATGTTGTCCCGTGGGACTTTCCCGGCCCCAACTTTTCTTCAATTTCTGAGGAATCTACGTGCCCCAGAGGATATTGCCGGACTTCACGTTCGTTTTAACTTTCATTGGGCTCTCCTTCCTTTGTTTTCTGGCTGTTGACGCTTTATCTAAGGCAATCGCCTTACCACTTTGGTACTACGGATAACACTGTGGAATAGCCCATATAAGTCACTGATTTTCATGGGGGGTGAACGCCTGAGGCCGGAACGTGGGTTCTTAAAGAATATTAGAAAGTTCTATCCGATTGGATAGCTCTATCCGATCGGATAGAATTTTGCAAAATCCTGTTATGCGAATGTAGCCGAACCCCAAGCTATACTAGTCGGAAACCGTGGGGTCCTCTTTTGCCTATGTCCTGGGAACAGCCATTGTCGTAACGGTTGTTGCCTCCATCGTTTCGCTCTACCGCTCGCGCGTCAGGTCGCGCCGTATCCGCGAACTGATTCATCTCACCGACGGGCTGTTAGGTCCGCCGCCGAAGACCAAGCTCGAACTGAACATCGACGATGAAATCGGCTCGCTCGAACGGTCTCTTTCCGCGGTTGCGGGGGAGGTGCGTGGCGCGGTGAAGAGGCTGCAGATCGAAGCCGCGCGGCGCGAGGCCATCCTGTCGAGCATGAGCGAAGGCCTGCTCGCGGTAGACAAGGATCTCCGCGTCATCTTCTGCAACGAAGCGATCACCCGCGCGGTAGGACTGCGGCGGCCGTTTCGCGAGGGGCTGCCGCTGCTCGAACTGGTGCGGGATGCGGAGATTCTCGCGATTGTCGGCGAAGTGATACGGTTCGGGAAAGTCACGAAGCGGGCCCTGAAGTTAGGCGCGGCCAGCGGCCGGTCTTTCGAAGTGTATGCGGCGCCTCTCGAAGCGGCGGCCGGACGCGGGGCGATCGCCGTTTTTCACGACATCACCGACCTCGAACGGCTGGAGCAGGTCCGCAAGGATTTCATCGCCAACGTCTCGCATGAAATGCGGACTCCCCTGGCGAGCGTCATCGCCTACGCGGACACGCTCCTCGAAGGCGCCATTGAGGAGCCGGCCGTAAATCGCAAATTCGTGGAAGTGATCCGCTCCAACGCGGTGCGGTTGAACAACATCTCGGCGGACTTGCTGATTCTTTCCGACTTGGAGTCCGGCGCGCTGCCGGGCCAGCCGGAGCGTGTCGCAATTCGCGAGGTGCTGGAGAGCGTTTTGAGAACCATGGAGCCAGAGGCGCGCGCTAACGAGGTCAGCATCATTCCAGGAGAGTTACAGGACAAGGACGTTATGGGATACCGCTTCCGGTTGGAGCAGGCCTTGCTGAATCTGCTGGTAAACGCCGTCAAGTTCAACCGCGCCGGGGGCGAGGTGCGTGTCTCGGTTCGAAATGGAGACGCCGGTCTCGTTCGCATCGACGTTTCGGACACGGGTATCGGGATTCCATCCCAGGACTTGCCACGCATTTTCGAGAGATTCTATCGCGCCGACAAGGCGCGCTCGCGCAAAGTGGGCGGCACCGGGCTGGGCCTCTCCATCGTCAAACACGTCATTGAGGGGATGGACGGGAAGATCAGGGTCGAGAGCCAGCTTGGCCGCGGATCCACGTTCACCGTTACGCTTCCGGAAGCTCCCGCCGACTAGTCACGATTTTGTAACGCCCTCTTCATGATCTGGACACGAGCGGCCGCTATTCTCAGGAGCGGCAATCCGAGTGCGGTGTGTAGTGTCGCCCGCCGAGCGCCTATTTACGCTTTCGATTACGCACCGACGAAAACTTTGGTTTTTTTTGCACTTCGATTTGCATTCAACTTTTTGCCTGACTTTAGGAGCTTTGATCAATGACCAGAAAATTCCGCCGAGTGCCGAGTCTGTGTTGCGGCTTCTTGTGCCTCGTCAGCGTCGCATCGTTTGCCGCCGACTCATCGAACGATGGCACTGCCAGTCCATCGATAACACAGCCCGCTCCCGCGGCGAACCAGATTTCCAGTGAACAAGTCACGGAATTGAAACTTCTGCTCGCCAACCAGCAGAAGCAGATCGAGGAACTGCGCCGTTCCCTCGATGAACAGAAAAGGATGCTCGAAAACGTAACCGGTGCGGGTAGATCGAACGCCCCGAGCAATGCGTCGCTATTATCTCACCCCAAGGAGAGTTTGGGCGACGTCGCCAGCCTGACGCCCATTGTCCCGAGTGGCGGCAGCGGCACACCAGCCACGGGCGGTCTGCCGTCCATCACGCCGCAGGCTCCGGGATCGGGCGCGGACATGGAAGCGCCTCTACAGGTACACCTCGGCGCAGTCACCATAATGCCTGTCGGCTTCATGGATTTTACCAGCGCCTGGCGGAGCACCAATCCTGGCAGCGGTATTGGCAGCAATTTCGGAAGTATCCCGTACCTCAACACCACTACCGGCCGCCTCAGCGAATTCCGCTTCAGCAATCAGAACTCGCGTATTGGCGCACGCATCGATGGCGATTACAAAGATACCCATGTCATGGGCTATTGGGAGTCTGACTTTTTGGGAGCCCCGACATCGAATAACTACAACGTCACCAGCCACCCTTACCTCTTCCGGTTGCGCCTTTATTGGGTCGATCTCCGCAAGGACAAGTGGGAACTCCTGGGTGGCCAGTCGTGGAGCTTGATGACACCCGGGCGCTCCGGTATTTCCCCGCTGCCGGCTGACATCTTTTATAGCCAGGACATCGACGTGAATTACCAGTTGGGTCTCGTATGGGCCCGAACCCCGGGGGTTCGCGTAGTCTATCATCCGAGTAGCTCCTGGGCCATGGCTCTCGCGGCCGAGGACCCCGAAGCTTCCATCGGCGGTTCGGGCGGCGGTGGCGCTGTTACGCTGCCTTCCGCCTTCTCGACTTCCTACGCATCGCAATTGGACGCCGGCGCCGCGACCGACACCGTTCCAAACGTCATGCCCGACATCGAAGGAAAGATCGCCTACGACTATCAGAAGAAGTTCCATTTTGA
>JBEKUT010000267.1:0-9761 GCA_049514735.1 Bryobacteraceae bacterium
TCATGCCATGCGCCGCGATCGCCAACTCCACCGTGATTCGTCCGGCCATGTGGCACCGCAGTCTCAATCGCGGTGCGAAGGCCCTTCAGGTTGTCCGGGAGATCGCGCGCATTGAGACTGGTCTGCACCGCCATCATGCCGCAGCCGATGTCGACACCCACGGCGGCCGGGATGATCGCGCCTTTGGTCGGGATCACACTTCCAACGGTTGCTCCGATTCCCCAATGAACGTCGGGCATCGCAGCGATCCACTTAAAGATGAACGGAAGCTGCGCGGCATTCAGCAGTTGCTCGCGCGCGGCGTCTTCCAGTGGAACGCCTTTCGTCCAGGCCTTCACCGGTACGCCGCTCTCCGGCGCGATCACGTTGTAGGTAGTCTCTGACATCTCGATCTCGTCATTCTTGGCGCTCGGTGTCTATCTTGGATTAAGTCTTGGTCACAGAAAGTCGTTCAAGACGACGCGTGACCTTGAACATTTTTGTTATCTCCTGGTTGTTAAAGCCCAACTCCTTTAGGAGCACCATCTCCAATAGGAGCCGTAACCGCGTTGTGTCGTTGTATAGGGTGACCATATCTGGCACTCGCTGATCCCTCTCCGGCAGGTAATGAGTAAAATAGTCACGAACGCTAACGAGATCGTCAATGGCGTCATCAGTGGGCTGCTTGAACAGCCACTGAGCATCGCAATCCCTGATAACCGTCGCCATCCGCTGTTTGGCAGGGATGCGATCTTTGCCAGCCTGAGCTACGGTCCGTCGATGGTACGACTCGATTGCCTGGAAGAAACTGGTGAATTGATGTTCGACATACATGGCGCGGCTGTTAATCGTGCCGTCATAGAGGTTGTAGACTGGGCCAAGCAGATCCTCCCTCGCTCCCCAGCGGTCGAGAAGTGTTCCGAGTTGATGGCGAACGTCAGGTAACGAGAAGAGCATTTCATTTCGTCGCGGTGATTCATCTGAATCCTCGGCGACCAGATGGCTCGCGTGCACAAAGAACGTTTTGTGCGGATTGACTTTCGGGCTTCTGGCCCTGATCATCGTTATTCCTACCGGCGCTCCAACGCCCAAAGCGATAAACTTACGAAACCGATCCATACGGACTAACAGTTCGTGAAGGCCCAAGCCCTCGCTTGCCTCTATGAATGCGACGGCGCGTTGCGTCATTCGGAATTCGTTGTTGGGGTGCTTGAAGATGGGACCAGTGACATCGAATCCGATCCCTATAGTGAGACCGGAGCTGACCGTCGCGGAAACGCCCGTTGGCTTCTTGTACGCCATCCGCGTCTCACCGGTCGTGAGAAACTCGATCGCGAACCCTGAGTCTGAACTCCAACTGTCCAGGTGAGTAAGGTGTGCCTCAATGCACTGGAGCACTACGTCTTCAACGCATTCGAATCCGGCTCCCACTAATGCAAACTTCGCGTCGAGCGAAGAGGTATCACTCCCCGCGCGACTTTCGTGACATTCTAGCAGAGTTATGGCCTCGCCCTGCGAGCTGACGCCGAGCACTATTGGAGCGGACTCGAACAAGTCATCAAAGCGGACGGCAACCGAAACACCGGGTTTCTGATTTGCCCATGGATATTGCCAAAATCGCCCTTCCGTTTCAAGTGCAGCTCTTTTGCCGGGAAGGAGCGACAATGTGCCAAGAAGCTTATCGCCCGGACTTGTAGGCAGCCACCATTGGCCCCGGATAGTAGTGCTTTGATTGTCAGTCATCTTATTTCAACTCCTACGATGTTGTTATTCCTTGCTTATGAAATCGCTTCATCGGGCATCTTTGGAATCTCGATCTCCTCTTATTCTGACAATCGGCGGCGACAATCGGTGAAGAAAGCATTGCTCTACCCACTGAGCTACTGCTCCATGATTGTGGAGCAGCCCGGACTCGAACCGGGGACCCATGTAGTTCCTTCGGCATTCGCCGCGAAACAATTTAAGATTCTCCCGCCCACGCCCGCGGCGACAATCGATGGAGAAACGTCTCACTGGCGTCCGGCCGTTAGACCATTGCGTTATTGAAACGCAGCCCGGAATTGAACCGGGATTTCCAGAGTAATGTAGTTCCTCCTGCATTCGCCGCAGGCGTTCCGCACTGGCGACAACATTCGACGAGAGATGACCGACCTGGAGGGCCAGCCGCAGGGTTCGAACCTGCTAGCGCTTGCGCGCGTACCATGTACTCCCGCCAGCATTCGCCAGCCCAGTCCCAGCAATCTCACCGGCGACAATTCTTGACGAGATTCTTCCCAGCCAAACTTCTCTCGGCCAAGATCGACCGAGAGGCGGGAGTTGAACCCGCAAGGAATATGTAATCCCGCCGGCATTCGCCAGCTAATCGAACGAAAGGGCCGACAAGATTTTGGTCGAGACATTGGCATTGTTAGTAGAATGTAGTCCCGCCAGCATTCGGCCCCGCGATTACAACTCAACAGCTTCGATCCGCGCGACCCAGTGGTCCGCCTCCAGTTGCCCGGTAGCGAACGCCGAGATCACTTCGAACACCCGGTCGGAGAATCCTCCGATGTTCAGGATGTCCCCACGTTCGGCAGCCTGCGTCGTTTGGTTCGGCTGGATGTCCAAGCAAACCAGGCGAGCCTTCGGATTCCGCTGCCGGAATTCCGACCACTCCGCCATCAACGCAGTCCCCCGGCCGCGTCTCTGATCCACCCAGGACTCGTTATCCGAGACGAAGACGACCAGGTCCGCCTTCGCCCTTTGCTGATTCAGAAGACGAACCGGAGCGCTGCAGTTCGTGCCTCCGCCGCCAATCGAGGCGAGCTTTCCCGCATTCGTCATCACGCTATCGCGCGAATTCAGATCCACGCTGACAACGGCCTGCTCGAACGGCAGTACGACAGCGTTCTGATTCTTCCGCAGCACCGACGCAGCCACCAAGGCGGCCACATCGACACAGCGCACGCTGGTCGTCGAACCGGCGCGATAACCCGTCACAGGGCTCGACATGGAACCCGAAACATCGGGACACACTACGACCCGGCCGTCGATGGACGGGACGTTGGCGATCGCCAACTCCATCGCATTCTGCAGAGCGTCCCGCACCTGCTGTGGGACGGCCGTATCGCAATTCCGATACGCCGTCAGCAGTTGGTACGGAAAAACACGCGCCAGCTGAATCTCACCCGCATCGCGCAAACGTGCCGCGATGAGGTCCGCCAAGCCAGGCGCTTCAAACACGCCATGACGAGCGAAAGTGTTCAGATTCATGCGCGTGGTCTGCCATGAAGCATTCTTTGCGATCTGCACCCAATCCTTTGGGGAGAGCGGTAGAGCCGACAGCAGCATGAACGGAAGATCGGGTACGTCCGCGATCTCACCGGCCTTGAACCGCTCGAACTGCATCACCAGCTTCGGCAATGCGTTCGCGTCGTAAGAACGGCCGAGCATGTAGCCGTAGAATGCCTCCCGCCGATCTCCAGCCGGCTTCGGATGCACCATCTTCACGATGTCCGAAAGCGACGGAGTCTGACCGGCGCTGGAGCTGAAAAGAGCGTCCTCGGGGCGGCTGGCGAGCCATTCGCGCACCAGTCGCTTGGGAGCGGTTCCCAAGGACTTCCGGCCAACCACACCGGAACGGAGGATCTGAATGTAAGTCCGCAGCATCCGCGCGTTGTCGATCACTCGAGCGAACACAGACTCGTGCAGCCGTGCATCGCGCGCCGCCAGCCACGCGCACAGTAACGCAGGCATGTCCTTCATGAACGACTGCGTCCGGCTGTAGATCGCGACTCGCGCTACGAACCGCAGATTGACGGCTTCGCACAACTCAAGCACGCGCTTCAGTTGTTCATCCGCCGTCGCGTAGAAGGTCCGGCCGAAACAACCTGTTGCGGCGTATTGCGCCAGGGCTTGCTTCGGCGCGAGCGCGTACGCCGGAGCGTACTCGGAGTTCAGGGTGTCTATTTTGGCGATCAACTCGTCCCGCAGGCTCGCGAACACTTTCCGGTTTGCCATCTTGTCCTCCTCGCTTTCGGTTCATATAATTGCAGTCGCAATGCCATCGGTAAGTTGCTGATTACAAACCCAGGCTAGTATTTGTATCGATACGGATAGATAAATAGTTAGAATATAGTCTATGACTGATCGAGCGACGGTTGTGATCGGTTTACTCGGGACGACGCTCGACATGGGCAAGCATCCCGATCGCTGGCAGAACTGGCGCCCGTCCGTGGCGCTCTGCCGGCAACCCGACCTCATCGTGAAACGATTCGAGCTGCTTCACGGACCGCGTGATAAGCCGCTCGCCGAACTTGTCACCCGCGACATCTCGGCTGTGTCGCCTGAGACTGAGATGCGCCTTCACGTAATTGATTTCGCCGATCCGTGGGACTTCGAACAAGTCTACGAGTCGCTCTTCAACTTCGCCCGCGCCTACCCATTCGACACCGATTCCGAAGACTACTTGATCCACATCACCACAGGCACGCACGTTGCTCAGATCTGCCTGTTCCTGCTCACCGAATCGCGTTGGTTGCCTGGCCGGCTTCTGCAATGTTCACCGGATCGAGATCGCAGCGCGCCGGGAAAGACCAAAGTCATCGATCTCGATCTGTCCCGGTACGACCGCATTGCTTCGAGGTTCCAACAGGAGCAAAGAGAAGGAGTCTCGTACCTGAAGGGCGGCATCGAAACGCGGAACGCGGCGTTCAACCGCTTGATCGACCGGATTGAGCAGGTCGCGATTGCCACCCACGATCCGCTCTTGTTGATGGGGCCGACCGGCGCCGGCAAATCCCGCCTGGCCCGCCGCATTTACGAACTGAAAAAGGTACGCCACGCGGTCAAAGGCGAATTCGTGGACGTCAACTGCGCCACCCTGCGCGGAGACGGCGCTATGTCGGCGCTCTTCGGCCACACCAAGGGCGCTTTCACCGGCGCGTTGAAGGATCGCCCCGGATTGCTCCGAACCGCCGACGGGGGCGTGCTGTTTCTCGATGAAATCGGCGAACTCGGGTCGGACGAACAGGCGATGCTGCTCCGCGCCTTGGAAGAAAAGACCTTTCTTCCGCTCGGATCGGACCGCGAGAGCCACAGCGATTTTCAGTTGATCGCCGGGACCAACCGCGACCTGTTCGCGGCCGTCCGGGACGGCGGCTTCCGCGAAGACTTGCTGGCCCGCATCAATTTGTGGACGTTTTCACTGCCGGGGCTCCGTTCACGGCCCGAGGACATCGAGCCCAACCTGCAATTCGAACTCGACCAGTACGCCCGGAAGACGGGCAACCGCATTACATTCAGCAAAGAGGCGCGACAGAAGTTTCTCGACTTCGCGCTCTCTCCAGGTGCCGCCTGGAAAGGGAACTTCCGTGATTTGAATGCGGCTGTAGCCCGCATGGCCACCCTAAGTCTCGGCGGTCGAATCTCGGTCGAGGTTGTGAACGAAGAAATAGAACGCCTGACCCATTCATGGACGGACCCGCGCGGCAACGGCCCGCGGGACGAGCTTCGCTCACTGGTCGGCGCCGATCGCTTGGCTGAAATGGACGCCTTCGACCGCGTCCAGGTAGCCCACGTTATAGATGTGTGCCGCCAGTGCAGATCGCTTTCCGATGCAGGCCGGCAGCTCTTCAGTGCCTCTCGTGGCCGCAAGGCGAGTACGAATGACGCCGACCGATTGCGGAAATACCTGAACCGCTTTGGACTTGACTGGTCGCAGATCTCGAACTCGCGACCTCCTGACTGAGAGCCGGCGCGCCTACATCAAACTCGCGGCGATGTGAGAAAACGCATAATCGGACGCCGTCTCCGCAACCGGTCATGCCGCCAGTCCTAGCGCCAGCATCATGCCTTAGTAGCCGATGAGGGTGAGCAGACGCTACGTCTGATCCGCGGCGCACCGACGAACGTTCAGATTATTGGTTCGAGTCCCGAGCGGGATACCAATTTTATTGAGGACCAGGTGGGTTAGACTCCCATACACTCCGGGCCGGAACGGAACGACCATATCGTGAACGAGCGTTTTTAGTTCACGTGCCAGCGGGCGAAACGCATCAGATCCCGACGCCGCGTCCACACAAATTGCCAGAATTCGTTGAACCCGATGTCGTCGGCAGGCAGGCCCCAATAGGTCTCGATGCGCCACCGCAGGTACGGGCTTTTCCAGGGCCGCAGCCGATAGCCGCGTGTCGCCTTCAAAAGAAACGCCAGCATCTACTCGGATGAACGCGTGATGCGCGCGCCTTTGGTGTCCGTCTCCGGCGTCGCGTAATAACCCGTGCGCGTGCGGACCAACGCGCTGCGGCCCGCCCCGGACACCATCACTTTAATGGTCCGGAAGCTGCCGTCGAGCGCCTGCAAGGTCGGCGTATAACCGATTGTGTACTGGTTGCGGATCTCGTGAGCCACCTGCAGCGCAATCTTATCCACGTCGGTAAGATCCTTGGGATAATACGACAGCCCGCCTGAGGCGGTGGTCATTTCATCGAGCGCGCGCTTCGCCTTCTTGGCCTCACGGCGCTCCTCCTCGTTTAAGAGCCCGATCGCGTACACCAGAATCTCGCTGCGCTGCGCTTTCGCCACGACCTTTTCCAGTGTGCCGGTGCTGGCCGTGTCGTTCCCGTCGGTGACCACCAGCAGCACCTTCTTTTCCTTCTTGCCGGTCTCCTTCATATAATCGATCGACATGGAAATGGCGTCGCGCATGGCCGTGCCGCCGCGCGAATCGATACGTGCAAGCCCTTGTTCCAGCTTCTTGATGTCGTTCGTAAACGGCACATCCAGGAACGCTTCATCGTTGAAGTTGACCACGAACACCTCGTCCTGCGGGTTCGAGTTCTTCACCAGATCGGCCGAGGCAGTCTCCACTTTGACGCGCTTGTCGCGCATGCTGCCACTGTTGTCGATAATGATGCCGAGAGAAACTGGCACGTCCTCGCGCTTGAAGACCTTAATCGGCTGTTCCGCGCCATTCTCGAGCACCTTAAAGGCGCTCTGGGGAAGGTTCGGTACGAGTTTGCCGTTCTTATCGGAGACCGTTACGGGCAGGATGACGAGCTTGGTCTCGGACGTAAACGTAGGCGTTTCCCCCGGCGAGGGAATGGGGTCAGGGCGTGGAGGATTCTGTCCGGTTGCAGCCACAACTGCTGCCGCAAGGACAAACAAGCTACTGGGTAGGCGCATAATAACCAAGGCGGTAGAAAGCTTTGAGCGGCGGCAATCCTCGCGGCTGCACGAGCTTGACGTTGACATGCCGATACTTGCCGTCACGTCCCTGGTTCTTTGGTGAGTAATACAGCACGTATTGATTTCGCAGCTCAATTCCAATTTTAGCCGCGACGTCGGGCAGTTCGCTCAAGTTCTCGACGGGAAAATGCCGGCCCCCGGTCTGTTCCGCGAGTTCGCTCAACAAACCCGGTCCCGCCATCTCCTCCGCCGTCCGTCCGCGGGACGCCATTGGCTCATAAATTCCGATTGCATAGATTTGGACGTCTGCTTCGCGCACTGCGTTCTTAATTTCGCTCTCCGTGTATCGGCTGCTGTTATCGCCGCCATCGGAAATGATCAAAATCGCCTTGCGGGGATTGCGGGCCTTCTTCATGGTGTTCATTCCCATGTAGATGCCGTCGAGCAGCGCCGTTCTCCCCTTCGACTGCGTAAACGTGAGCTGGTTCTGCACTTGGTCCGTGTCGGGTGTAAACGGCACAACCATCTGCGGGCGGTCGTTAAACTCGATCAGGAAGAACTCGTCCTCGGGATTGGCGGTCTTCAGGAACTGCGCCACGGCCTCGCGCGATTTTTGGAGTTTGCTCCCCATGCTGCCGCTGGTATCGAATACCAGTCCGACGGATAAAGGGGCGTCTTCGCTCGAAAACTGCGAGATTTTTTGCTCAACTTTGTCTTCGAACAACCGGAAATGTTCTTTTTCCAAGCCGGTGACGAACCGGTTCAGAGGATCTGTTACCGTCACGTTCACCTGGACCAGCGTCGTATCGATGCGAATACTGCCCCGGCGATCCGCGAGGCCATCAGACGGCTTATCATCCGCGGCGGGGGGCTTGGTGCGGGGCTCAATTGTAACCTTGGTGTCGTCGGCCCGCAGTGCGAGCAACCCTGTTGTCACTACGAGGATCGGGAACAGATTCCAAACAATACATCGCTTCGTGAATGCCCGCGCCACCATGACTTACCCCTAGGTTGCGACCGTTTACAGTATAACGCCGATAGGCCTTCCCGAAGATACGATCTCAGTACTGTCTTGGAGTCCCAAGACTCGAGGCCCATAGCTCCGCTCTCCCTACCCGTTATCTCCCTACGCGCTACCTCGCACCCCTGTCTTAATGTCAGACGTTGGAAGCGTCCTCAAGGCTACGTTAAATACTCAATTGCGACAAAGCCTGATCCAGCGCCTCGACGAAGAAGTATTCGCCCCACATCACCGATTCGTCTACGCCCAATTCCTTATGCACGTGATAGACCCCGCCCCGCAGTATCCCTTCCCACTTTTTGTCCTTGTTTGCAAGGTGCTTCTCGCACAAGGTGCGTAAAATCCGCATCGCCGCGGACCAATACATGTGGCCCTTCACCCCATCCTGCAGTAGCCTGCACAGGCGCAGCAGCCCGGACGCGGCAATCGCGGCAGCCGAAGTATCCAGCAGTTTGCGGCTATCTTTAGGCGCGGCGAAATCCCAGGGTGGGACGCCATCGGAATTAGCGTGGGTTATATAGTAATCGGCACACGCCTCGGCCGTTTCCAGGAACCGCGGATCGCGGCTGTATTCGTAGACGACGCTGAAGCCGTAAAGGGCCCACGTCAAGCCGCGGGACCAGCAGGAATCTCCGCGATATCCCTGTTGCGTGGTCTGCCGGAGGAACTCCCCGGTTTCGTTGTCGAAAATTCCTTCGTGTGCCGTCGATCCGTCGCCGCGCACCAGCACCCGCCGCGTGGTGAGGGAATGCCGCAGGGCGATGTCGCGCAAACGCCGGTCGCCCGTTTCCCGCGCGGCATAAAATATGATGCCGACGTTCATCATGATGTCGATGAAGAGCGAATTGTCGCCGACGAAGGAGCGGAGATACTGGCCTTTCTCCTGAAACCGCAACGCCAGCGTCTTGCCGGCTTCAATCACGACCTCTTTAGCGGCCGCGTCCCGCGTCAAGTTGTACCAGCGATAGTACGTGGACATAAAAATGAAGCCGAGATCGTGGACATCGCGGTCATCCTGGCGGGGTTCGAGCGGCTTCGTGTATTTGACAGCCTGCTCCATCCAATATTTCGCGTCGCCGTTGCCTTCCGGTCCGCGGCGTTCGAAGATCCACATCAGGCCGGGCAGGAAGCCGTCGCACCAGTGCGTCCACGCGGGACCTTCGTGCTTCCATTTCCCGTTGACGGTGTACATCGGATAGAAACCGGGGTCGTGCTCGATCAACCGGCGCACTTGCTTTTGAGCAAAACGGAATGCGCCGTCCAGCAATGCGCGATCCGTCTCGAGGACGAATTGAATCATTTACCGGATTGTAGCAACCGGCTGCGTAGAGCGATGCGATAGCCGGTTCTGAGATTGAGAGGCTTTTCGCTTGAAATGGAGATTTGACCGGCGCGCTGCAATCGCCACGGCAGTCACCATGAAATGAGCGTTTTGCCGCCCGCCCCCATCCGCGGCCTTCTTCACTCGACAAGCCGGTGAATGAAATTCCCAAGCGATAGACGCCGGCATCGCGATGCAATTGGGTTACATGGCCGCTGAGAAGCGCGCCTTTCTCGAAGACGGTATCG
This sequence comes from Bryobacteraceae bacterium, assembly GCA_049514735.1. Taxonomy (GTDB): domain Bacteria; phylum Acidobacteriota; class Terriglobia; order Bryobacterales; family Bryobacteraceae; genus JAICMB01. The sequence goes on from JBEKUT010000267.1 coordinate 9,737, forward strand.
TGGCCGTCTTTGACCGCGCGCAGCA
>JBEKUT010000268.1:0-9731 GCA_049514735.1 Bryobacteraceae bacterium
CAGAAATACTGCGCGCCAACATTGGAGCTCAGGTTTTCCCATTTCGGATGTTCCGGGTCGGCCGGAGGTTTGAGGGGATTGGGTCCAACGTGACAAAATCCGCACGACATGCCTACGCGGTAAGGCTTGATGAGATCCTTCGACTGGTAATAGCTGGCGTCGGAATAATATCGTTGCGTCGTCGCGGTATTGGCCTCGCGCCACTTCGCCGCCGCCTTTTCGTCGAACGCGGGATTCGGAAATAACCGCAGTCCGGCGATACCGCTGGCCCACCCATAATAGGAACCCACCGGCAGCCCTTCCGTCTTTCCCCGCGCTCCGGTCGCGACGCCTGGATATTTTTTCTCGTCTTCAAACGGATCGGGCGGGCAATCCGGTCCGGTCACGCGCTTATCGAGCCAGAGATTGAAACGCTGCGGATCGGGGCCGGTGGCCTTCACGAAGCAAGGCTCGTTCACCAGACCCAGGTATCGCCAGCGGTTGTCGCGGCTGGCCTTCAGTCCCGGATAGGAAGAAAGTGTTTTCAGGAAATCGAGCGCGCCCGCGCTCGACGCCGTAATTCCGTCCCAGAAACGATCGTTGCCCCCCGTCCAGACGATCCAGGTATTGCGGCCTTGGACTTCCGCGGGAGAGAGCTTGATGCCCCCATCCATGGCATGGAAATAATCTTCGCCGGCAGCCGGGAAGGAGTTATACATCCGCTTCACGAGAAGCGCTTCGTCCTGGACATGTCCCGGTCTCCCGGGCGGTTGGTTGCAACCCATAAGCAACAGCGCACACGCTGCCGCAAAAAGCTTCATCGCATTGCGGATCGTCGCGGACATTATCTCCCTCTCCATGTTTCGCCGTGAATCTCGACGCAAAGTTAACTACATCATGTGAAAGTTCGCCGTGAAGTATATCACGCCTGGAGAAAATTTGATCTCGTCATTTATGAGTGAACGATCTTACATAATCTTCTACGGAAAACACCTTATTTTTGGTGGCCCTCTGGATTATGGGGAAGTTTGCTGTTACTCTAGACCGCTATGTGCGGCGCGCAAAGCAGGTCGCGGTCCGTTTTGCGCGTGTTCTTCAAAAAGGAGACTCCGTGGCCGATCATAACGACCCCAATGCCGTAAATTCGATCTTTTCCGATATCGATCACAGCGCGGCGGATTTGTACGACCTGTTTGGCTTTCCCAGCAGCGATACTTCGGGAGGTGAAAAGGTCGTAATCGCACTCACTTTCGGCGCCGTACCATCTGCCGGCGTCCTCGACAGCGACATGCTCTATCGAATTCAGATCGCCGCCCACCCCAGAGTGGCTCCCCCGGCTGCGGGAGACTTTAGCTTGGAAGCGTTGCTCAAATACTTCGACGCGATCAAAGAAAAGTATCTCGGAGAGCTGAAGACGGCCGAAGTTCGCGTGACGATCGGCGTCGATCAGAAGGCCACGGTGAAGTTTATCGGCTTCCCCGAAGGCTCCTTCTCCACACAGATGGACCTGAACAAGGTTCTTACGATTCCGACGCCCGGCGGCCACTCCATTCAAGCTTTTATCGGCGGCCGCGATGACGCCTTCTTCAACGACCTGCCAGGTTTCTTCCGTTCCATCAATTATGCGCCGCAGTTCTACCATGTTCCTCACACTATGACGGAGGCGCGCGAGCTTCCCATCCCCAAAACTCTGCTGGAGCTCGATGGCAACGACCTTTTCAATTTCAATCCCGCCAATCCCAATCATGGCAACGGCGTCAAGCTCGATCTTCCACCCGGCCCCTGGACCTGGAACGGCAACAAATTCAAGAAGGACGCCAATGGCAACTTCCGCTTCGTGTACAGCGGCATAGATGCGCAAGCCGGCAAGAACGTCAACACCATCGTGCTCGAGATGCCCACGGCGTTCCTCACTCCGGCGCCCGCCGAGAACCGCATCGTCAACACCTGGGGCGAGAGTTGGGTGCTGAAAGCCTCGCACAAGATCCCCGACATTCCGGACCATCCCTCCGTGCTGGAGCATCCCGCCAGCTTGCTCCACGCCAGCAAGCTGGACGACGAACTAGTCAAGTACAAACTGGTGGACACCGATGGCCAGCCGTTCGCCGACGCCGCCTTAAGCGAGCGTGAAAACGATCGCCAATTTGGTGCCAACAATTTCTGGCTGGGACCTCATTTCGTAAAACGGCTCGCCCATCTCGGATGGGGCTTTGGCCCGTCCATTAGCGCTCTTGGGCTCCAGACTTCTTTCGACCACGACAATTCCCCAGTTTCCGTGCTCAAGACTTATGCGCTGGTGGTTGAGGCATTCCCGCGCGTGAAGAAGACTCTCTTCCAGCAACTGAATATGCCCGATGATAGCTGGAACCCCCGTGGATTGCCTATTCCGCTGCGGCGGCCCTTTGAGATCTTCGTGCCCAACGTGTGTGCCATAGACATGGATACGAATGGCACGTGGCCGTTCGGGAGGCGTCTGGAAGATCAGGTGGCAACGCGGTTTCTGGCGATGTTTCTGGATATGACAGCCCAGTTCAACGGCAAGAAGTATCACATCGACCTGTTAAACGATCAGTCTCTATGGGACAACGCGCCGATCGTTCCCAAGACGCCGCCCAACCCGCTGCGGAACGATGGTGAGTTTCTGGACCATTTTCCTTATCTCGCCGAGCCATGGTAACCGCTTCGATAGCCGCCAAGCTGACCGATTTCGAGCTGGAGCGGAACAGAACGGATGACGATATCGCCACTCTCGAGGCGAGTCTGCGCCAATCCCCCACCGATCTCGAGAAGCAGACCAGGCTTGCCTATCGTCTGTATCACCGCGCGACTCTGACCGAAAGCGCCGCGCATTATCAAGCGACCCAAGCCGTCATTTCGGCCGCGATCTCGCAGTTTGGGCCTAAAGAGGACCTTTGCCTCCTGAAGGCGAACCTCGATTTTCGATTTCATCGCCTCGCCGCGGTGCATCGGGATCTCGAGATGGCGCCTAAACTCCCCGGACGTTTCGAAGCCAGGTCCATCCTCGCGGATCTCGCTTTCCAGCAAGGCCGCTATCGGGAAGCGCGCGAGACCTACGAGAAGCTCATCGAAGAAGACAGGACCTGGGACAATCTGGCCCGTCTGGCTCACTATCACGGCAAGATGGGAGACATGGGGCTCGCCGATCGGTTATACGCTGAGGCCGAAGACGAGCTCACGGCTAAGGAGATGCGTTCCTTTAGTTGGGTTGAGCTACAGCGCGGCGTCTTAAACATGGCTCAAGGACGTTATGAAGACGCGGCGGATCGTTACCGGCGCGCCGACATGGCTTATTCCGGCTATTGGTTGATCCAGGAGCACATTGCGGAGGCTCTTGCCGCAGCAGGGAAGTTTCATGAAGCTGCCGCACTGTATCGGGATGTGATTTCGCGGACGCCGAAACCGGAATTGCAGCAGACTCTCGGAGAGCTTTATGTCTTCATGGGAGAGGCGGGACAAGCGGAGCCTTGGTTTGAGCGTGCGCTCTCGGCCTATCTCGATTCGGCCAAGCGTGGCGACGTGCATTATTATCACCATCTCACCGACTTTTACGCCGACGTTCGCCAGGATGGCGCGGCAGCGGCGGAATGGGCGCGCATGGACCTGGAACTGCGAGAAAACTTTTCCACCCAGGCGGCTCTCGCGTGGGCCCTGTTTCGAAACGGCGAAATCGATGCCTCGCTTGACTGGATGAGTCGTGCGTTATCCTCCGGCGCGGCCGATGCAGAGCTGTTTCAGCAAGCCGCGGCCATTTATAAAGCCGCCGGCCAATCGAGTGAGAGCCAGCGTTTTCTCGGCAGGGCGGCCGCCATCAATCCTCATTACGGAAACTTTCACGTTCATCGCTGATCGTTCTTTGCCAATGCGCTTTCTCGCCCGCCCCTGCAGGCGCCAGAGTCGTGCTGACTCACAGCGGTTGGGAGAAACGCGCGAGAGCTAGGAACAAGGATGGGTCCCCGTGTTCGCCGGCTACCGCGAATACGTCACGAGCCGGTAGAGACCGTAACCGAGCCGGTAGAGACCATAACCGAGCCGTGGCCGGTAGGGAGCGGTTGCCCAATCATACTTGCTCTTCAGGGCAGCGGCCTTTTCAATGCTGGACTTAGCGTGCTGTCCGCCATCGTAGCGTCGCAGAGTTGGGCCGATCCAACGCCGGCTTTGTAGACCACCTTCGCAACAATCCCATTGGGCGGCATGACACCGCCGCCCGTGGACCTGAGGCCGCCTATATGCTGCCGTTGGCGCTGGCGCGGCGGCGACGAGCCCTGGCGCTGCTGGATCTTCATCAAGGCGAAACGGCGTTAGATATGCTAGCTCTCGCCGAGCGCCGTTGCACCGGACGATCCCACCTAACCTTCCAAGAAGCGAACGCCATCGATTACCGTTTCCGACGGCAACGTTTGACGCCGCAGCCGCCGTTCAAGTCTACGAATACGTGCCTGACATCGCAGCGGCGCTGCGTGCGTTGCGGCGACTTGGCCTCGTTGGCGTGGGAAGCGGAAAACCGGGCGCGGGCCGAAAAAATGTTTCATGCCCGGGAGGAGCATCTGGCGGATGCGTACTTACCCAGCCGCCTGGCGTCACTGCTTCGAGAAGCCGGATTCGAACTGGCAGAGGTCGAACCCTGCACGATGCGCAGCCTGATTTAGCGGCAACCAACGCGAGCGGAAAGTACTTCTTTAGCCTCAGCGCACTCTCTTCCTCGTGAAATAATATTGTCCTTGCTTACCGAGGACATGCCGGTGTAATATTGATATCGGTTAGCGAGGGCATGGCGCCCAATGAGTAAACCTTCCGATCTCGTCCAAGGCACCCTCGACCTGCTTCTACTCAAAATACTGGCGCTCGGGCCGATGCACGGCTGGGCCATCAGTCAACGTCTGAACCAGGTCTCGGACGACGTGTTGCGAGTCAGCGACGGCTCGCTTTATCCCGCGCTCCACAAGCTGGAGCAGGAGGGGTGGATCGCGGCCGAATGGAAGACCAGCGAACTGGGACGCCGCGCGAAATTCTATTCGCTCACGCGGCTGGGACGCCGCCATCTTGCACAAGAAGCGGCCAACTGGAAGCGTTTATCCGGAGCCATAACGGCGGTGGTGCGCCTGAAGGAGGTTTAAACATGCGCGTCGAGCACTGGCTTTACACAATTCCGCTGCGGTTGCGCTCGCTCTTCCGCCGCAGCCAGATGGATCGGGAACTGGAAGAGGAGTTGCAACTTCACCTCGAACATAAAATCGCAGAAGGAATTGCCCTGGGCAAGACGCCGGACCAGGCGCGCTACGACGCTCTACGTGCCATGGAAGGAATTGCGCAACGAAAAGAAGAGTGCCGCGATGCGCGCCGGGTCCGCTGGCTGCAGGACCTGCTCCAAGACGCACGTCACGCGTTCCGCATCCTGATTCAAGCGCCGGGATTTACGGTTATCGCGGCGCTGGTGCTCGCCCTCGGCATCGGCGCCAACTCGGCCGTCTTCAGCATCGTCAATGCCGTGCTGCTCCAGCCCCTGCCATTCAGCGATCCAGGCCGTCTTTTCCTGATCTCGTACATGCCAAAGAACGATCCGTTTATCCCATCGGGGACCAGCATGTCGGACCGCGATTATGTCGAGTTTCTCCCCCAGGACCGGGCCTTCGAAGACATCGCCACTTTCAATCGAGAGCGTTACACGTTGACAGGCGTGGGAGATCCCGCAGCGGTAAACGCTTTGGAAGTCACGGCGGGTTTTCTAACTGTCTTACGCGTGCACCCGGCCCTCGGGCACGACTTTCTTCCTGAAGACACAAATGTTGTGCTGCTAAGCGACCAACTCTGGCGCAGCCGCTTTGGCGGAGATCCCACGATAGCTGGTAAAGCGATAACGCTCGACGGCGTCAGCAACACCGTTGCCGGCGTGATGCCGCCGAGTTTCACATTCGAGGACGCGGAGTTGTGGAAGCGAATGGAACTTCAAGTCACCACGCATAACTCTTGGATGCGTCCGGTGATCGGCAGGCTAAAGCCCGGCGTTCTGCCCCGACAGGCCGAGTCGGAACTACAAACATTTGCCGCCACACGGCCGCGCAGCAAAGGAGAGCATGGTTTTGTGACGGGCATTCTTCCTCTTCAAGAGCTATTTGTCGCCGATGTGCGAAAGCTACTGCTCATTTTCGCTGGCGCCGTCGCGTTTGTTTTTCTGATCGCATGCGCGAACTTCGCCAACCTGCTGCTCATCCGAGGCGCCTCCCGCCGGCAGGAGATCGCCATCCGCGCGGCTCTGGGCGCAAGCCGCTGGCGCTTAGTGCGTCAGTTGCTGGCGGAGAGCACGCTGCTCTCCCTGGCGGGCGGAGCACTGGGTGTTTTTGTTTCCATCGCTGGCGTGCGAGCGCTCTTGGCGCTTCTGCCGCCGGGAAAGATTCCACGCGCTAACGAAATTCATATCGATGTCTGGGTGATTGCGTTCGCGTTCACCCTCTCCTTGATCACCGGCCTCGTTTTCGGCTTGGCGCCCGCGCTCAAAGCGACCCGGCGTGAGTTGGCGCAAGCGGTGAACGAGGGAGGGCGAACCGTCACGGGACGGCACGAACGGCTGCGCGGCGCTCTCGTAACGGCGGAAGTTGCCCTCGCTCTGATTCTGCTTACTGGCGCTGGTTTGCTGGTCAGAAGCTTCCTGCAAATGCGTTCTGTCAACCCCGGTTTCCGGCAGTCGAATATTATCGCGGCCACCATCGATCTGCCGGACTCGCGCTATCCTACCGCCGCGAAGATGCGGGCTCTCCATGAGCAGGTGCTGGCGTCGCTCGCTACGCTGCCCGGCGCCGCATCCGTTGCCGCGGTGAACTGGATACCGTTAAGGCCCGAGTTCCTACGCGGTGACTTTCAACTCGAAGATGGACGGCGCGTGCCACGCGGTTTCATTGTGGACAAACCGGCGGTAAGCGCGGGCTATTTTCACACCATGGGCATCCGGCTGCTCAGTGGCCGTGAATTTACGGCACGCGACAACTCGACCGCACCAGGAGTCGTCATTATCAGCGAGTCCGTGGCGCGCCAGCTCTGGCCGGGAGGGGACGCCATTGGAAAACGGATCTCGATGGAAGACCATCCCAAATCGGGAAACTGGCTCACGATTGTCGGCATCGTGTCCGACGTGAGGCAGCAGAACCTGACGGACACGCCCAGCGCGAGCGTCTATCAGCCATACCTCCAGATAAACCAGCCTTTCTTTTTAAATCACATGAACTTCGTGGTCGAAACGGCGGAAAACCCAACGGCGATGGCTTCGGGAATCCGCGCCGTCATCCATCAAATCGATCGGCAACTACCGGCTCAGTCGGTGACCACGATGGAGGATATTATTTCGGACAAGATCGTGGAGGCGCGCTCGCAGACACGCTTGCTCGGCATATTTTCGGTGATGGCGCTGCTGCTTGCGGCCGTTGGGATCTACGGTGTGTTGGCATCCGCGGTGGCGGAGCGCACGCATGAGATCGGGATCCGCATGGCCATGGGCGCCAGCGAATCGGATGTTCTCTGGATGGTTTTGCGGCGCACGCTGATTCTGGCAGGGAGCGGAGTGGTCATCGGCACGCTTGGCGCCCTGGCAGTGACGCGTGTACTTACGAGGTTCCTATTCGAGGTCGCGCCGGGCGATCCTTCTACATTCCTCGCCGTAACCGCGATCCTCCTCGTTGTGGCGCTGCTCTCCGCCTGGATACCCGCAAGGCGTGCGGCTCGAGTGCACCCGCTGATCGCGTTGCGGCACGAATGACTCGCTTCCTCTCCGAGCCGCGACGGTCACGGAGCGCAAACCCGCCGATAATCTCGCGGCGCTTCTACGACACCCGGCTCATATCGCTCGAGGTGCCTCCCGCCGCGGGCACATAGCATTTGAGCGTGTAATCCATCACCATGCGATCCGCGTTGAAGCGCCAGCCGAGCGTGCGGATGGTTCGCTTCATGCGCTTGATCCAACCCCTCGGCAGGCCGTCGCGGTCGCGTTGGTAGAACAGCGGAATCACTTCTTCACGCAGCGTCCGATACAACTCATCTCCATCGCGCGTATCGTGCACATCCATTCGTGAATGCGTTCGGCCGGTGCCCACGGCGAAGCCGTTCAGCCCATCGTAGGCTTCCGCCCACCAGCCGTCCGGAACGGAGAGATTCAAGCCGCCGTTCAACACCACTTTCTGGCCGCTGGTCCCCGATGCCTCCAGCGGACGCCGCGGATTATTCAGCCAAACGTCGACGCCCTGCACCAGGTAACGCCCGACATTAATGTCGTAATCCTCGACGAAAACGAAACGCTCTCCCAGTTCTGGATCGCGCATCAACTCCGCGATCTGCTGCAGCACGCGCTTGCCGGGTTCATCCAGCGGATGCGCCTTGCCGGCGAAAACAAACTGCACGGGACGTTTCGGATCGTTCACCATCGCCGCCAGCTTTTCCAAATCGGCGAGCACCAGGTTGGCGCGTTTATAAGTGGCGAAGCGCCGCGCAAAACCAATGGTCAGCGCATCGGGATTGAGCACGCGCCCCAGTCGCTGCAGCGTTTCCGCCGGCTCGCCACGCCGCAGTGCCTGTTCAATCGCCCGCCGCCGCACAAAATCGAGAAGGCGCGATTTCAAGCTCAGGTGCGTCTCCCACAGTTCGCCATCGTCGATGTTTTCGATGCGTTCCCAATTGCTGGCGTGGCCGCTACGCTCGTGCCAGCCCGCGCCGAGATGGCGATCATAGAGCCGGAACATCTGCGGAGCGAGCCAGGATGGCACGTGCACGCCGTTCGTGATGTGGCCGATGGGCACGGCGTCCTCGCTCTTGCCCGGATACAAACCGGTCCACATGGCGCGCGATACTTCGCCGTGCAGCGCCGAGACAGCGTTCGCGCGGCGCGAGAGTTTCAAGCCGAGCACCGTCATGCAAAAGGATTCGTCGTGGTTCACCGGGTTCTCGCGGCCGAGGGCCATCAGCCGGTCGAGAGAAAGTCCCAGCGCCTCACGCATCGGCCCGAGATGCTCTTCGATGAGGTCGGAATGAAAACGGTCGTGACCGGCCGGTACCGGCGTGTGCGTGGTGAAAACCACCTCGCGCGAGACGCGCCGCACAGCCTCGTCGAAACCGATGCCTTCATCCTGCATGCGGCTTCGAATTGCTTCCAACACCGCAAATCCGCTATGCCCTTCGTTGAGGTGCAGGACGCCCGGCGTGATGCCCATCGCCCGCAGCGCCTTGAAACCGCCGACGCCGAGCAACAGCTCCTGCCGGATTCGGACACGTCCATCACCGCCGTAAAGACGAGACGTCAATTCGCGATCTTCGGGCGCGTTTCCTACCACGTTCGAATCGAGCAGGAACAGATCGCAGCGCCCCACTTTCATCCGCCACACCTTGGCCCGCAGCGATCCGCCGCGCGTTTCCACTTGCACCATCACGGGCTCGCCGTTGCTCCCGATAGCGGGCTCCATGGGCAACTGATTGATGTCGGTCTGAAGATATTCCTCGCGCTGCCAGCCATTGATGTCGAGGCGCTGCAGAAAGTATCCCTGTCCATAGAACAGCCCGATGCCGACCAGTGGAATGGCAAGATCGGAGGCGCTCTTAATATGGTCGCCCGACAGCACTCCGAGGCCGCCCGAATAAATGGGGATGGATTCGTGGAGTCCGAATTCGGCCGAGAAATATGCCACGGGCCGCGGACGCAAAACTCCAGCATGCTTGGCGCCCCAAGTGCGGTCGGCGTGGAGATATTCCTGCTGCCG